>NZ_JASHIN010000008.1:0-163268 GCF_030733705.1 Roseovarius sp. MMSF_3298
GGTATCAAGCGTAAGACCCGCAAGCTTTACTCGGCGGAGGAGAAGATCCGCATCGTGCTTGCCGGGATGCGGGGCGATGAGGATGTAATCCGCGGCGATTTGCAGACTGAACCCGGTCTTCGTTTCCGACAGGTCGATCCAGTGATGGATTGGGGAGACATGCTGTACCGAGCGGTAGCCGTTGGGGCTGTTCTTCTCGTAGACTCAGGTCAGACCATTCGCGTCCCGCATCCATGATGGCGAGTTTATAGGCTGTCGTAGCACCTGAGGTGCACATGGCTGCAAAGACGGTCGTTTCACATTCGTCAAGAAACCCTCAGAAATCCGGACCGCCCTCATGGTGGCAATAGCCGAATTGCCCGCTCTGGTGTCAGACCCAATAATAGATCGCTACAGGCAATATCGACAGCAGGCCGAGCGAAACAAGCGCCAGCACGCCGTCGCGGGTCAACAGGCTGGCGGCGAAGAGTGCGATCACGGCCGAAGCTATGGAGACGGACGTTGGCACGATCTCCATGAACGGCATGAACAACGCGAGCGCCATCACGAGGGTCAGTGGCAGCCACGTCCAAGGACGGTGAAACAGCCAGGTCAGTCGCGGTTTCAGGAAGCGCTCGACAAGGCGGACGGGCCGCCGCAGCCAGCGGATGCCCTTGCAGAGCTTACCGGTCGACAACCTCCGACGGGTGACGAAACCCGGAAGCCAGACGCTCTTTCGCCCCACCATCATCTGCGCCACGAGGATGAAGACCAGCGCCGCCACCACGGCGGTGATCCCGGGGATGGCGCTGGCCGGCGAGGTGGAAACCAGCGAGAAGGCCAGCATCAGCGCGGCGAAGGAAGAGTGACCAAGCGTATCGACCACATCCTCGACCGAAATCTCCTCACCCGAAACGGAGCGCTCGAGTTCGTCGAGAACATCGCTCAGTGCATGGGTCGCGGGGTGGTGCATGCCGGTTTCTCCGTCATCCGAGTGTGACCGACAGGACGGTGCCACCGTGGCAGACAGTGCAGCCGCGGTCCAGGCGAGCGAAGTGATGCCACCCGGCGCCCGCACGTCATCGATCAGCCGGGACATTCGCGTGCCCGAGAGCCAGACGACCACCGTTGGCCCCGGGAAGAGCGCCGCACCGGCTGCGAGCGGGAGGCTTGCGAACCCTGCTCATACCACCACGCGCGACCAGCCGCCGTAGCTGTGGCGGACTGGTCCGCGCGCCAGGCTGACGGCCATCAATGCCAGCCCGGCGGCGATGTCAGCGCCGCTCTGGACCCAGGTCGCCTCCATCACCAGCGCGCAGATGACCAGCGCCGCGCCGAGGCAGACGTTGAGGAACCGCGCGGCGCGAATGCTCTCGGCCATGGCGCTGACCCCGATGGTGACTGCCAGCGCGCCGATCAGGTGGTCGGTGTTGGCCAAGGTGCCTTCGGTGCCCAAGGTCAGCCGGGTGAACATCAGCCAGGTGCCGATCGCCACGCTGGCTACCAGGCCCCAGGTCACGCTCACGCCGCCGCCCAGCATCTCGCGCGCCACGGCGCCGGCGGGCCGCTCGAAGCTTTCGTCGCGGCGGTCGTCCGGCCCGTCATCGGTGTCGCCGGTCAGGAAGACCCGCAGGATCGGTGCGCCCGCCCGGTGACGGCGGCGCAGGAACTGGCAGGTCGCGATCAGCTCGTCCACCGCATAGGGGATCTGGACCAGCATGGCGGCGGCGGTGATCAGGCAGAGCGTGCACCACGTGCCTAGCAAGATCGGCTGGATGATGATGAAGGTGATGGAGATCACGCCCAGGGGAACGATCATGATGCCGAAGATGAGCACCAGCCAGGGCATCGTGCGCCAGCGGCGGGCCGAGCCGATGAAGCCGATGAGAATTTCCAGCAGGTAGGTCAGCGCGCCAAGGCCCGCGTCCGGCACCGGCCAGGCCTCGGAGATGTCCGAGGTGATTATTTCTTCGGTGCCGTTCTGCGGATTGTCGGGCGCGCCTGGGAAAAACGGCTCCCATACCCCGTCCACGTGGCCCATCTGGTAGGCGGCGAGGTAGCGCGACACAAAGAGCCCGATGAAGGCCAGCCCGATCACCGGCATCCGCTGGGTCCAGTCGGACGGAGAGTAATCCCAGCCGGGCGGGATCGTCGGCCCGGTTGTGGCCGACATGGTGCCGATCCCCGGCGCGGGGCGGGTGCAGACCGCGAGGCCGAAGATCGCCGCCCCCGCCAGCGTGCCGTTGAGGTAGGCCGCGGCACTTTCGGTCCAGAATACCAGCGGCGCGGTCATGATCCAGGCGGCGACCGCGGCGACCCCCCAGCGGACCAGTGCGGCGCGCCAGGAGAGCGCCAGGAAACTTCCGATCACCACCAGGACCCCCGCAGCAATGTCGCTGACCAGTAAGCCGGTCAGGTCGGTGTAGCCCAGGATCACCGGAGCGGTGATCATCCAGGCCCCCAGCCCGATGTTGAGGAACTGCGCCCAGACGTTTCGGGCATGAGTGGTGCGGAACTGGTCTTCGTGACGTCTGCGCAATGCTTCGGGGTCGTTACGATCCTTCGCGGCCTGAAGCCAGTGCGGCTTAGTTAGACCATTGGCCTCATACCAGCCCTCCGGGTCGTTCTTCAGCCTGGCGATCATCGCCGGCAATTCCTCGCGGATCGAATGCTTCGGCGTCCACCCCAGCAATTCTTCGGCGCGGGAGATGTCGAGCTCGTAATGGTCATCCGCCATTCTGACCATAAACGGCTTTATGAAAGGCTCCTCGCCATGGTAGAAATCATCCGGCACGACCGGCTCGGCCTTAACCTGCGCCCAGGCCCCGGCGGCGGCGATCGGCTTGGGGACCGAGAGCGTCTGCCAGTCTTCGGTGCCGTGGATCAGCTGCGCGATGCGCCGTTGCAGCGCATCATAGCCCATGGCCTCGCGCTCGCCGATCAGGATCGTCACGTCCTCGGACAGATTGTCCCGGCGGTCGACCGTGCGGGCGAAGGCCTCGAGCATGTCGTCCTTGTGCAGGAAGGATTGGCCAGTGGACAGGTCGCCGGAATAGGCGTGCGATTTCGGGTCGCGTTCGTAGATGCGGCGGATCTGCTCGGCCAGCGTGGGCACGGCTGTTCGTTCGTCATAAAGGCCGGCAAGATGCAGCAGGGCATAGGGGATGCCGCCATGTTCGGCCCGGATCACCTCCTCGGTGCGCGCCTTCGAGGCGGGATAGGCCCAGCCCGGCTCCACCGGAGTGTCTTCGGTGACCGGGATCCCGGGGGCCGAGGGGCGGTGCACCAGCATGGTGCCGGAATAGATGAAACGGTCGACGCGGAATTGCCGCAGCCCGCGCAGCAGGTTGCGGGTGCCCTCCTCGTTGACCTTCTCGTAGAGCAGGCTTTCCTCGCCCGAGAAGTCGAAATAGGCGGCAAGGTGGATGACGGCGGCTATGTGATCGCCATGCTGTGATCGCACCTGTTCCATTGCGCTGCCGACCGACGCCGCATCGGTGATATCGAAAGCGAAGATGTCCTCAGCTTCCTGCAGGTCGAGGCCGACCACCCGGTAGTCATCAGCCAGCCGCCGCGTCAGGGCGCCACCGAGATTTCCGGCTGCCCCGGTGATCAAAACCAGGGGTTTCCGCCGATCATTCTCCGTGTTTTCGGTCATGCAGTCCTCCCGGTGTTCCGTGGGCCAAAATTGTCCACCGCGCCGGATGTGAAAGCCGGACAGTCAGTCGCACGATGACCAAGTCTCTTGATTCAACACAGGCCGATCCGCCGCGTTCCAATCACGCAACGATGAAAGCGATTGCCACGGCCGCCAGTGCCAGAAGCCCGCGACGACCCACCGGGCGGGTTGCCGGGATCCGTCGCCCTGGATGTCCTCTGAGCCCGGCTTACGGTCGGCGCTCGCGTATCGGTTCGCCTCTCGTTGCATTGCCGTTGACACCTGTGCCGCGCTCGGCGGAGTTCCCGCCGCTTCGTCGTCCGTGCCCAGCGGCGCAGCGACGGGGCCTTGGAATGCAACCTTGTCGCCCTCTGCGCCACGTTAAATCCGATCGCGCAGGCGTGCCGCTCCGGCTGCGTCAGAGCGCTCCTTGGACATGGAAATGTCGCCGTGCTTTCGATCCGTGAGGTCGGTTTCGGATTTCATTTGAACCTCTTACGAGCACACTGGTGATGAATTCGACTAACAGATGCGCGCGGATAATGTTTCGAGGGGTGCTCGCTGTGGGGGAGCGTTTCTTTGCTCACAAGGAGTCGCGCCCAACAAATGTTGGAGACGAAACCCGGTGATGACCTCACCTTGAATGACAGTATCCATATTGGCCCCGACCGCGGCTTCGCCCTTGCCGGAGACTGGATGGATTCAGCGGACAGACGCCGCATCGAGGCAGGGCGCGCGCTGCTGGGAACTGCCGCGTTCACAGGCGGTTTCCCCTGTAGGAGGATCCGGGTTATGACGCAGGAAAACAGCCGTCAATTGCGAACGCGGAATGGAGATTGGATTTCCCCGCAAGAGTTGCAAGAGGTTCTCGCCGAAGAGGGATATTCCTGGAGCGAAAGAATGAACTTCCTGAACTCGGTCTTGACCGACCTGGCGGCAGAGAGCGCCGAGCATGGCGCACCCGACGGCAAGGCTGCGGCATTGCTCGCAGAGGTTCGGCGCATTCTGGAAGAGGAGCAGGGCAAGTATGGGCGGCGCCCAATCGCGGAGGATTTGCCGTGACCGATGACCCGGAAAATGGCGCCGCGCAAACGTCAGGTGACGATAACGGCCAGCTCAAGCGTGCGATCGTTAACCTGTCTGCAAATCCGGGCATCCGCAGCGTGTAGGGACGCTTGGGTGTCGAGGGCAGTTCCGACCCGTTCAGGATCATCGAGATCAGCCCCGTCGAGCTTTCCGCCGTGACCAGCGCATTGCCATCGAGTTCGGGAAAGACCTCGTCGGCGCCGTGCCCGTCGGCGAAATGGCAGGCGTTGCAGTTGTCGATGTAGAGCCGTGCCCCAGGGGCATGTCCGGGTCGGCCGAGGCGATCAGGGCCTCGGTCCCGGTCCTGTCGCCGGAGCGTTCCGGCGCCGCGCCGCCGCCGTTCAGCCCCAAGAGGAAGGCCGACATGGCGGCGAGGTCCTCTGCGCTCATGAACTGGGTGGAATTCCGGATGACCAACTGCATCTCGCCGTTGACTGCCGCATGGGCGTTGCGCCCGGTCGAGAAGATGGCGAGCAGGTCCTTCCGGCTCCACCCGACTATGGCGCGCCTCGTGAGGGTGTGACGGGAACCTACAAACTCAAAGTTGCACCTCAATTGCATGTCGTAATGGACACAACCGGCAGAAGCGTCCAGATCGTGGCGACCAGACCCACCCACCCCCCGGCGCGGCTGACGAAGCGGACAAGGTCGGATGACGGGTGCGGCCAGAAGTAGTGCGCCGCCAGAAGCGCCAGTTGCGCCAGGATCGTTAGGGCATAGCCTGCGCCCAGCAGCAGACCGGGCAGCGCCACGCCGGACACCGTCCCCGTCAGGCCGTGGCCGCAGATCGATCCGTGCAGCCCGTAGACCGCGCTAAACGCGGCCAGCCACAGCAGGGGCGACACCAGAATACGCAGCACATCCGTCATGGCAGAAACCCGGGCAGGTGCGCGGCCAAAAGGATCAGTGTTGCGGTAGCGGCCAAGTAGTCGATCCAAAGGCCAGCCACCGGAAAATCCGCCCGGCGCCGGGCCGAGGTCAGCCCGCCCCGGACCTTGGCGGTCAGGACGGCAATCATCAGCGCGGCCAGTCCCGCGTGGACCAGACCGTAGGCGCCCAGCACCGTCAGCGTTGCGCCATAGGCGTGCCCGTCCGGGTCCGGCGCGCGCAGCATCATCGCCGCGCAGGCGATCCCGATGGCGCAGGCGGCGGCGAAGGACAGGCCAAGCGCGGCCAGCACGTTGGCGTCGCGGCGCACCGCCCGGATCGCCACCCGCATGGCCAAGGGTCCGGTGGCCGCGCCCGCCAGGCCGATGCCTACCTCCAGGCCCGAGGGGGTAAACCACGCAGGCGGCGGCCAGCCCGGGGCGACGGTCCAGAGAAAGGCGAACCCGAACAGGAGCGACCCGAAGAAGGTGGCGTTCGCCGTCAGCAGGAACACCGACCCCCACCAGCCCGGCCCGCGGTCGGTCGCGGCGGCGGGGGGCAATTCCAGCCCGTGGCCGACGTCCTGCGCGGGCAGATCGTCACGACGGCCCAGCGCCCAGACCCAGCGACAGGCCAGCGCTGCCACGCCGGCGAGGGCCAGGGGGGTCAGCCAGTAGAGCTTGAGCAGGAGCGACAGAAAGAACAGGCCCGTGACCGCCGACATCACGATCGGCAGTCGGGTGTTCGACGGGTAGGTCACGTGGAAATCCGGTCGGCCGGAGGCGACGTCGACGGTCAGCGTCTCGCGGCAGCCCTGCCGGGGGCTTTCCAGGTAGCCTTCGCCGCGGGCCAGCCGCAGAGCGAGGTCCGGGTTCCGGGCCAGCGGCTCGCGGTCGGTGACCTGCGGAAGGCTGGCGAAGTTGTAGGCCGGTGGCGGCTGGATCATCGCCCATTCCAGCGTGCCCGCCTTCCAGGGATCGCGCCGGCCCCGCACAGCCGTGACGGAATTGAGGATGATATCCAACAGGACCATCGCCAGACCGATCGCCAGCACGAAACTGCCGACGGAGGACACCAGGTTGATCGCGGTCCAGCCATCTTCGGGCGCATAGGTCGGGATGCGTCGGCGCTGGCCCAGGAGGCCGACCCAGTGCATGGCCAGGAAGGTCACGTGGAATCCGGTGAAAACCAGTGCGAAGGCGAATTCCCCCAACCGGAAGAACCGCTTTCGCCCGGTGACATGCGGCAGCCAGTAGTAGATCCCGGCCAGCACCGGAAAGACGAAGCCGCCGAACAGGACATAGTGCAGATGCGCGGTGACGAAGGCGGTGTCATGCACCTGCCAGTCGAAGGGCACCACGGCGACCATCACGCCGGTCAGCCCGCCGATCACGAAGGTCACGAAGAAGCCGAGGATGTGCAGCATCGGCATGTGCAGTTCGGGCCGGCCCCGCCACATCGTGCCGATCCACGCGAAGATCTGCACCGACGTTGGCACCGCCACCAGCGTCGAGGCGGCCGAGAAGAAGGCCAGTCCCATGTGCGGGATGCCGGTGGTGAACATGTGGTGGACCCACAAGCCGAAGGACAGGAAGGCCAGCGCCACCGCCGCCGCGACGATCCAGCCGTAGCCCAGCAGGGCGGTGCGGCACATCACCGGCAGCACGGTCGAGATCACGCCCGCGGCAGGCAGGAAGATGATGTAGACCTCGGGGTGGCCGAACAGCCAGAACAGGTGCTGCCAGAGCAGGCTGTCGCCCCCCAGCTCGGCCTGGAAGAACGGCAGGCCGAAGGCGCGCTCGACTTCCAGCAGCACGGAGCCGAGGATCAGCGGCGGAAACCCCGTCAGGATCATCAGCGCGGTAACAAGCGCATACCAGGCGAAGATCGGCATCCTGTCCAGAGACATGCCCGGCGCACGGAATTTCAGGATCGAGACGGTGATCTCGACCGCTGCCGCGATGGCCGAAATCTCGACGAAGGTGATGCCGATCAGCCAGAAATCGGTGTTGATTCCCGGCGAATGGATCGCGCCGCTGAGCGGCGGGTACATGAACCAGCCGCTATCGGGGGCGATTCCCAGCAGCATCGACACGAGAAGCATCGTTCCGCCGAAGGCGTAACACCAGTAGCCATAGGCCGTAAGCCGCGGGAAGGCCAGGTCGCGGGTGCCCAGCATCTTGGGCAGCAGATAGACCGCCAGCCCCTCGAAGGTGGGGATGGCGAAGAGGAACATCATGATGGTCCCGTGCATGGTGAAGATCTGGTTGTAGATCTCGGGCCCCGCGAAGGCCGAATGCGGCGTGGCAAGCTGGGCGCGGATCAGCATCGCCAGAAGCCCGCCGACGACGAAGAAGAAGAAGGCGGTGACAAGGAACATCCGCCCCAGGTCGGTATGGTTCACGGTCGAGAACCAGCCGCGGAAGCCCGGCTCGGACGCCCAGATGCGAGAGAGGGCGCGATGGCGTCGGAGTGCGTTCATTCGGGTTCACCTGCAAGGAAGGCCGTCCAGCCGGCCGCGTCATGCGCGGTGACGGTGAAGGTCAGGTCGCCGTAGCCGGCGCCGCTGAACTCTGCGCTGAGTCCCCGGTAGGTGCCCGGCGCGTCGGCCTCGATCCGCAGGATGTTCACATGGCCGGGGATCGCATCGAGCTTGCCGGCAAGTCGGGGTACCCAGAACGCGTGGATCACGTCTTCGGTCGTGATCACCACATCGACCGGCCGCCCGGCGGGAATGTGCAGTACCGCGCTGGTCGTCCGGTCGGCTGCGTCGGGATAGGTGAACAACCAGCCGTCGCGGCTGCCGGTCGCGGCGACCTCGACGACCTCGTCGCCGGCGCGTGGCAGCAAGCGTTCACCGATCACCAGGCCGTAGGCCAGCAGCGCGGCAAGCACGGCCATCGGAAAGGCCAGGCCAAGGCCGATCACCCAGGTGCGAATGCCGTGCCTTTCGCTGCCCGGTCCATCACGGCGGAGAAAGGGCAGGGCCGTCAGCACCATCACCAAGGCGAAGATCAGCGTCGCCCCCGCCAGCAGCACCCACCACAGGGTAGCGATCTCGCGCGCGGCCGGTCCGGCCGGATCGACGACGGATAGCGCCCCGTCGCAACCTGCAAGCGTCACAAGCGTTGTGGTCGCAACGACAGTGCGACACAGTGGGGCGACATGGTGACGGAACCGATGGTGAACGAGGAAGACGAGGAACTGATCGATCCGGTCAGCGAACGTCCCGGCTTTGGCGAAACGGAATCGCAGATCGCGATCCTGGGCCATCCGATCCATGCGATGAGCGTGGCGTTCCCAGTCGCTCTGACCGTCTGCACCCTGGGGGCGGATGCGCTGTTTTGGTGGACGGGCGACGCGTTCTGGGCACGCGCGGCCTTGTGGGCCGCGGGCACCGGCTTCCTGTTCGGGATGTTTGCGGGACTTTCCGGCACGGCCGAATTGCTGTTCGTGCCGGGTATCCGCGCGCGGGCCCCGGCCTGGACGCATTTCATCATCGCTGTCACATTGCTGGCCCTTCTGGGGGCCAACTGGGGTCAGCGGCTCTACGGATATCAGGAGGCGGTGCTGCCCTACGGCATCCTGATGTCGGCACTTTGCGTCTGCGTGGTGGGCTTCACGGGGTGGCATGGGGGCAAGCTCGTCTTCGATTACCGGCTGGGGACGTCCAAGGGCAACTGACCGCCACGGGGTTCGGTCATCCATTCGGGAAAGCTGATCCAGTCCAGCGTCGGTTTCGCCAGCACAAGGGTGAGTATGAACAGGCAGGGCACCAGTGCGGCCGCGACGGGCAGCAGGGGGTGCGGCGGCCGATGTCGGCCCGGCTTCTCGGCGACCTTCACCAGAACGTGGCCGATCCAGGCGTGGACGGCGACAAGGAGCGCAACGAAAGCGAGCTTGGCATAAAGCCACGGCACGAAAACCTCGCGCAGGAAGATCAGCCAGGTTCCCGCGATGACGGTCAGCACAGCGGCGGGGGTGACGATCATTGTGTAGGTCATATGGGTGGCGTGCCGGATGATGCGATAATCGTCGGCGACGACGGCAGGGTCATGGCGGGCCAGCATGAGGGGCAGAACCAGCAGTCCGCCGCACCACAGCGTCAGCCCGGCGACATGCAGCAGCTTGAGCAGCGGCACGGTCGAGAGGATCCAGTCGATTGTCATGCCGGACCCGAGGACAGGTGTGACCAGGAGCGCCGGGCCACGACGATGGCGGCCGCCGCGTAGGGAACACCGGTCGGCACCCACATGATCAGCCCGCCCAGCTGCTGGTCCTGAAGCGGCGTGAGGCCCCAGAGAAACGGTGCCACGGCATGCGCCGCGTATAGCGGCGCGGGGGCGAATGTCAGGATCGCGCCAAGCATGCCCATCTGCGCAAACCCAGCCACCACGAAGACCAGCCGGTCGATGGGTGCATCCTCGATGGCGAAGATGCCCCGCCAGAACCAGACGGCGCTGCCAAGCAACGTCAGTTGCATCAGCCAGTAGACCGCCACGTTGGACAACGCCAAGTCATAGCTTGCCGGGACGTGCCATATCCACAGCACCGCCGTCGAAACCGAAAAGGGCAGGGCCGGGCCGGGCCTGCCGCGCCCGCGCCAGACCACCGCCAGAAGCGGCGCCGCCACCGCCACCAGAAGAACGTGATGCAGCACCCGTGCCGAAAACAGGGCAGAGGAAAGCGCACACAAGGGCGAAACGAACGCGACGAACATCACCGCGACAGCCGCCAGCCCGGCAGGCTCGCGCCGCAGCAGCGCCGTCAGCCCCAAAAGCGCCGCGAGAACCGCCGGATCGAGGTTCCAGCTTGTCCAAAGCTCCGCGGGCGGCGGCGGTTGTCCGCAGTAGATCCCGTCCATGATCAGAAACTCCCCGGGCCTATCCGTCGCTTCGTTGCGCGTGGCGGCAAGGTGGGCCTGCCGCACGACTTTCTTCCTATCAAACCCAAACCCGCAATCCCACCGAATGTTTCCGCGGCCGCTGACCGCGCCGCGCCCCGGAAAGGCCCGCGTTGAACTCCTGCGCCGGTTCGGACGTTGACTCCCCGACGTTGCACCCCGCGCGGCAGGAAAGGCAAGGATCATGGCATCACGCGCTCTCTGGATAGGACAGCTTCGCCTGTCGCTGGTGTCCATTCCGGTGGAAATCCATTCCGCCCGCGATTCCTCTTCGCGCGTGTCGTTCCGCCAGATCCACAAGCCCTCGGGCAAGCCCGTCCGCTACCAGAAGGCGGTTCAGGGGGTCGGCCCCGTCGAGAACGATGACATCATGAAGGGCTACGAGACCGAGGACGGGGACTATATCCTGCTCGACAAGGACGAGATCGACGCGATCAAGCTGGAGACGAAAAAGACGCTGGAACTCGTCCAGTTCGTCGAGACCTCGGAAATCGCGCCCATCTGGTTCGACCGGCCCTATTATGTCGTGCCCTCCGACGAGCTTGCGGAAGATGCCTATCGCGTGGTTCGCGATGCCCTGCGGCAAACGAAGAAGGCGGGTCTCGGTCAGCTGACCATGCGCGGCAAGGAATACCTATGCGCCATTCGCCCCTGCGGCGACGGACTGCTGATGGAGACGCTGCACTACGAGGATGATATTCGCGACGCCGATCCTTTGTTCTCAGGGATCGAGGACGACGCCTCGGACGAGGAACTGCTGGAGGTCGCCACGCAGCTGATCGACAAGAAGACCGCGCCTTTCGACGCTTCGGCCTTCGAGGATCACTACGCGGCGGCTCTCAAGGACCTGATCTCGGCCAAGATGAAATCGAAGAAGACACCCCGCGCCAAGGCCGCGGATGACGGCGGCGACGCCGAGGCGGAGAACGTGGTCGATCTGATGGATGCGCTGAAGAAAAGCCTGAAGCAGAGCAAGGGCGGCAAGTCCACCCGCCGCAAGAAGGCATCGTGAGATCCCTGGACGCATATCGCGAGAAGCGGGATTTCGACGTCACGCCGGAGCCCCGCGCCGAGCTTGTCGAGGCCGGCGGCGAGCGCCTGTCCTTCGTTGTCCAGAAACACGACGCGAGCCGCCTACACTACGACTTTCGCCTGGAACTGGGCGGTGTGCTGCTGTCCTGGGCCGTCACCAAGGGCCCCTCGACCGAGCCGTCGCAAAAGCGCCTCGCGGTGCGCACCGAGGATCACCCGGTGTCCTATGGCGGTTTCGAGGGCACCATCCCGAAGGACGAATACGGCGGCGGCACCGTCATGCTGTGGGACAACGGCTGGTGGGAACCCCTGCACGATCCCGAAGAGGGTTTGGAGGAAGGCAAGCTGCATTTCAGGCTTCATGGCGCGCGGATGAAAGGCGGCTGGGCGCTGGTGCGGATGCGCGGAAAAAAGGGCGAGAAACGCGAGAACTGGCTGCTGATCAAGGAACGCGACGATTTTGCCGGGCGCACCGCCGATGCGCTGACCAACAAGCACCGCACCTCGGTCACCACGGGTCGGGCGATGCGCGCCATTGCCGGGGGCAAACACGCCGCCACCCCCGCGAAACACACCAAGCCGCTGCCCCGCTTCCGCAAAGTCCAGCTTGCCACCCTGCGCGACGCCCCGCCCGACGGCGAGGGCTGGCAGCACGAGGCCAAGTTCGATGGCTATCGCTGCGTGATCGCCGTGGGCAAGGGCGGGGTGCGGCTCTACTCGCGCAACGGCAAGGACTGGTCGGACCGGTTCGGGGCGCTCTGTGAACCGGCGGCGGCGTTGGCGTGTGGCTCGGCCCTGATCGACGGGGAAGTGATCGCCGGGGCCGGGGGAGGGGACTTCTCGACGCTCCAGAAAGCACTGAAGGCCGGCGACCCGCTCACCTGCTACCTCTTCGACATCCTTGTCCTCGATGGCGAGGATCTGACCGGCAAGCCGCTCTCGGAACGGCGCGAGGCGCTGGAAGGGCTCATGGACGGGCAGCCGCCCCGCGGGCCGCTCCGCCTCAGCCCGGTGATCGAGGGCGATGGTGCGGCTGCCCTTGCCGTAATCTGCGAGGCCGGGGGCGAGGGCCTCATCTCCAAGCGCATCGACGCCCTCTATCGCGCCGGCCGCAGCAAAAGCTGGATCAAGGCCAAGTGCATCCGCCGGGCCGAATTCGTGGTCGCCGGATGGTCGCCCTCGGACAAGAAGGGCAGGCCGTTTTCCTCGCTGATCCTGGGGAGTTACGAAAAGGGCACGCTGATATACCGGGGCCGCGTCGGCACGGGGTTCGACGGCGACGACATGGCGGAACTGATGGCCGCCTTGAAGCCTCTTGCCCGCAAGACACCCCCGTTTGACGAAAAGCTGCCCGACGAGGCAGCTGGCGCCCGCTGGGTCACGCCAAGGCTGGTGATCGAAGCGGACTATGCCGAGTTCACCAGCGAAGGCCGGATACGCCACGGCGTCTACAAGAGCCTGCGCGAAGACAAGGAGGCCCGGGACGTGAGTGCCAGAGCCGAAGCGAAGAACGACAGCGGCGACGACGAGAAAACCATCGCCGGCGTCCGCATTTCCAGCACCTCGCGCAGGGTCTATCCCGATGCGGGGCTGACCAAGGGCGAGGTTGCGGAACATTACGCTCAGGTCGCCGAGCGGATGCTCGATGATGTGGCCGACCGCCCCCTGGCGCTGTTGCGCTGCCCCGACGGGATCGCGGGCGATTGCTTCTTCCAGAAACACGCGGGCAAGGGCTTTCCCGAGGGCGTCAAATCCATTCCCATCGAGGAAAAGGACGGCGATACAGCCGATTACATGTATGTCGACGGCCCCGAAGGCCTCGTTGGCGCGGCGCAGATGGGCACGCTGGAATTCCACATCTGGGGCGCGCGCCGCGACCGGATCGAACTGCCCGACCGGATGGTGTTCGATCTCGATCCCGACGAGGGTCTCGGCTTCGCCAAGGTGAAGGCGGCGGCGGAAGAGGTTCGCGAGGGCCTGAGCGCCTGCGGGCTGGACAGCGCGCCCATGGTCACGGGCGGCAAGGGGGTGCACGTGATCGTGCCGCTGCGCCGCATTGCCGAGTGGGAGACGGTGAAAACCTTCGCCAAGACCTTTGCCACAGTCCTCGCGGAGCGCCACCCGAAGCGATACACCGCCACCATGTCCAAGACCAAACGCAAGGGGCGCGTGTTCATCGACTGGTTGCGCAACGAGCGCGGCGCCACCGCCATCGCTCCTTATTCCCTCCGCGCGCGCGCCGGCGCCGCGGTCGCGGTGCCGGTGACCTGGGCCGAGTTGCAGGACCTGAGCCGTCCCGACGGCTTTCATGTGGGCGATATGGCGGCACGTCTGAAACGCCCGTGTCCGTTGCGGTCGGCCAAGGCGCGCGGAATCGGAACCGAGGTCGTGGAAGCTCTGGAAGACTGGTCTCGCGACTGAAAGCCCTCGGGCGGCACATGCGGGGCCGTGCAATGCTGGCGCGGCTCGACGCAACGACCGCTTCGAGGCGCTGCGTAGTGCATGCCCTGCGCTGATGCCTGCCCCGATCAAAGTGCGAGCGGTCACTTGTCGACCGTTCGGTGCCCGCGCTGACACCCCCGGGCCTGCTTTGAGCCCGGTATGCCAAGAAAGGAGAGCCGCATGACCTACATCCGCTTCGCCCTGATGATCCTGACCTCCACAGTCATCATGTTCGTGCTCATGTATCTGAACACCTACGCATTCGAGCATGTTTTCTTCAGCGAAACCCGGCTCTATATGGCCATCTTGATGGGGGCGACCATGGCGTTCGTCATGCTGTCTTTCATGGCTTCCATGTATCCCAGCCGAACCATCAACATCAGCATCTTTGCAGGCAGCGTTGTCTTCTTCGGCCTGTCGCTCTGGCTGGTGCGCAGCCAGGCCACGGTTGACGGAGAAAGCTACATGCGGGCGATGATACCGCACCATTCCATCGCCATCATGACATCGGAACGGGCCGGGCTCGAAGATGCCCGCGTGGAAAAGCTGGCAGCGAGCATCGCCGAGGCCCAGAAGAAGGAGATATCCGAGATGCGGGCTCTTGTCGCCGATCTGGATGCGGACGAGGTTGTGCAGGCGGTCTTTGAAGATCCGGCCCCCCGAAACGGCACGCTGAACGACGCCCTGAACAACACGCTGATGTCGGAACTCGATCTCGCCCCATTGCCGGCAGTTGCCGGCCCTGTGAGTGAGACCTGTCGTTTCCGTCGCACCCGCACTGAAGATCCCATTATGCTCGCCACGGCCGACGGAAATACAGCGACCGTCAATTTGAACGGTGTAATCCTTTCGCTGAAGGGCCGCGAGGACGGTACGGTCTTCACGACCGAGGGTCTCGACGTCACCGTCGACCCGGTGGATGCACCTCGCTTCGATACGCGGCTGATTTTCTCGATGACCGAGGGGCCGACCGTGTCGTATGGCGGCTTCTGGTGCTGCTGAACGTAGGCAGATATTCGTTAGGATGTCGCAGCGAATTCCGAGCCGAAAAGAAAACACGGCTTGTATATCGTCGACGCTGTCGACCCTCGCAAACCAGGAGTGGTGGTCAGGGGCGGCGAACTCATGCAGGCCGTCAGACGCTTGACACGCCATTTCCGCGAGATGCTGGTCGTCGTGGTGACGCCTGACGACAGATATCTTAAGGCAGCCGAGCTCTTCGGTGTCCGGATTGGCACGGTCAAAAGCCGCACCAACCGCGCAAGGGCAATGGTTGTCGCCGACCTTGAAGGCCGCGCGCCGAACGATCGACTTTCCAGTGAGCCTTTTGAATATGCAATTTCCGAGTCTGTATAGTTCAGCGACGCCGAGCATCCTCGCTTAGGCTTTCGAGCGACGCGATAGGCCCTTGCGAAGTTGCTGACCGATCCGGCCAATGGCTCCGGTGATGACGACTGTTGGGGGGATGTTTCGGAGCTCAAGCCGGATGTCCTCCTGCGGGTCGCGGTGGTTCGGAGACCTTGATAAGTCAACGAAACGGACGCGGCGATGTTCCGGCACGCGGGCAGACGGTGCCAGATGTCGCGGAGATCTGCCGGACCGGAATTTCCGCCGCGCCAGCAAACCTATGTTGTCGCGGTCTCAGGACATACCCGGATAGGATGAGCGGACGCGGTGCCTCGTCATCTCCTGTTTCCCAGTCCGCCGCTTTGCCGTTTCGGAGCGGGCGTAATCGCGTACGACAGTCAACATCTTGGAGAAATCGACTTGGAGTCCAATACCTCTATCGGCACGGGTGACCGGGAAAACGAGCAGGAGTTGCTGCTGCTCAACGAAGCGGAGCACAGGCATGGCAACACGCTTCAGATCCTGTCGAGCCTTGTCAGGCGCAGCCTGCAGGACGCCAAGACAGCCGAGGCGCGCGAGGCGCTGAGCTGGGTCAGCGAGTTGGTCGAAACGCTCGGCCGGCTGCAGGGCCTGACGCGCGAAGGCGCGCAGGGCGATACGGCCGACCTGCTTGGCAGCATGGCACGACAGTGGCAGCGCATCTGCAACGGCCATATTCGTATCGTGGTCGATGCCGAGCCTGGGCTGAAGATGGCACAAAACCAGCATACGATCGTCACCCTGATCGCGCAGGAACTGGTGCTCAACGCGATCAAGCACGCCTTCCCGGAACAGCGCCACGGCACGGTTCATGTCCGGCTCTATGCTTGTGGGGACGGAAATGCTACTCTCGAGGTGGAAGATGACGGGGTCGGCCCGAGGGCTGGCAGGTCGAACCAGTGCAAGCGAGGCACCGACTCCACTGTACATGGACGATCGCTGACCCGGGATCTCTCCCTATTCCTGGGGGGTGGTCTGCAGCGTGGTCAAAGTCATACGAATGGCGGCTACCCGGTCACTGTCTGCTGGCCGCTGTAAGGACCATCGAATGCAAGATGTGAGCGCTCTGACGCGCAAGCTGCGCAACGGTGCGGCGCTCTCCGGCGAGGACGTGGAGCGCCTCGAGCGGATCGCCCTGACCTCGCGCTGCGTCCCGGCCAACACCGACTTGATCAAGGAACATGAGACCACCGAATACGTACACGTGATCGAGTCAGGTGTTGCCTGCCGCTACAAGATCACGCCAGACGGCCGTCGGGCTATTTTGGCGCTTCTGTTGCCGGGCGACTTCTGTGACTTGCATGTCGCGATCCTCGACCACATGGATCATTCCATCGGCACATTGCAAGAAAGCCGGGTATCGCGCGTGTCGCGGGACGACGTCTTGCAAATGCTGTCGGCCTCCCCGGCGATCAGCCGGGCCTGCTGGTGGGCGACGCTTGTCGACGAGGCGGTGCTGCGCGAGTGGTTGGTTAACGTTGGTCGGCGCCGGACGGACCAGCAACTCGCCCACTTATTCTGCGAACTCTACACGCGGCTGGAAGCCGTTGGACTGGCCGAGAATGGCCGGTTTCGAATGCCATTCACGCAAACCACGCTGGGCGATCTGGTGGGGGTTACGCAGGTCCATGTTCAACGCACGATGACCCAGCTGCGTGACAAGGGACTGATCACCCAGCAGGACCGCGAGATCGGCTTGCATGACTTTAACGCAGTAGCGGAATACAGCGATTTCGACGCGACCTATCTCCACCTTGGAGGCCGATCTGAAGATGCCGGGCCGGGGCGGCGCCAGAGGAATGAGTGACCCGGAGAAAAGGAGGCCAAGTGGCCCACTTCTATTTTGATGTGAATGACGGACGAAAGCGCTCTGTCGACGATTATGGTGTCACTTACAACACCAAGGACGAAGCAAAGCAAGCCGCCATGCGAGAGCTTTCACTGATCATCCGTGATGACTTGCCGGATGGAGAACGAGCAAACTACGTGGTGACCGTGCGGGACGAAACCAGCACACCGATATACGTGGTGATGGCGGCAGTGATGGGGGAATCCCTGCTTGAGTACACGTGATGCGATATGGAGCTTGGGCAGGCAGGCGCGTCTCGGCATGTTTCAGCGGTTGGAACGGGAGTGAGGAACATCCGTGGCTCTGTTCTGTTGGTTCCCAATGACGGACGACACCCGACAAGACACTGATGGAGAAGCCAACAGCGCACGGAAAGATAGCGCCGCTGCCGGAGTGGCGCGTTTGCGCGACCATATCGACCGGGGCGGGGCGGCCGACAAGGCCGCGGCCTGGGATCCAGCTGTCGCGCCCCTGGGCACCGATGACGAAGCCGCCGGAGCGCCGCCCACACGGGAGGAAGTGGCCGTCGCCGAGGACGCGGAACGCCATCGCGCCGCGCCCGCCGACCACAAGCCCGGTCCGGGAGACCGACAGGGCGCTCGTCGGCGACCGGGGGTGATGACGGTGATGGTTCTCGTGGTGAGCATCATCCTTGCGGTACTTCTCATTTACGGAGGTCTTTCATGACGCAGTATTCCGATGACCGGGTGCAGGATCAGCAGCCGGGGCTCGAACACGAGATGTCGCCACCCCCGGAATACATGCCCCGATACCCGGGATCCGGGCGTCTCGAGGGCCGGGTCGCCTTGATCACCGGTGGCGATTCCGGGATCGGCCGCGCGGCGGCCGTGCTCTTCGCGAGAGAGGGCGCCAGGGTCGCCTTTCTCTATCTCGATGAAAACGAAGATGCCCGGGAGACCCACGAGGCCGTACGCGCCGAAGGGGCCGACTGTATCGCTATCCGGGGCGATGTCGGCGACAAGCCGTCCTGTTTCGACGCCGTCGGCAGGGTCGTCGGAGAATGGGGTCGGCTCGATGTGCTTGTGAACAACGCCGCCGAGCAGCATGGGCAGGATGCGTTCGAGGACGTGTCGGAAGAGCAGATAGCGGCCACGTTCCGCACCAATATCTTTGGACAGATGTTCATGGTGCAGGCCGCGCTTCCGCATATGGGGGAAGGCGCGGCAATCGTGGCCACCACATCGGTGACGGCCTATCGGGGGGAAGATCTGCTGATCGACTATTCCGCCACGAAGGGGGCGATCCTGTCGTTCATCCGCGCGATGGCGCACAAGCTGGCGCCGCGCGGGATCCGGGTCAACGGCGTGGCGCCAGGTCCGATCTGGACACCATTGATCCCTGCGTCCTTCCCGCCGGAAAAGGTGAAGCACTTCGGCAAATCCAGCACGCTTGGCCGCCCGGGGCAGCCCAACGAGGTGGCCCCCGCGATCCTGTTCCTGAGTTGTCGGGACAGTTCCTTCATGACCGGTCACGTGCTGCACCCCGACGGTGGCGAGGCCACCGCCGACTGACGCCGGTGTGGCCCGGGTCCGTGCCTTTCCACGCGCCGTCGATCAGGAACATCTGCGCGGCCGTTTTCGTTTTCTGGCAGGAACCCGAATTCAAGCCGCCAGACTGCTGGCGCGCCGCGAGAGGAGAACACCATGTCCAGAAGATTGAACGACCTGACCGAGCAGGAAGCCCGCGACGAGTTGGCCCGCCACCACCGTCATAGCCGTCGGGGCCCCTACGGCTATGACGAACAGATGGACAGGCCATGGGATTCCGCAGCCTACGTCGCCGGACGACACCCGGTCGCGGGCTACCCTTGGACTGTACCGGTCTATCCGGCGCCCGAGCCCGGCCTGCCGGCCGCGTATCCGGGGTATCCTCCCAGGGGGTCGGATTACGGGTATCGCCAGGCACCGCGCGGTTATGAGGAACGTGGCTTCCTTGCGCGCGCGGAAGATGAGGTGACGTCATGGTTCGGCGATGATGCGGCCCAGCAACGTCGCGAGGTCGACCATCGTGGTCGCGGGCCAAAAAGCTACGTTCGTTCCGATATCCGCATCGAGGAGGATGTTAACGACTGGCTGACCGACGACCGGGATGTCGATGCCACCGAGGTCAGCGTGGGCGTGAAAGACCGCGAGGTCACGCTTGACGGCACGGTGGACAAGCGCTGGGCCAAACGCGCGGCCGAGGACTGTGCCGACAGCGTGTCGGGCGTGGTCCACGTTCAGAACAACCTCCGCGTAGACCCAGCCGCGGCCTGACCGTTTCGGGGGGCGCCCATCGCGCCCGCCGGTTCATTCTCGCGGCCGGGGCGCCTGACGGGCGCTCCGCCGCATATCCCTCTCAGCCAAATCATGCCGAGTAGTCGCCCGCATGGGCCACGCCTGTTTCGGTCTGGAACATGTGTCGGTGGCTGTCGGTTTTTCTCTGAGTAGACACCGTGCCGCCGACGAAAGACCGGTGGGGCGGGCCAAGCCCGAGAAAGGACATGATCATGACTCATCATCCCTCAACCCATGC
Source organism: Roseovarius sp. MMSF_3298 (assembly GCF_030733705.1). Lineage (NCBI taxonomy): Bacteria > Pseudomonadati > Pseudomonadota > Alphaproteobacteria > Rhodobacterales > Roseobacteraceae > Roseovarius > Roseovarius sp. MMSF_3298. The sequence continues at coordinate 19,738 of NZ_JASHIN010000008.1, forward strand.
CACATCGACCCGCCGCCTCTGGACGGCGGCCGCCGCCGGCGCCCTGTGCCTGGGCGTGGCGGCGCCCATGGCCGTTGCGCAGAGCAGCGGGGCGCAGATGCCTGAGAAGGATATCACCTTTACCTCTGCCGAGGGCGAGGAGATCGGCACCGGTACGCTGACCGGCACCCCCGCCGGCGTGCTGATCGAGGTCGACTTGCAGAACCTGCCGGCCGATAGCTGGCACGGGTTTCACATCCACGAGAAAGGGGTGTGCGACGTCGAGAGCGGCTTCAAATCCGCAGGCGGGCATTTCAATGCCGGTGACACCGAGCACGGCCTGATGGTCGAAGGCGGGGCGCATAGCGGCGATATGCCGAACCAGTATGTTTCGGCAGACGGCAAGCTGATCGCGCAGGTTCTGAATACCGCCGTGTCGATTGGCGGCGAGGCCGATGTTTCGGGCCGCGCCATCGTCATCCATGGCGGGGCGGATGACTACGAAAGCCAACCGTCCGGCGACGCCGGTGAACGGATCGCCTGTGCGGTCATCGATTGATGGTTGCTTTCCGGCCGGGTCGCGATATGCGGCCCGGCCGGGTTTTTTACGAATTCCGAATGGATGGGCTCTGCCGTTGATTGACCTGCTGGCTTGGCCCGAGGCGCCTCAGACGTCGTCCGACATCGGGGTCTGACCCTGCTTGCCCTGTTCTTGTGACAGGATGTTCCGCACCTCCCGCATCAGGGCTTCACGCTTTTCCCTGTTATCCGCGGGATCGGATTCAATCTTGCTCAGCTCGGTCAGGATCGACTTGAGATACTGCTCGCGCGTGCCGGCGGAGTATCCCTCTTCAGCGAGGATGTCGTGAAGTTCCTCCGGGCCGATCCAGTCGCCGTGGCTTGCCTTCAGTCTCGTGATGTCGGGGGTATCTGACATGGGCCTTTCCTTTCTCCCCCAACCTTCTCTGGCACGGCGAGGTTCCATCAAAGGGGCGAGGCCCGCGGAATGCGGCCGAGCGGAAAACAGCGCAGTCGAAGGTCGTTTCGTTAGGTGCAGCCGGGAACACTGATTACCTTTTTTGGACGAGAACCGGGAGAAAGGAAATTCCATGTCCTCGCTCAGAGTCCTGATCCTCGAAAATGAAAGCGTCGTCGCGCTTGACCTCGCATCGATCCTGGAAGCGCGTGGATGCGATCCCGTGATCGTCTGCGAGACGGCAGAACTGGCCGACCGGAGCATCGACATCGCCGTTCCTGATGCCGGAGTTCTCGACATCGAACTGGCAGAGCGGGATGCTTGCCTGGCTATCGCCACGCGGCTTGCCGGCAATGCCTGTCCGGTTCTGCTTATTGCAGATGACATGGCGTTGCCGGAGCATCTTTCCGGGATGCACGGGGCTTGTCATCATATCGAGAAACCTTTCAGCGAAACTTGCTTTCTCAGCGCGTTCGATATGCTGACTGCGGAAAAATCGCAGGGAGGCGTCGAACGACCTTGCGGAGGCGTATTGAGGCCCCATTCTGATTGTCGCGGAGCATTGGCATGGCAGAGGACACACAGGACAAGGTGATCGCCTTTCTCGGCCGTCACGAAGGTGACGGCGGAAGTCGGAGCAATCACGTCGAAACGCATAGCGCGCATGTATTCCTGCATGGCGATACGGCCCTGAAAATCAAGAAGGCCGTCCACTACGATTACCTCGATTTCACTGCGCTCGAGACGCGCGAAAGGATGCTGCGCCGCGAACTGGAACTGAACCGGCCGGGCGCGCCGCAGATCTATCGCGATGTTGTGGCGGTGACGTGCGACGGCGACCGTCTGGAACTGGACGGGCAGGGGGCACCGGTGGAATGGGTGCTGCGGATGTGGCGTTTTCCGAAGGAGAATGAGCTTTCGGCTGTCGCCGCCCGCGGCGAGTTGAGCGATGCCCTGGCGGATGACCTCGGCCGAGCCATCGCGGATTACCACGCCGATGCGCCTTTGCGAGAGGGCGACGGCGCCGACCGTATACGGGCGATCATCGAGGAGCTGGAGACCGCCTTCGGGGCCATGCGCGATGACCTTGGCGGCGGCGAGGCGGATGCATTCATCGCGATGACAAAAGCGGAGTTCGGCCGGGTCGCGGCGCTTTTGCGGGAGCGGGCCGCCGGGGGGCATCTTCGGCGCTGCCACGGCGATTTGCATCTGCACAATCTCGTGCTGATCGACGGCGGGCCGGTTCTCTTCGATGCGCTCGAGTTCGACGAGGAGCTGGGGACTTGCGACGTGCTCTATGACCTGGCCTTTCTGGTCATGGACCTGCTGAACCGTGGCCTCGGCCGGCAGGCGAACATCGTTCTGAACGCGTGGCTGCATGCAAATGAGGGGCAGCAGGATGAGGGGCTCGCCGGGCTTCCTCTCTTTGTGGCGTTGCGCGCTGGCATTCGGGCGATGGTGGCGGTGCAAACCGGCGCCGGTGACCGAGAGGAGATTCGGGCGCAGGCCCGGGGGTTTCTCGAGACGGGCCTGGCCGCGCTGGAGCACTGCGAGGCACGGCTCGTAGCGATTGGCGGGATGTCCGGATCCGGCAAGTCGACGATCGGCAGGCGCCTGGCGCCGCAGATCGGCCGGTTGCCGGGGGCCGTGCATCTGCGGAGCGACCTGGAGCGCAAGTCGCTTGCCGGCGTAGCCCCGGAAGACCGCTTGCCGGAGAACGCCTATACGGCGGCGGCATCCGATGCGGTGTACGATCGTCTCGCGGCGCGTGCGGCGGCCGTTCTGGCAACCGGGCAGAGCGTCATCCTCGATGCCACCTTCCTGACCCCGGTCGAGAGGACACGCGCACGAGACCTGGCCGCGCAGGCAGGGGTGCCGTTCACGGGCATCTGGCTCGACGCGCCGGTCGAGGCATTGACGCGGAGGGTTGATGCAAGGGAAGGCGACGCCTCTGACGCCGACGCTTCCGTGGTGCGTAAGCAGGTGGAAAAGGATACGGGCCCGATTGACTGGCAGAGGGTAGAGGCCTCGGGCGACAGAGAAAACGTGGCCAAGGTGGTTTGGGCGTGGATCGCCAGTCCGGGCAGGTCGTCTCCCGCCGGTTCCTGAGCCGAATGACCTTCTGATCTTCTTGAACGGCTTCCATGGCCAGTCCTTCAATCAACATGGAACGTGATCGAAAGCCTGTGCGTTGAAATACTGGAGGCACTCATGAACCATTTGTCGCGACGGGGATTCCTGAAAGGGGGCGCGACTGCCGTGGTAGTGAGCGTGACCCCGCTTCACCAAGCTTTGGCCAGGCTTCAGACCGAGCGACAGACACAGCCGCCCGGATGGCGTGAAAACGGCAATGTCCGCTTTCGCCAGGATGGCATTCCCAAGGTGACCGGGGACAAGGTCTTTGCGGTCGATATTCGGGCCAAAGACATGCCCGACTGGCCGGACGGACAGGCTCACGCCTTTCTCATTCGGGTGCCTCGGGCGGATCGGATCTTCGAGGGCGTGACGCTCGACCCGCTTGGCGAAGAGATGCGCCCTGACACCGTCGTGACGGCAGAGACACTGCGCAACGATGGCGTCGAGATGGTCGAGCCGGACTTCTACGGGGCGTTCTTTCTCGAAGAGGGAAACGTGCCGGCCTACCTGGGGCAGCCTGTGGCGCTTTTGGTTTACCACGACTACGCGCGGTTCCGCGCGGCGCGGACAAGGTTCAAGTTCAACGAGGATGCGCTGATCTGGGGCGATGCGGCCGAACCGCCGGCGCGCACGCCCTATGGCGCCACCCGTTACGTCCGGATCGGCGGGGAGACGCGGGAGGCCGAGGATCGTTTCTCGCCCCTCAGGAACGGCACGATATTCGCAGGGTTCGAAAACGGCGAGGCGGATTGGCCGGACGCAGACAGCGAAGGCGATGTCGGCGGCAAGGCCATGGCCCTGGCCGGTGAGTTGCGGTCTGAGCTGGAAAATCCACCCGAAGGCTGGAATGTCTATCGCCGCAAGTATCGCTCGCAATATGTCGATCCCGCGGCGCTCGAGCCCGATAACGGCAACGCGTGGTACGATACGGCCACGGGCCGCCTTCACGTGGTGACGGGCACTCAGTCGCCCTGGACCAATGCCGACCATATCGAAAGGATGGTCAGCGCCAGCCGTTTCGATCTGACAGAGCTGCGTTTTAGTCCCGGCTATACCGTGGGCTATGGCCAGAAAGAGCACCATGTGCACCCCTATTACGTCGCCATGGCGGCCCTCTACGGTGACGGCCGCCCGGTGCGGTTGGCGCTCGACCGGTGGGAGCAGTTCCAAAGCGCGCTGAAGCGCCATCCGTTCGATACCGATATCACGCTCGCCGTCGACCGCGAGACGGGCGAGTTTCGCAGCTTGGCCGCCGACCAGCGGGCCGATGGCGGTGGGGTGATGAATTTCAGCCCTTCGGTGGGCCAGGTGTCCGCGACGGCGCTGCAATCCATCTACTATCTTCCGAAAAGCGATCTCGCCGTGCAGGTCGACGCCTCGCGGGCGCCGACCGCGGGCTCGATGCGCGGCTACGGCACGCTGCAAAGCATGGTCGCGATGGAGCTGATGGTCGACGAGGTGGCCGAGGATCTGGGGCGCGACCCGATCGAGCTGCGCCGGATCAACGCCTTCCGCAGCGGCAACAAGAACACCCAGGGCGCAATTCCGGGTGGGCACCTGCGGGCCGTCGAAATGCTCGAAGCCGCCGCGGCCGACCCGATCTGGACCGAACGCGCCGAGAGAAAGAAGGCGTTCGAGGCCGAGAACCCGGGCTATCATTACGGTGTCGGCTTCTCCTGCGTGCAGAAGGACTACGGCACCGGGGCAGAGGCCGCTCTCGTGCAGCTTGAGCTCTCGCCAGACGGCCACCTGCACATGCGGCACGTGGCCTCGGAAATCGGCTGCGGTGCGACCACGTCGCAGATGCTGGTGACCGAAGCGCATCTCGGCAAGCCGGCCGACAGCGTCGATTTTGCCGTGACGGATTGGCCCAGCCTGTCGCTTGAGGCCAACAACGAACCTTACACGATGAGCCAGGACACGCAGGACAGCCTGGCGGAAAACCCCCGCTGGGTGCCGCGCATCACGTCGCCCCGCAGCGCCTCGAACTCTGCCTATTACTTCACCCACGCCACCACGGAAGCGGCGCGGCTGCTGTTCGAACTCGGCCTCTGGAAAGCCGCGCTCAGCTTCTGGCGCGAAGGCATCGGGGGCGGGCAGGCGGGCCCGCTGTACGTGCGCCGGGAAGAGGCGGAGTGGCGCGACGGGCACTTGGTGGCAGGCGGGCTGAACCCGCTTCCGCTGGAAGACCTGGCGCGCCGCGCCCACGAGCGGGGTTACATCACCGGCGTCACGGTGCACACGTTCAATCGCTGGGCCTGGGCCCGGGCGGAATTCGAGGTCGAGGGCGAGCGGTTCGAGGCTCCGATTGACGCGCTTTCCGTCCGCTGGGGCGAAGGGGCCGATTCCGGGAAGCGGGCGGCCATGACCGATGGGGGCTATGCCTTCCAACCGCGCCAGCGTGTCGAATACCCGCCCACGCAGCGCAACAATGCCGCCGTCACCTATTATGCCCCCTGCGCGACGCTGGTGGAGCTTTCGGTCAATCCCGGTTCGGGAGAGGTCAAAGTGCTCAACCACCGGTCCTGGCTGGAATGCGGCCGGCAGATCGTGCCCGAGCTGGTCTCGGGGCAGATACAGGGCGGTATCGCCATGGGCATCGGCCACGCGCTCTACGAAGAGATGCCGCCTTATGAAGACGGGCCCGGAAACGGCACCTGGAACTTCAGCCGCTATCGTCTACCCCGCGCCGAGGATGTCGCGGTTTGGGCGCAAAGCGCCACGGTGCTCGAGCCCCTGTCGCCCACGGACCCGCCGAAAGGGATTGCGGAGGTGGTGATGATCCCCGTGGTGGCGGCGATCGGCAACGCCGTGCATCACGCCATCGGCCACAGGTTCGACCGCACGCCGATCACGCCCGAAAGGATTAAGGAGGTCACAGGATGACCGCCATGATGACCGTTTTCATGACGATCAACGGCACCGAGACCGAGCCGTTGGAGGTGCCCGAAGACCTGATGCTGCTGGAGTTCCTGCACGAATACCTCAACCTGACCGGCACGCGCTATGGCTGCGGGCAGGGGGTCTGCCGCGCCTGCGCCGTCATTCATGACGGCCCGAAGGGTGCGCGGGTGGTGCCGGCCTGTGTCACCGGTGTGGCATGGGCCCACGGACGCGCCTTCCGGACCGTCGAGGGGCATGCCGATCGCGACGAGGAGGGTAACGTCACCGCGGTCACGCCGGTTCAGCAGGCGTTTCTCGATCACTTCTCCTTCCAGTGCTCCTATTGCACGCCCGGCTTCGTCGCCGCGGCGCAGGCGTTGGTTGAGCGGCTGGAAGTCGATCCGGTGCCCGCGGAAGACGTCGAAAATGTCGTGCTGGAGGCGCTGAACGAAAACATCTGCCGCTGCACCGGCTATGTCCGCTACCTCGAGGCGACACGGGACGTGATCCTGGCGACACCCGGCCTGACGATCGGCGACGGCCGGGCGGAGGGAAGCTGATGCGCACCGTGCTTCGCGTCCTGGCCGGGCTCGTTCTTCTTGGCGTCATCGTTGCCGTGGTCATCTTTTTCGGCTTCACCGGGGCCGGGCCCGTGCCCCCGGCCAGCCGCGATCTCGAGGCGCTGGATGAAGAGACAAGGGCCGAGATGGTTTCGCTGGGTGAATATGTTGCCAAGGCCGGCGATTGCGCCGCCTGCCACGAGAGTGAGGATGGGCTGGCGCTTGCCGGAGGCACGCCGATGGAAACGCTCATGGGCACCGTCTATGGCACCAACATCACCCCGTCAGAGGCCCACGGTATTGGCGACTATTCACCCGACGATCTCTATCGCGCCATGGTCTACGGTATCGCGCCCGGCGGGCGGCGGCTCTATCCGGCCATGCCCTACACCTCCTACCATGCGGTCTCTCGCGAGGATATCGACGCCCTCTACGTCTATCTCATGGCGCAGGAACCGGTGGAAAAACCGAACCGCGATGCCGACATGGCCTTTCCGTTCAACATTCGGCCCCTGATCGCCTTCTGGAACCTGATCTATCGGCCTGACCCGCCAGAGGGTCCGGGCCCCGGATTGTCGGCTGGGGAGAAGTTGGCCGACACCGGTCGCGGGGCTTACCTGGTCGACGTGCTGGGCCATTGCGGGGAATGCCACACGCCCCGCAACCTTGCCTTTGCCAAGACGGGCGAGCATCTGGGTGGCACGGTGATCGAAGGCGCCGTTGCCCCCGATATCACACCGCAGGGGCTGGCCGGCCGGGGCTGGACCGAGACGGACCTGTCGCAGTTCCTCTCGACCGGTCTGTCGCCGCAGGGCGTGATGACGTTTCGCATGTTTCCGGTGCTCAGCCATTCGACCAAGTATCTGCCCGAGCGCGATATCGAGGCGGTCTCGGCCTATCTGGCGCAAGACATGCCGGAACCGTCCGAACCGCCCTCCGATCCCGACGCCATCGACGCACACCCCGAGGGGCACCGGCTTTATGTCGGGCTTTGCGCCGGCTGCCACGGCACCAACGGGAGCGGCCAGCCCTCCGGCTCTGTCCCGATGGTGGGCAATACCACATTGATGCTGGACAACCCGTTGAACCTGCAGCGCGTGATCCTGGAAGGGATTCCGGCCCGGCAGCTGAGCGGTCATCTCAGAATGCAGGAAATGCCCGCGTTTGACGCCACCTTGGCGGAGGCGGAATTGGAAGACCTGAGTGGCTATCTGCGAGCCCGGTGGGGTGTGGATGCAATCGCAATGCAAGACCAATAGGTATGAGGGGCTTAGCTGCGAACGCGAACGCAGAGGGTTCGGCGCGGTGGCGTCGACAGATGCTTGCCGGCGATCCTGATCAAGGCTCGTGCGGAGTCCCGAATAGAGTGTTCGAAGTGTCTCCAGTTGGCTGCGCGTATTCTTGGGGCCGGACCAGCGCCGTCCTTCCTCTTTTATTGATCAAATGACAATTTCAACCTGAAAGCCGGCTTTGCTCTTCAGACGTCGAATGAGTTGAATATCTTGTCGATTTCCCGTCCGGCCGCCGCGAGCGCAGCTTGCTTCGCCCGATCTCCGGTGTATTTCTTCCGGGCTTGCCGTGATGTGTGATCGTTCATCAGCATGCCTGCGAGCGTTGCATCCTCGCTGATTGCAAACACCACGTCGTAGACGATGGATCGGCAGATATGAGCGCCGGTACCGAACTCCGAGGACCAGACCTGCGACACGTAATTCGCGGCAACCGGTGTGCCGTCAGGATGTACAAACAGCGGCCATTCCTGCTGCTCGGCGATCTGGCGCAGGGTTTCGAGATATTTTGGGTCATCATCCTGAAGCAAGCGCGCATCGACAAAGTGCTGCACGCTCGGGTGAACGGAACCGGGGTATTCCTCTCGACCGGGACGATGCCGGGTCTTGCGAAGCTTGTAGTCCCGGAGGCGATAACGGTCCTCGGTCCAGACCAGGTCGCGGCCGAACTTGAGATCATGCCACTCCCGTCGAAGAGGAGTCAGCGGGGGCACCGCGATCGCCAGGGCCCGGTTGCGTTTGATCATGCGCCTTGCCGGGTTTGTTTGCCGCGGCACTTCCGCAAGAACCTCCTCCGCGCGAGGGTGGATGGTCGTGATGTCGATCGCGGCCAGGGCGGCAAATTTTTGCGCCGTCTCCATGTTGGCTCGGTCACGCAATTTCTGAAGGAGCTTGTCGAGCTCCTTGACCAAGGGCTTCGGATAGGCTTTCGAGAACCGAAGGAAATCCCTAAGGTCTGTGAATGTCGCGACGATGGTGGAAGTGCTCAAAGGAGCCCCACGCACGGAAATCCGGGTTGTCTCGTAAGCGTAGTATGCCCGAAACGACGGGATGTCGAAGTCCAGATCCAGACCGCTCTCCCGAAGGTACCAGCCGTATTGGCAGATCTTGCGGGTCATGCGGTCGTAAATATCCGGGGCCAGCTTGATCTCGCCATCGTCCCTCCGGTCCCGGATGCGGGCGAGATGGTGTTGCCAGTCCATCGGAAGGTCACCGGGATAAAGCGAGATCTTGCGGTCGTAGTTGCGACGCTTCTCGCGGGAAATGCCGGCAAATCCCCTGCAGGCGGTCAGGCTCTGTTCCGCTGCTCGAAGCGGTGCAAGCGGCGGGGCCTCTGGCCCGTCGGTCTTGATCATGGCCGCGATCACATCGTCAATCGCGGCGGCGCCGTCATTCAGACGAGCCCACACGCGGCAGTCGGATGGCGTGAGTTCGGTGCAGCCATGTTCGGACATGAATTCGACCAGGCTGTCGAGCGCCTGCAACTCACCGAGCGGCATCTTGAGCAGAACGGGAGAGGCCGCGTTCGGCTGCCAGTGCGGTTTTGCGAGTATCACGTGGCGAGTCATTGTCCCACCAAAGCCTCCGCCAACAAATCCTGCACTTCCTCGAGTTTCTGCCGCTTGTCGATCCATCCGTAGTATGTGTCGAGCACGCCGATCGAACATCCGAGATACGCGGAGGCGCGGCCGCGGTTGCTCCAGGACCGCGCGAGCAGGAGCGTGGCAAAGCCATGCCGGAAATTGTGCGGGTACATGGGAAGGCCGATCTCCGCGCTGCTGCGGGTCAGCCACTTGTAGAGCATTTGCCCTGCAAGCGGGTTCGCCGATCGCTCTGAGACGAAGAGGTGCGTTGCCCTGGCGCATTTATTTTTTTCGCAGAATTCTGAGTTGGCGAAGTCGAAGAGCGGTCGCGCCGTCTTCAGATACCAGTCAATCACCTCGTAGCCACAATACTTGTCGTCCCGTATGTGGATGGGGGGTAGTTCGACATACTCGCCTTTCATATCCTTCTGGGCGACCCGCAACTCGAAGAACTTCTTTTCGCCTGTCGTCTTGTGGAAAAAATTCTGCCCGGTGCCACTACACTCTGCAGCCAGCGCGCTACCTTTCCGCAGGCCGGCGCCTCTGATTTCCAGCGCCGAGAAGGCCGCGCAGGTCGAAAGACGCCGTACAGTGCGCAGTTGGGTTCCCGTAAGGGGTTTGTCTGTTGCGAGAATGTCCTCCGCCCGGTTCTGATAGAGCACATGCTGTCTCAGGAAGGTTCGGACATCTTTGGGGTTGTGAATGAGATTCTCGTAGAAGGACCGGTTTTTGGGTGACATCTTTTCGCCCGCCGCGTGACCTTCCTGGAGGTGCGGGTTTGTCGTCAGGTTCTTCAACCACTTCTTTGTCTTGAGGCCATTCGCCTTGCCAATTTGGGCGACAATGCGAACGTAATCCGCGGCGGTCCGAAGGCTGAACCCGGTCTCCGTTTCCGACTCGTCGATCCAGTGACGGATGACGGCGACCCGAACGCGTGTTTTGAACAATGCGTCGAGACAGTTTAGTGACGCCAGGTCCGCCAGGCCCGTTTCCTGCGCGGCCCGGGCGAGTGCCACCAGCGCAGCACGGTAGGTCTCGGCCGTCGTCGCGTTGAAGTTTTCGGTGCAGCTCTCCGAGACATCATCATATGTGCTATGGTCATATCGCGCCGCCTCGACCATCTCTGCGATCATCATGCGCACTGACTCCGGCACAGGCGTGCGAACCGCCGGAATGAGGTACGCCGTGTCGAAGTCCGGTGGCAGGTGTGCTGCGATCTGCGGGAAGATGCGGTGCCGCGCGAGCGCCCTGAGGGCTGTCGCGGAGGCCGAACTCTCATGGGCCGGCATTCCCTCAAGGAAGGATGGAACGGTGTCAGGGGTCAGGTCCATAGGGTCGAGGCCAGCCTCTCGTGCGCGATCGGAGAAGGTGCGGATCGAGCCGAAGGTTCCGGGATGCACCGGACCGTGATCTTTTGAGAGATCTTTCAGGATCGCCAGGAACGGGGTCCAGCCGTCGATGCGCTCCCGCAAGGCTTTCTGCGCCGCGACGAGGCCAAGGGTGGTCCTGATCCGGCGACGGACGACTTCGCGCCACTTCGCGTAACTGCTCTTCGACTGCCAGAAATGCCTGCCTGCACCCGGCAACGGTCCCGAACCGATCTGCTTGAGAGGTGGAAAATTCGCGTCGAACCAGGCGAGCAGGTCCGCGCCGCCGCCATCGCAGGTCGAAAGCGGTGCGTTGAAGAACTCGCCGACCCGCGCGATGCGGTTGCGTTCGGTTTCGTCGACAGTCTCGTCGAACACCGTCTGCATCGTTTTTGAGGCTGGCAGGTTTGCGGTCATCGCCGTTTGCGAGGCACTGGAGAAAAAACCCATTCTGTGCTCCTTTTTGGGTTGGAGGGACCGCGGCCGCTTTTCCGGACGGCCGAGCGATATCGGGTGTCAGTCGGACTTGGGACCGAGTACGGCCTTGCCGAAATTCCCGTAGCGAGCCCTGGCGAGCTCGCTGCCGGCATGCGCAAGAACCTGGCTGGCCGAGGTCGGGGACGTGGTCATGTGGATTGGTGACGGACAGGTGGCGCACTTGAAGCGGTCTGTGCTTGAAGTTCGAGATGCCGAGGGCGAAAAGATCCCGGCGGATCGCGCGGCGTATCGTGCTGCGCCACCGATTGTAAGCGCGGGCAGTGGTCCAGGGGACTTCAGCATCATCGCAGTGGTGCTTCGGAAAGCGCGCATCAAACCAGTCGACGTCTGCGGGCATGCTCTCGAGCGGCATGCCGAGAAGTCGCTGGAGCCGGCGCAGGGCGGACCGGAGGCCTGGGTCGGGGTCATGATCGTGCACCTCCCGTAGCGTGGCCGGTGCCCGAACGGCCGGGCTTGCGACGATGCGGTTGAGATTTGTCGTTCTGAGAACCATGGGATTTCCTTTCATCGGGTTCGTGGAGGAGATTGGTCGCCTGGCGTGCAGACGAAGCGAAAATGTGCGTTCGAGTCGAAATATCCGGGAACTAAGCCGTTCCTTATGTTCCCGACAGTTTCGCCTCGGCCCACACCCCGTGCAGGCACTCGCCTCGGCGTGCATTTGCGCCGGATCCTGTGCAGGAGCGCTGTGTTTCGGTCTGGGTGGCCGCGCGTGCCGTGGTATCCGCGAACAAGCCGCGGGGGGTGCCGTCGGTGGAGGTCGTCGCAGCGTCGGGCGCGTCGCCGTCCCGGGTGTCGGCTCGCGCTTCTTCTGACGCGGAGGAGGTCTCAACCGAGCCCGAGTTTGTGAGCCTGTGTGCCACGTCCGAGACGATGAAGCGAACGCGTCCCTGGCTGATGATTCGGGCCGGGAGAGCGTCCTTGTCCGCGAGCATCGCGTCGATCCGGAACTGCGGGACTTTGAGATGCCGCGCCAGGCACGAGGCGGGCAGGGCATGTTCATGGATCGGTGCGAGGGTTTTCCACTCGTTCCGCGGGCTCGACAGCAGCTGCTCGACTTGCGCCCTCAGCATGAGGTTTCGCTTCGGTCCGAACGCGTAGAGCGGCGGGTAACCATTGTTGGACGCGCGCAGCTGGTCCAGGAGAACGTCTCCGGAAACACCGAACCACTCGGCGACGTTCGTGGCGCGCACCAAGCCTCCGCCAAGCATATCGTCTTCGAAGGTGTCCGATGGCGATAGGCCGAGCAGGTGCTCGTAGACTCTCACCATCGGGAATTTACGACCAAGCGGGTGAATCCCGAACCGGGCGAGGAAAGGGCGCACTTCGTTGCGCGACAGCGTCGACCAAGTGTGCAGGTCGAGGAGCGTTGCGGCGTGAAATCTTGTGAAGGGAAGCATGGGCATCTCCTGTTTTGCAGGAGATGGTTCCCGTCACAGCGAGACGGAAAGAATTTCTGAGTCGACGCGGTTGACGCTGATCTAAACCAGACCTGGGCGGCTTTCGCGCCAATCGCGGATCCGCGCGACGTGGAAGCGGGCCGAGGCGGGCGTCATGAACGGCTGTTCGCTCATGATCCGCTCAAGATGCTCGTCAGTCACTATGGCGAATGGCGCGGGGTCGTCGCCGCGCGCATAGACACCGAACGCCCGCAGGCAGCGCCACAGAAAATGCGCGGCTTCCAGCACCTGTTTCGTTTCACCCTCGAGCACCGCCTGAAACCTGGCTGGAAGCGGATAGACCGCCTGCTTCAGCCGGCTCCCCCTCGCCGGCATCGGTCCGAGGCGGTCCGTCGGCAAAAGGCCGGTTGCGGCGACCTCCGGTACGGCGTGCAAGGCGTCGAGCCGGTCGATGTTCCGCGACCATGTTATTCGCAGATCCGGGCGCAACGATCTCTCATGCATCCATGCCCATTCTTTGTCGAGCTGCCAGGGCTCGAGCCCGGCGACGACCGCCACACCCATCAGCGCATCGACTGGGTTATCTGCGCGCGGGATACCGGCGTCGACGATATGTCTCTGGAGCTCTTGCCAGCCGGGTGTCCAATTGCGTCCAACATGATCGGCCAGGCGCAGCAATGCCAGGCGGTAATGTAACATTTCTCGCGGATGGCTCGCGTGAGCAGCCGCGATCAGGTCATGCCATCTTATGATGTCGACCGGAGCGTCGAACACCGTCTTGTCGGGTGTCAACTCATACAATCGCCGCGCCGCAACGATCAATTCTTTCACCCCGAAATCGCCGTAACCCGCCGCTACGGCGACAGATTGCAGCGCATTTTCCAGGGCTGTTGGGGGGGCGCCACTTTGAGCCCTGAGCCAAGCCCTCTGGTCTCCGATAATTGTGCTCGGCAGTCGCTCGGGAAACTCCGTGCGCAAGACATCAAGAGCCGCGAGACCGGCGAGGCATTTCGGGAGATCCCGGGTCCCTGCGGCTATCTTGAGAAATTCACGCGCGACATTCACGTCGATTTTCGCCGGAGGTATTGGCGGCTTGGCGCGTTCTGCGAATTTCCTTATCAGCAGCAGGCCCTGCATGTTGTTGCCGCTCGCAATGGTTCCGTTGGCGCGAGAGATCAAGCCGTCCCAGAGAGACAACCGGTCCGTGTGAGCGAGGAACGCGCGGAGAACCGTCCGGTAGCCGAGCAGAGTGAGAGGCGTGCGTTTCTGGGATGCGGTTTCGAGGAACGCTACGGCGTCGGCGAGAAAGGTCGGGGACTCGATGTCGAAGCCGGCTTCCAGAACGTCTCGCAAAAAGCGGCGCAAGTTCCGCACGCGACGGCGGTCAGTCGAGCGTTCATTGGCAAATGCAGACACTTCTGCCTCTATTGCTCCTGGTAAGACAACCGGGCGTCTTTCTGTCCTTCTTTTCCGAGGCTTGGCGGGCGCCTCCTGGCGTTCGGGACGGCGGACTCGGTCCGCGGTTACGTTATCGGGCACTGCGCCGGGGATGGTTTTTCGAAGCAACGAAAGTAGCGCCAGGAGATAGTTATCGGCGGAATACTCAGAAACCTTCTGCTTCACTGCGGCACGGTATCGAGTCGCGCACTCCAAAGACATTGACCATCCGGGTCGGGGGCCATCGACACCGAACACTCCAAAATCCACGGCAAGTTCGAAGGCACGACGGGCGCGGCGGGCTTGACTGACTGGCATCTCGTCCAGCACCCCATTAAACTCCGGAGGGAGGCCAAGAGGTTGCCTGTCTCCGTCACGATATGTCGGCATGGAGCCAAACTTGTTCGGACCAAGTATGCCCGCCGTCACGACGCGCGGATCGTCTCTGAGTTTGTCGATTGTCGATAATGAATTTCGGAAAGAATTTCGCTCCGTGCGACGCAAGTCCCGGTCAGCCGTCAACGCCATCTGTCGCGTAATATCCCGCAAGGCCACTCCGGGGAACATCGCTTCCATCAATCTCCTGTTCACGCCGGCGATGCGGTTTTCCCGGGCAAGCTGATTCAGCAGTGTGTACGGGTCCCCATCATGCAAAGCCCCGGCGAGTTTTACGTGACGCAAGATGCTGTCCCGGCATCGACGGTAAAGCGCCGCGTCCCCGAATGCCTCGACAAGTTCGTCGTCCGGCTCGTGGGGCAGCACGGTCGAGAAAGATCGCTCGGTTTTAAGTAGGTCGGGGTCCTGAAACGCTTCCGACCCGATAGCCGTCTGAGCGAGATCGAGCGACGCCAATATTGACGCGGTGCCGGGAGAAGGCAGCGTGCCGCTTTCGATCCGCATTCGCAGATTTGCAAGGCTTAGGGAAGTGTCTGAATGTGTCATACGAGAAAGATGGGACTGTTTGCGATGGTCAAAAAATTTTCCAGTGGCAACTGACGAGACCGGGAAAGACCTCATTCATTCGTTCAGAGCGAATTCGAAAGTACGAATGGCTTTGGAGAGCGGGTCGGTGAGCCACGGGGTCACGTCGCAGATATCCTGCTCCCCCGAACTCATTAGGATAGGACGCTCAGGCGGCGCTGGCGCGCCACCTGAAGGGAACAGCGTGCCCTGGCCTCAGTCGGCATGACGGAACTGCGCGAGAAGCTCGCTGACCCGCGCTCCGTGCCACCGTGTTATGTCGGAGGCTGGCAGGCCTCGCTCATGACCGATCCGGTCGAGCGATGAGGGTGACTGGTCAGCCAGGACGCGGTGGATGTCGCGCAGCGCGGCCTCGACGGCATTTGTATCCGGGATCGGCTGCCCGAAGGCGCCGTGCAGATCACAGAGCGCCGCGAACCCGCTCGGATCATCGAGCGCATCCAGCAGGTCGCAGAGACTCGCGCCTTCACGGCGAAGGTGCTGCTCCACAGTGTAAGCCGCGCCGAGACGGGCCTCGGCGGTGTCGATGGTGGTGGTGTTGAGGGTGGTGGAATTGAGCATGATGTTCTCCCTTCATGCAGTGTCGGAAACGGAGGTGTGCCTGGTTCATCGGCGTCATGTTCCGTCGCAGGGAGAAGGTGGGCGTTGGCAGGTTCCTTTCGTTTGTTCTCAATGGCTGGTCTTCGGTGCTGGTGATGAGAACATTAGTCGATCATCCGGATTACGAAGAAGAAATCTGCCGGGCGCTGATCTTTTGCTGTCGCGCCGCATCGGCGAAGACGTTCCGCGACGGTAGAAGGCTGGGTTATCGGACCTTGCATTCGTCCGAGGGCATGACGCCGACCGTGCAAACCCCGCATGGCCGGCGCCGAAGGTCAAGCGGCGTCCCGCGCCGGGAGGGCAAGCGCCAGCGCATCGCGCTCTTCGTCCAGTTCTCCGATCTCGACGAGGAGGTCATAGAGCCGGTCGGTGAGCAGGCAGAGCTCTTCCACCTCGATGCTCGCGGGATCGAGGAGGCTCCAATGTGACAGGTCCGGTTCGAGCTCGTCGATGACGGGGTCGAGGGACAGGAGCCGGTGTAGATCGACGAGCCTGCGCCGCGCCCCCCGGTCAAGTCGCGACGCTTCGCGCAAGCCGGTCATCAGACGCTGGACGCGGGCCATTCCGGCCTCGCCGTCGATCAGCCCCGCGGCGTTGCACAGAGCCGATCCGTGCTTGTCGAAATGCGCCCGTGCGGCAGCAAGTTGCAGGTCTGCGGACAGGGTATTCGTGGGTAAGTTACGCAGCATCGTGGTCCTCTTTGGTTGCGCGTCTGCCGTTCGTGGCAGCATCAAGCCTGTCCGCATGTTGTTTCTCCGAGATGATCCTCCTTTTTGCTGCCTCGGCTGAATGGTCGTTGTTTCGGTGTCTTGATATGGAGATTGGCCATTCGCCGGCGGCACGAAGCAAAAACTTCAGTTTTTTCGGCGCTGCCGGAAATCTCGCTTCCAGGGTCGTCAATCGGCCCCATGATGCCGACTGCCGATCTTCGCCGTTGGAGCAGGTGTCCGAAAGGATTTCTCTGATATCCACGAAGAAAACAGGAGGCGGGCCAAGCTTGAGGGCGACAGCCTCGTGGGACCTCTCGGACCTTCGCCGGCTTGCTCAATTCTTGTCGCACCTGCGATGGTCACCAGCAGGAAGGGCGGGGAGCGGACATTCTCTGCGGGTGCGACTGCAGCCCGTCCGCATTCAAGAAGCGGACTTTCAGTTGAATTGTCTAATGGAACGACACAAAATGTGCATCAGTCTTGCTGCGTGAAGACAGTGTGTGTTGTTGTGTTTAAGGGTTTTTTCCTTTTGCAGAACCAAAATTTTTAATGAAGTACGGGGGAGTATCCTGTCCGTGACGCTACGCGTGCCAAAGCTTCTGAAGACCGCTGTTATTTCAGACGATCCTCATCTGGCCGCCCGTTTTAGCTCCGCCATGGCTCGAAAGTTTTACTATCTGACTGTAATGGATGGGCCAAGAATGGCTCGGCCAGACGCAAATGCAGAGGCCCTGCGGCGAAACAATGCGCTAGCTCGGATAGAAGCAGATCGTGTTGTTCTGACTGGCCTGTCGGACGCTCAATTAACGGCCATGACCGATCTGCTCCCAAGTAAAGTTGTTCGACTTTGCGGCGCTTCAGACGTCGAAAGCTTCGCTTTGAAATCAATGGTTGGCAACAAACGGCTTATCTGGGGGCTTGAGAATATTGGTGTTGGCCTTCTCCAAGCCCTCCATGAAGGGCGTCTCATTGAGTTTGAAAATGGTGGGCCAACGACAGCCTCTGTCGTTGGAAAGAGCAGACATCATGTCGTGTGCGAAGCGGGAAACGATCTTGCGGAAGTGAATGCGGCCAACTATGCTTATGCTCTTGGTGCCTCGCTCACAATTATCCCCAAGGTCGACCCTAAAGTCAGTGAGCAAATCCTTGAACAGTTTTATGCGTCTGAAAATGGGCAGCAACGTCTCGAATTGCAGCGTGAATTGCGCGACCTATGTGGCGATATTGAATTGGGGTCGGGTGCCTCGCTCTCATTTTTCACTAAGCAGCTTCCTTTCGGGGTAGGTTTTCCGGCGCATCCTTCAACGCATATCTTCACATATCCGGATTGTGGTGTGTCCTTGGTGAATGGTTTTGCGGCTGAACAGGCCCGCAGTAGGGGGGTGAACGTGGCAGTCTTGGTGGACCCTGAGAAGACACCAGCTCCCGAGATCGATGCGGCCACCAAGGCTTTGCCCAAAAAGCGCGTTTTTGTGCGGGCGTATCGTGGGAAAGCGGCAGAGGTCACAAGAATCACAGACATGGTCGATCATTATCCCTATGATCTGCTCGTATTCGCAACGCATTGCGGCGATGCTGATGGCTGGCGATGGACTTACGAGTTCACGGACAGCGAGGGGATCGAACGTCAGTTGAAAGTCGATATAGCCATCGGTATCGGTCGTACCGATGATGACAATCTACTCAAAGTAGTGCAATTTTCTTACTTCCATTCCCTTGATGGGGTCGATTGGAGCGATCCGGTAGCAAAGGCCGATCTCTACGTCGGCAGTGCAATCAAGGACTATTCGGAATGGTCGGGCAGAGAAGACTTTGAGCCAATTCATAAAGAGACGCTTGACCGGGTACGGTCATCGGCGGCCATGGCAATGTTTGACAATAACTTCATTCCGATGCCCGTTGCGATAGCTGGTAGCAGTACCCCGATCATCATAAATAATGCATGTGTCTCTTGGCATGAGCTTGCGGCGCGCTTCACATTCGCTAATGCACGCGCGTACATAGGAACTCTCTTCCCAGTCTTACCCTTTGAGGCGGAAAACGTTGCAAACCTCATTTTGGACAAGCATTGGGGCAAGCCCTTGCCAGAGGCTCTGTGGCTTTCTCAGGTTGAGACCTATGGAAAGTTAGATCCGCGCAGACCTTATGTTATGACGGGTGTATACATACAAAAACTACGGTCCACGAAAGAAGATGTACCCAGATATATAATGAAAAGGCTGGAAGACGGCCGTCGTCACTATGCCCGTCAGGTTGCGCACACAAGCGAGAAAGAACAAAAGAACATGCAGCATGTCCTTGACTACTATCGCAACGAGGCCGCTGGCCTTCACGAGCGATGGTTAAAAAAAGTAATTGGCTGTTGTTGTCATCAATCACAGGCTGGGTTTGATTTGGCATTGCATGCGGATGTCCGCTTCAAAGAAGCCGCATTGCAGCGACTGAACTCATCTTGAATGTCCAATTTGGGCCGTTCGCAAAATGTACTACAGCAGGAGAGTCCAACGTCGGGTCATGCAGAGGCTACAGGGCAAAGGCTGGCCTATCCCCCAGTACAGGTCATTGCCGATCCCCCGAAACATTCCCGTGGAACAAACCTTTCAAGATTAGGTCTCGCTCGTCGAGCTTACCTTTCAACACCGCAAGCTCGCGTTCTTGCGCGCCGATGATCCCCTCGAGTTCGGTCGTGCGGAGTTTCGCATCATGCGCTACTTGCTTCGCCTGTTCGAGACGCTGGATAGTTTCATCCTTTTCGGTGTCCACTTTCACGAGGGCAGTTTCACGTTCCTCGATTTCAGCATCCTTGCGTTTGAGTTCGTCGGAGTAGCTTTTGCGCGCGGCGGCCGCCGCTTCGTCCGCGACCCGATAGACCTGCGACCAAACCGCCTCGAACAGGTCACGCACCGTGTCCGGAACGTCCGGTGCGGTCTCGGCCAGGCGCCGCTTTTCTTCGCGGCGCTCTCGCACGATGCGCAGAGCCGGGCAGACCTTCGAATAGGAACCGCCGATCTCGCCGCGCACAGCCTCTACAGTCGGATTGCGACCGTCCTTTTCAATGATACTAACGGTTTGATCAACGGACTTGAGATACGCCTCGGTGATTTGGCGCTCGTCTGTTTTCTTCGGCATGTTCCTGGTTCTCCTGGTAAGATTTGGTAGCGGTATTACTTCCGCTACCGCCTGGTTCTGTTTCGATGCGAAGGACATTGGTCCGGTCCGCTGCTGACGAAACAATTTTCAAGAGGCTGTCGTGCGGCAGGGTATTTCGTCGGTGCAGATGAGCAGTAACTGGACTGATACGGCTTGCCGCAACGCTCCGGCTTCGGCTTGTGGGCCAGTTGTTGATCACGCGATCGCGTGTTCCACCGTCCTTGCCTGTTTGAGGTTTTCGATGCGAGAGGATGGTTCAGATTTGTCGATCGACTTCCGGCTTGGTCGTTTCTTCGCCTTGCCTGGCTGATCGGAAAGCTTCGACTCGCTCGTCGCCGTGGACAACGCCAGGACGTGCTCGAACGCCAAACGCGCCTCTTCGTTCTCGTTCGGGATGATGTTGTACTCCGAAAGCACGTCCGCAACGGCATTGGGCGCGTTTGCCCAATCAAGCGTCTTCAGATTCCGCCAGTTCGGTCGCGCAGGCATTTCTGCGCCCGCGATCGCGATTGCCTCGATCTGCGCCCCATCGCTGTCGCGCAGGATCCGTAGGGCGCCCAGCACACCAACGTCATCGAATACGACCTCGGTTCTGGCGAGCTGACCGGCAACGAGCTGGCAGTCCTCGATCACCGGGTGACGGTGAGGGGCGGAGTAACCGACAACGATCTTGTGATCCGCCCGATCAAGGAGTTCCTTGAGTTCCGACATGTTGGCTTCAGTGTAGTGCTTCCCGATCATCGTCGATGAGACGTGACCGATGATCATCTGTCGATCGGCGAGGGGAACACCGCCAGCCCAGAGCGCCGAGGAAAGGGTTTTGCGAAGTGCGTAGAGATCTTCGTTGTAACTCGCGATCCCAAGACGTTTGCGGATCGTCAACATGCGCTTTGACAGGATCTCCTGCGGTTTCGTCTTGCTCTCGCACATTTCCGGGAAAAGCAGGTCCGTTGGTTTTTCAAGAGCCACGATCCAGTCGATGAACCCGAGGTCGATGAGGACCTGTGGCACCGGCACGATGCGCTGGCTTTCGACGGTCTTCCCGTACTGTTCGTCGGACCAGCACAGCCGGAGGCACCAGACCTCGCGCTGGACCAGGTCGCACTTCTTGAGCTGCAGGACTTCCGAGGGGCGTGTGCCCATGGTCAACAAGATGAGCGGGATCCAGTAGAGCCCGTCGCGATAGATGTAGCGGCCAGACCGACTACGTGACGTCCGGCTCATGCATCCCCGATAGAGTGGCGATGTCAGCAATGTCTTGATCCGCTGCCCGGACCAGCGGAGCCGAATCTTCGGACGCGTTTTGCGAATGTAGAGCGGGTTCAGGTCCTTGCGTCTTTCGCTGTCCTTTTTCATGAGCTTGGTAAGTTTTGGGTACGTGGTGACACGAACTTCGCCCACGTAGCCACACTGCTCGCGCGCGCTGTCGAGAAGCTGGTGGATACGGTCGAGGTGGCGCTCGAGATTGGTGTGCGTCACGCGCGGCTCCAGCTGGTCGCTCAACTCGGCGCGTTTCTGTGCCGGCGAGATATCGTCGCGTGCCGCGTAGGACTCGTAGAGGCGGGCATCGGCCTGGTCGGCCGCGTCGATCTCCTCCTGTTTCGACAGAAGGGTTTTTTCGGAAGTGCTTTTCGTATAGCGGTTCTTGCCGTGCGCCCGACCGTGCATCGCCGGCAGGCGGCTGAGCCACACCAGAAATGAGTCGATGAGTGCTGGCAGCCGTTCGAGCCGGATATCGCCAGCGTAAGCGATCAGCAACTCGGCCGTAACTGTGAGCTTACGACCCATTTCCTCCGGCCGCGACCTGAGCGCGCCGGCCAGTGCATCGGATATCCGCACCGCGCTGGGGATCTTTCCGTTTTTGACCGTGATGTCGTGGCGGCTGAGCAGGTCAGCGGCGCCTTCGAGGGGATCCTTGCCATCCTCGAAGACCTCGATCTCGAGCTTCATAAGGCTGCGTCGTGTCGCGCAGACGGTTCGGGCGAAGGCGGGTGCCAGGGGAAAGCGAAGGATCAGGTTCAGCTGATTGGCAGCGTCTTTGACGGCGCAACGTGCTTCCGAAAAATCATGGGTCCGCATGGCCTGGCGCAGGCTCGCGCATCCGGCCTCAAGCGCATCAATGCGGGCTTCGATGTCGATGTCGGGATCAGCCGTATCCCGAACCATGCGCGAGATATCGAGGCGCACGATCTCGCGTAGGACTTGCGCCTGTTCGCGGTCGCTCAACTGCGTTGCGTCGATGATGTTCTTCATGCCTGTCTCCCGGTCCGTGGCGGCGGCGGGCAGGGGCTCCGACGCCGGATCGGGCAGGACATGGCTATGCACATTCCGGGACGGAAAAACCGAAGAAAGAAAAACTGAAAAAAATTCGGTGCTACGGTTGTCCGTTTCGATGGTCGGTGACGCTACGGAATGCAGGGCCGGGTTCACGCATGCTGCGGACCTCGGCGGATTCTTCGAGATGCGAAAAATCGATGGCTCGGGCGGGGGAGCGAGAGTGCACGGACAGGGCGTGCAAGGAGCGTTGATTTCGTTGGGTTTTTTCTGGTTCATGGCTGGGGTGGTAGGATTCGAACCTACGATACACGGTACCAAAAACCGATGCCTTACCGCTTGGCTACACCCCAACAGTGCCGCGCTAATTACTCTGCTCTTTGACGCGGTTCAAGGCCCGAGATGAAATTATTTGACCGATCGGCTGTGAATGCCCGACGGCGCGGAATCATTCGAGAATCTCGTCTGGTTCCACGCCCCACAATGCCGACTTCTGCGCCCAGCCACGATAGCCTCCTGCCATAAGCCGGCACCACTCGAGCGCGCATTCGTCGATCCGTGCGACGACGCCCATCTCAAGTTGCGCCACGACCATGGAATTCGGATAGGGCTTGGAAAAGAGGTTCACCATATCGTCCTCGACGATCACGGTGCGGGTCCCCGACAGAAGCGAGTAGTGCACCCAGCCGCCTTGGCCGTCGCGGTCGCGCACCCGGCGCCAGTGGCCATGCTCTGCGGTAATTTCCAGCGGTAGGTCGCGGCGCTTGAAAACCCAGTCGATACGGTGCGTCAGGCTGGGACCACGGCGCACGTTGCCTTCGGCGGCCTTCATCGAGACAAAACGCGGAAGGGGCAGGTTTGTGACAGGCCCGCGTTCCTCTTCCTGGGCAAGGGCGGGCAGGCCGAGCGCCGCGATCAAGGCGGCGCCTATGCAGGCGGAAATCCGTTTCATTGTATTTACTGCTCACTCATCTGACCCGGGGTTCTTGTGCCCCGAGGCGTCCTGCGTCACTGTACAGAAGAAAGCGCAGTATGGAAGACGGGGGAGACGCTTCATGGCATCTGGACGACTGAGTGTTGTCGTAACGCGACGCCTGCCGGAGATCGTCGAACGACGCATGCAGGAATTGTTCGACGTCACGTTGCGCGAGGACGACACGCCGATGAGCCGCGAGGCCTTGGTCGAAGCGCTCAAGACCGCCGATGTCCTGGTGCCGACGCTGAGCGACCATATTGATGGCGGCCTGATCGGGCAGGCGGGTGAACGGCTGAAACTGATCGCGAACTACGGTGCCGGTGTCGACCATATCGACGTGCATACTGCCCGCCAGCGCGGCATTCTGGTGTCGAACACGCCCGGTGTGCTGACCGACGACACGGCCGATATGACCATGGCGCTGATCCTGAGCGTGACCCGGCGAATCCCCGAGGGGCTCTCGATGATGCAGAGAGAGGACTGGCCCGGCTGGTCGCCCACGGCGATGCTGGGCGGACGCATCGCCGGGCGGCGCCTAGGTATCCTGGGTATGGGCCGTATCGGGCAGGCGGTGGCGCGACGGGCCGCAGCGTTTGGAATGCAGGTGCATTATCACAACCGGCACAGGTTGCGAGCCGAGATCGAGGACGAGCTTGGCGCGACCTATTGGGAAAGCCTTGATCAGATGGTGGCGCGGATGGACGTGCTGAGCGTCAACTGCCCGCACACGCCGTCGACCTTTCACCTTATGAACGCGCGGCGGCTGAAATTGATGAAACCCGACGCTGTGCTGGTGAACACCAGTCGGGGCGAAGTCGTGGACGAGAACGCCTTGACGCGGATGCTGCGAGCCGGAGAAATCGCCGGTGCCGGTTTGGACGTGTACGAGAATGCGAGCGCTATTAACCCGCGTCTGCGCGATCTCAAGAATGTTGTTCTGCTGCCTCATATGGGATCCGCCACGGTCGAAGGGCGGCTTGAAATGGGCGAAAAGGTGCTCCTGAATATCAAGACCTTCGATGATGGACACCGTCCGCCGGACCAGGTCGTGCCCTCGATGCTGTAACCGCCAGCTTGGGCGGAAAACGCCGGAGAATTGGAATGCGTCTCTTACTTGCCAGCTTGGCTTTGTGCCTTGTCCCGTTCCTGGCCGGGATGGCGGAGGCCCAGCAGGCCGCCGACGCGGTCCAGCCCGAAGGCGCGGGCGCCGGCGCGGTTAACACATCCGAGGCGGTGGCTGCGGCGCTGGAGGCGAAAGCTGCGGGGCGTCCGGTCGAGGCGCGGGATTGGATGGTGGCGGCGGCCAATCCGCTGGCGGTCGAAGCCGGCGCGCGAGTCCTGCGCGAGGGCGGCACGGCGGCGGATGCGCTGGTGGCGGTCCAACTGGTGCTGGGGCTGGTGGAGCCGCAAAGCTCGGGCCTGGGCGGTGGGGCGTTCCTCGTATGGTATGATGCGCAAAGCGGGGAATTGACAACATTGGATGGGCGAGAGACCGCGCCTATGGCCGCCACCCCCACCCTGTTCCAGGACGCAGCGGGCCAGCCCTTGGCGTTTTACGACGCGGTCGTGGGGGGCCGGTCGGTGGGTGTGCCCGGCACGCCCGCGCTGTTGGCGGAGGCGCATGCCAAGTGGGGACGCGCCGCGTGGGGCAGCCTGTTTGCAGAGGCCATCGCGTTGGCGGAGGATGGCTTCGAGGTGTCGCCGCGCCTGGCCGCGATGGTGGCACAGGACGCGATCCGGCTTTTCGGCACCCGGGCCACGAGAGACTACTTCTTCCCTGGCGGCGAGCGTTTGCTGGCCGGTGCGATCCTGAAGAACCCGGACTATGCCGAGACGCTGCGCCTTTTTTCCGCAGAAGGTCCCACGCCCTTTTATACGGGCGACATCGCGGCCGACATCGTCGCGGCGGTCAAGGGGGCTGATGGCAATCCGGGGGTGATGGATGAGGTCGACCTTGCGATCTACAGTGTGGAGCAGCGCGAGGCGGTCTGCGCGCCCTA
The DNA here is from genome assembly GCF_030733705.1 of Roseovarius sp. MMSF_3298. Lineage (NCBI taxonomy): Bacteria > Pseudomonadati > Pseudomonadota > Alphaproteobacteria > Rhodobacterales > Roseobacteraceae > Roseovarius > Roseovarius sp. MMSF_3298. The sequence continues at coordinate 44,534 of NZ_JASHIN010000008.1, forward strand.
CAGGGGGGTTGATGTCTGCGGGATGGGCCCGCCTTCTTCCGGCGGCCTGACCGTGGGGCAGATCCTTGGACTGCTCGCGCCGTTCGACATGGGCGCAATGCGACCCGATAGCATAGAGGCGTGGCGGTTGATCGGAGATGCAAGCCGGTTGGCCTTTGCGGACCGGGGCCGATACATGGCGGACAGCGATTATGTGCCGGTGCCCGTCAAGGGGCTGCTGGATCAAGACTATCTGCACAAACGTTCCCGGCTTTTGGAAGGAGACGCGGCGTTGCAGGAAGTTGCCGCCGGAGAACCTGAATTCGACCATGCGCTCGATCTTGCGGACGATGTGTCGATCGAGCTTCCCTCGACGTCGCATATCTCGATTGTGGACCGCTTCGGGAATGTCGCTTCGATGACCACGACGATCGAGAACGCTTTCGGGTCCCGGCTGATGGTGCGGGGGTTCATGCTGAACAACGAACTGACCGATTTCTCGTTCGTCAGCCATGAGAACGGGCGGCCCGTGGCAAACGGCGTGGCGCCGGGCAAGCGGCCCCGGTCGTCGATGGCGCCGACGATCGTAATGCAGGACGGAGCGCCTGTACTGGCCGTCGGAAGCCCTGGGGGCAGTCGTATCATCGGGTATGTCGCCAAGACGATCGTCGCTTACCTGGACTGGGGCATGGATGTGCAGAGCGCGGTTGCGCTGCCGCACCTGGTCAACAGGTTCGGCACCTACGATGTGGAGGCCGGGACCGAGGCGCTGGACCTGCTGCCGGGCCTGACGGCGCTGGGGTTCGATGTGGCGCCGCAGGTCCTTGTTTCGGGCCTGCACGCGATTTCCATCGGTGAGACGTTGCAGGGTGGCGCCGACCCGCGACGCGAGGGGATCGCTCTGGGCGAGTAGGGTCTGCGCCGGGAAATCGCCCCGCAGCCATCCAATTCCTGCCCGAATTGGCTGGCATCACCTTCCGCAAGCATTTTGTGGAGCAGTGCATGATCAACGCTTATTCCATCGGGTTCGTTCTGACCGCCGGGACCATCCTGGCCGGGGTCGATTACTACGATCAGTCGAACAGGGCCGGCTTTTCGTTGGGCGAGATGACGCCCGGCGCGTATATCGAGACCATTCCGAACCGGTTCAGTTCCGCCAAGGAAGAGAAACTGGCCGAACACGCCGAACGCGAGCGCAAGAGCCGGTGGCGCCAAGGTGGCCTAGTTTTCCTGCCCGAGGCGCCCGAAGGATGGGAGCGGCGTGCCCTACTGGAAGGCGACGACAGTGCGATTCTGCCACCCGAGGCTGGGCTGGACGGCTCCATGAGCAACTCCGCCGGCAAGGGCTTGATGCAACAGATGGAGGCGCGCGACCACGTCAAGCAGCTGAAGGAACGCGCGACGCGGTCGTGGATCTATCAACGCGGCACGGAAACAGTATTTGTCGAGGTTCGGCTGGTCGAACGGCCCAGTTCGAACTCGCTGTTCGGTATCGTGGCCAGCGCCATGGATGGTACCATGATGGACGCATTCGAACGCAATGTGGGATACGGCGTGACCGGCGGTTTCGGCCTGACCGAGAAGCTGGGGCATGATGGGGATCGCCCCTATCATTTCCGCTATCTTGAAGGGTCGATCGGTTTTGGCAACGAGGTGCACCTGCGGGTCCACGCCAACGCATCGCGCGAAGCCACGCAAGAAATCCTGAGCCGGATCGACTATGACGGCCTGAACGACCTGCTGCCGCGTCCGGTGCCCAGTGTCGGCAATGATGTCATCTTGCCCGACGGCATCGACCCGGCCGCGCTGAGCATGGAATTGCGCCGTCTGAAATCGGAGTTCCTGAGCCTGCGAGCTCTGGAAGCCCAGTACAAGATCGAGAACATCGATACCGGGGCCATGGTTCTGAGCGCCTACTCGATGCGCCTTGGCGGGCAGGGCGGTGACGTGGACATTACCGGCGGCAAGGTCACCGACCTGAGCGGGCTTATAGAACTGGGGTATTACCGCGGACGCGAGGCCGTGATGGCGGGCAAGTCCGCCGAGGTGGTGCAGGCAGAGGTCAAGCAGATGGTCGACACGGTGATGATGGTGGCCGATGCCGAGACCGCCGCCGCCGCCGCCCGCGCCGCCAATGCGCCCGAGCCGGAAACGTCGCCCGAGTTGCAGGCCGAGCTTGCCGCGCTGAGCGGAGACACGAACATGCCGGTCTCGACCGGGCAAACGTCGAATGCGCGTGACACAGCGGCGATTGCCGCCGCCAACCGGGCGCGGGACATGGACGACTCGGCCAGCGGCAAGATCCTGATGCAGGTCGACGAAGGCAAAAGCGACCGCGACGCCGGCATGATCTATTCCAAGGCCATCGACCTTGTCGAGTTCGAGTCCTTCCGCGCGGCCCGCAATGCGACGGATGAGGAAATGGAGATGGGCATGGCCATCGCCGCCTCGGGCTTTGAGCGCAAGCACGACCTGCCGCAGGGCAGTTGCAGCTTCGACATGGGCGCGCTGCGGTTGGAATGCGACACATCCAAGGGTGTGCAACCCAACGGTCTTCTGTCCAAGCTGATCAACCAGGTCACCGGCGGAGAGGAATTGACAACGCTGACACCTCAACGAACAGAACCGGCGGCCAAGCCCAAGCGGCTTGAACTTTCCAACGGCAGCTCCGGCTCGGGTCAACGCTGCGTCGGAAGCTTCTGCGACTAAACCAGACCTGTTTTAACGAAACCTGAACGCACCGTGTCCCAGTATGGGTGCGGTGCGTCGTTTTTGTTCTGTGACATGTCGGATGGACCCGCCGCATGTTTACAGGCGTGATACAACGCTCGCCAGCATGCCTGCCAAGGGAGTCGGATGTCATGAAAACACAAGTCAAAGCCTTGATCGTGGGCGGCGGTGCCGTCGGGACCTCGATCGCCTATCATCTGGCCCGCGCAGGCTGGGAAGACGTGATGCTGATCGAGCGTGACGAGCTGACCTCCGGCTCGACCTGGCACGCCGCGGGCCTGCTGCCCTATTTCAACATGTCCTATGCGACGACGCATATTCATGACTACTCGATCAAGTTCTACAAGACCCTCGAAGAAGAGACCGGCCTGAACGCCGGCTTCTCGGTCGTGGGCAACCTGCGCATGGCCCAGAGCAAAGCGCGTATGGATGAATATATGCTTTACGCCTCGACCGCCGAGACCTGTGGCGTGCCCTATGAGTGGATGACGCCCGCGCAGATCAAGGAGCGGTGGCCGCTGGTCAATACCGACGATCTGGAAGGCGCGATCTATCACCCGACCGATGGCTACATCAACCCCGCCGATGTCACCATGGCGATGGCCAAGGGCGCCCGTCAGCGCGGCGTTACGATCGAGCGGAAATGGCAGGCCGACGGCTTTGAGTGGAAGGGCGATCACTGGGACGTGACGCTGACCAAGATGGTCGAGAAGGGTGGCAACCTGGTGCCTTCGGAAGAGCAGATTGTCGTGTCTGCAGAACACGTTGTGACCGCCAGCGGCAACCACGCGCAGCGCACCGCGCGGATGCTGGGCATCAAGATGCCGGCGATCCCGGTGGAGCACCAGTTCATCGTGACCGAGCCCGATGCCGAGCTGGTCAAGTACCGCCAGGACGGCGGCGAAGAGCACCCGGTTCTGCGCGACGCCGACGCCAAGTGGTATGTCCGCGAAGAGCGTGGCGGCTGGATCCTTGGCCCCTACGAGCTGAACGCGCCCGCACGGTTCGAATACTCGGTGCCGGACACGTTCCGCGCCGACCTCTTCCCGCTCGACCTGGAGCGGATCGAGGAAGAATACATGTCGATGATCCACCGGATCCCGTCGACGGAAACCGTTGGTTTGAAAGACGATTACAACGGTCCGATCTGCTATACGCCGGATGGCAACCCGCTGGTTGGCCCCGCGCCGGGGCTGCGCAACATGTGGCTGGCCGAGGGTTTCAGCTTTGGCATCACGGCGGCTGGCGGCACGGGCTATTACCTTGCGCAGCTGATGGTCGAGGGCGAAGCCGAGATCGACATGGCGAGCCTGGATCCCAAGCGGTATTCCAGCAATTGGATGACGACAGAGTTCGCCGCGCGCAAGAACGAGGAAGCCTACGAGCACGTCTATATCCTGCACCATCCCGACGAGGAACGGCCCGCTTGCCGCCCGCTGCGCACGGCGCCCGCCTATGATAGGCAGAAGGCGCGCGGCGCGCAGTTCGGGTTCGTCAACGGCTGGGAAAGACCCAACTATTTCGGGCCCTTGGACGCCGATGACAATTTCGACCACGACGCGCGGTCCTTCCGCCGTGGCGGCTGGTGGGAGTATACCAAGGCCGAGGCGGAAGCGGTGCGCAACGGCGTGGGCCTGATTGATGCGACCGCATTCACCAAGCACGTGGTGAAGGGTCCCGGGGCGACGGCGTTCCTGGACTGGTTCACCTGCAACAAGCTGCCCAAGGTGGGTCGCATCAACCTGACCTACGCGCTGACGGATCATGGCACGACGCGCACGGAATACACGATCGTCCGGACCGGTGAGAACGCGTATTATTGTGTCTCGGCAGGGGCCTGGACGGAATACGACGCCGATTACCTGCGCAAGGCGGCCGAGGAGAAGGCCGAGGAGTTCGGGTATATCGAGATCCAGGACGTGACCACGCAATGGGGTGTGTTCGCCATCGCGGGGCCGAAGTCGCGCGACGTTCTGAACGAGGTGATCAAGGATGCCGATCCGGCTACTGCACTGAGCAACAAGCGTTTTCCGTGGCTGTCTTGCCGCGAGATCGAGCTGGGCATGTGCCCGGTAAAGGCGATCCGCGTGGCCTATACCGGCGAGCTGGGCTGGGAGTTGCATCACCCGATGGAGATGCAGAACTACCTGTTCGATCTGCTGGAGAAAGCAGGCGAAAAGCACGGCATGAAGCTGGTCGGCGCCAGGGCGCAGAACTGGCTGCGGCAGGAGAAATCCTATCGCGCCTTCGGCAACGAGCTGGGCCGCGACGCGACCCCGCTGGAGGCCGATCTGCCGCGCTTTGTCGATCTGGATAAAGACTTTCACGGCAAGGATAAATTGCAGGAAACCGGTGTTCGCTCGAAGTGCTGCACGCTGCTGATCGACGGGCCGGAAGATGCCGATCCGTGGGGCCGCGAGGTGCTTTACACCGAGGATGGCACGCGGGTCGGGCGGCTGACCTCGGGTGGGTATTCAGTGCATTTCGGCAAGTCGATCGGTATGGGCTACGTGACCCCTGACCTGGCGGTCGAGGGTACGAAACTGAAGGTCAAGATGTTCGACAAGCTGTGGGACGCGACCGTGACCTGTGACAGCCCGTATGATCCCAAGAACGAGACCATCCGCAAGGATGGGTGAGGGATGCGCGACTCGGGGTGTTAACGGCTGAAACCCGGGTCGGTATCACGTCGGTATTTCAGTGGTAACGCGTCGGTGGCTTGCGCACCGGCGCGTTTCTTAATGGAGCGTCCCAAACGCGGTTAAAATGTGTTACGACTCTGGGGAAAACCAGATCTCGGGAGGATACCATGACAAGCCGAAAAACCAGCGGGCGCGGGTGCCGCTATGACAGCGTTCTGGACACGGTGGGCGACACGCCGGTTATCCGTGTGAACCGCATCGCGCCCAAGGGCGTGACCGTCTACGTCAAGGCCGAGGCGTTCAACCCGGCGGCGTCGGTCAAGGACCGGCTGGCGCTGAACATCATCGAGGCCGCCGAGGCGGATGGGAGCCTGGCGCCCGGACAGACGGTGGTCGAGGCGACGTCGGGCAACACTGGAATCGGGCTGGCGATGGTCTGCGCGGCCAAGGGCTATCCGCTGGTGGTCACGATGGCCGAGAGTTTCTCGGTCGAGCGGCGCAAGCTGATGCGGATGCTGGGGGCGAAGGTGGTGCTGACGCCGAAGGCGCTGAAGGGGTTCGGCATGTACACCAAGGCCAAGGAACTGGCCGAGGAAAACGGCTGGTTCCTGGCGAGCCAGTTCGAGACGGCGGCCAACGCCGATATCCACGAGGCCACCACGGCGCGCGAGATCATGGGGGATTTCGAGGGGGAACGGCTGGATTACTGGGTGACGGGCTATGGTACCGGCGGCACGGTGACGGGCGTGGCGCGGGTGCTGCGCAAAGAGCGGCCCGATACGAAGATCATCCTCAGCGAGCCGGCCAATGCGGCGATCATCAGTTCGGGTTATGTGAACACCCGCAACGACCAGCATCAGCCCACGGAAAGTCACCCGAATTTCGAGCCGCATCCGATCCAGGGCTGGACGCCGGATTTCATTCCCTACGTGATCCAGGAGGCGATCGACAACAACTATTATGACGAGTTGATCCCGGTTGCCGGGGCCGATGGCGTGAAATGGGCGCGTCGGCTGGCGGCGGAGGAAGGCATCTTTACCGGCATTTCCGGCGGCGCGAGTTTCGCCGTGGGGATGCAGGTGGCCGAGACCGCGCCGGAGGGGGCGGTGATCCTGGTGATGCTGCCCGATACCGGAGAGCGTTACCTGTCGACCCCGCTGTTCGAGGGCGTGCCGGAGGAGATGACCGAGGAAGAGGCCGAGATTTCACGCTCCACGCCGTCGGCGCAGATGGGGTAGGGGCGTCGGAAATCCGGATGTCGGCGGTGCGGGATGAAACGGGCGTCCACTTGGTGATCTCAAGTTAAGGTGTGATCCTTTTCAGCTTGCTTTGTGCATGACGAGGTAAGTTGCAGCTCAAGCGTCGGGATAAGAATGGGTTCGTGGAGCGGCTGCAAACGGTGCGGATGAACTCCTAACGTGCGGCGGGGACGCCAAGCAGGCGAGCCTTGGCCGAGGTTTGCAAAAGGCGCTCCGGCCCGACCATGACTGCCCAAGCCAACCCGAACACGATGGCGGATGCGATCAACAGGAGCAAAAGGTCCTGACGAACGTACTCCCCTATGGCCGGAATCAGGTGCATCCCGATCACGAAGTGACCGAGATAGATCGGGTAGGACAAGTTGCCGAGGTTCCGGAGAAGTGATGAAGATCCGACTCTTTTCACAGTGGAATTGTGCCGCAGGCTAATGACGAAGAAAACGAGCATTCCGCCCCAGATAATCACCGGCGCGACCGGATTGTGACCGTTCGCCTGAAGCACGATTTGGAGTATTGCTGCGCCAACGTACAACAACAGCAGGGAACTTCGCAGGGCGTTGTACCCGTCCTTTTCGCTTCTCCACACAAGCATACCAATTGCGAAGAAGACGCCATGGCGAAGCAGGAGAACACTGAAAAAGTACCGATCCAGAAGGCTCTGGAGCCTTCCTGCATTGCCGATGGGCTCCGTCAGAGAAAGAATGCCCAAGATAGCCAAATAGCAGGTGCTGGCAAGGCCAAGGGTAATCGCGCAAGCTTGGAAAATGTCGAAGTTGGGCATTCGCAACCGGACAGCAAGAAGCAAGGCAATCAGTGAATAGAAAATGGCTTCGACGACAAGAGTCCAGATAACACCGTCAATATAGGGACCGACTGGAAAAAGAATGATCGACCTAAAAAAAGAGTCGAGCAGGAGCGATAGGGGTTCGCCTGCCACATACCTAACCGTGAAGGCAATGAACGTGTAGACCCAGAGCGCTGGAAGAATTCGGATCGCCCTGTGTTTGAGGAATTCGATTGGTGCGGACCGGTCGGCACTGGCGACGATGACAAATCCGGAGATGACAAAGAATACTTGAACGCCGACCCACCCGTGGCTGGTGAATTGCTCCATCCATGGCCAGGCTCGGTCTTGTTGTGCCGCAGGAAAAGCTGGTTCGGCATCACTGAACAATCCAAAATGGAAATAGACCACGAGAAGGGCCGCGATAAACCTCAGGATATCGAGACCGTAAAGGTGGCTGTCGCGCTTTGGGTTTAGGTCACTGCTCACCATGACTGACCGACATAACGAACCCGCAGTTGGCGCGGCATTTCTGGCTCAGACATTAATAAATCCTTACTAAAAATTTAACGCTAGCGCGGCTTGCCAATGGTTGCAAAAGTTATTCCATGCGCCGCGCCAGGAATGGCTATGCGCGCTCTGGCAATTAAAGGTGAGAACCGTCGCGAGCAGCGTTCCAAAATGGCTCGACGTGGACGAACACCTAGCGGATGATCGCATCCCTCGTTCGGTGACGATCGTCTACGCATCAGGTGACTTTGCTGATGCCCTGGCTGCCCTAAGCCTTTTGCAGGAGTTGCATGGTCGCCTATGTCCTGCCCCTCGTCGAACGGATCCTTGTTCTGTCAGCAAGGTTGGCAAAGCAGCCGTGTGACTTAAGGGGAAGTCTTCGGGGCGCGCCGCATCAGCGGGTGCGCGCCTGAAGCCAGCGGCGCCAGGTGCTGCTGTTTCCCGCAAAGACGTTGATGTCGACGCCGCCCGCCACGCCCGGCACGACGCCGGTGCCGGTGTATTGCCAGAAGCTCCAGCTTTGGCCGGGATAAGTGGTGGCGAGCGTCCGCGCGGTAGAGCGCAGCCAGAATTCCTCGTTCAACTGGCCGATGCCGGTCTGGCGGTAGAATTCCAGCGTGGTGTAGATGATCGGGCGCTGGCCGTAGTGGCGCTCGAGTATGTCCATGAAGACGCGCGCCTGGCGGCGGACCTCGGCCCCCGGCGGGCGGGTGGTGCAGGTCGGTGAATATGGGTTCCATTCCAGGTCGATCACCGGGGGCAGGGCGCCGCCTTCGCGGGGCACGTTGCGGATGAACCAGCGGGCCTGTACCTCGGGCGGGGTACAGAAATAGTAGAAGTGGTAGGCCCCGCGCGGGATGCCGGCCTGTCCCGCGCCGGCCCAGTTGCGGGCGAACTTGGGGTCGACGCGGTCGCCGCCCTCGGTTGCCTTGATGAAGGCGAATTCGATGCCGGACTGCGCGACGCGGGCCCAGTCGATATCGTTCTGGAAGCGGGCGACGTCGATGCCGTGGATGTCGTAGTTCCAGGGCGGCGGGCCGTCCCAGTCGACGGGGTCGTTGTCGCCATAGCGCGGCCCGGCGCAGGCGGAAGTCAGGGTAAGGGTGACGAGGGCCAGCGCGGCGACGAGAAACCGGATCATGAACAGTCCTTTGATCGTACCAATACAAGGGCGAGGTTGTTGGCGGGCATCTCGGTGCGGGCGATGAGATCCAAGCCTGACTCGCCCGTCCAGCGTAGCATGTCGGCGTCGTTCTTGTAGCCCGCGTCCGGATGATCGGCGCGAATGGCGGCGTCGAATCGCGCATCGCCGTCCGAGGTGGCCCGGCCGTCGCGCAGGAAGGGGCCGTAGACGATGAAGCGGCCCTCCGGGGCGAGGGCGCGGGCGGCCTCGGCGATGAGGGTGCGGGCGGCCTCGGTCGAGATCAGGTGCAGTAGGTTGACCAGCAGTATGAGGGCGAACCCGTTGTGGGTGGCAGACCAGCCGGGTTGGGTGGCGTCGAGGCGCAGCGGTGGCCGTATGGCCCCGTCGGGCGCGTCGGCGGACCACGCGGCGATGGAGGCGAGGCGGTCCTGGGTGACATCCGTGGGCTGCCAGGTGAGGCCCGGAAGGTGGGTCGCGAAATGGGTGACGTGCTGGCCCGTGCCGCTGGCGATTTCGAGCGCCGTGCCGGAGGTTGGCGCGTGGGTCCTGAGCAGGTCGAGGATGGCGTCGGCGTTGCGCTCGGCGGCAGGGGCGTGCAGGCGGGCGCCTGTCCCCTGGTGGGCGACGGAGATGCGGGGGGGCGTGTCTGTCATGGCGACAGTTGGGACGGGATCGGTATCGGAATCAAGGGGCGGTGTCTGCGCGTCATCTGGGCCGTGGCGCCGCCGGCCCCAGGCAACACCAAGAAAATTAAGTATCCGGCACGATATTACCTCAATTCGATCCCAAATGCGGCGCATTACGCCCGGACCTTGTTTCCGTATGGGAAACTCACTGGAGTGCGAAATGGGCTACGTGGATTCGATCACGGTGAATGACAGAACCGACCGGCGATACATGACCGGTATTTGCGGTGAGGCGAACGTGCGCACGCCTTTGGGCGGGCGGCGTGTGGAGATGCTGAAGCCCGGGGACATGGTGCTGGTGCGGCATAACGGAATGCAGCCGGTGCGGATGATCTGGACCTGGACGGTGACGGCGGCGGAGATGCGCAAGCATCCCGAACTGGCGCCGATCCGGCTGAAGCCGCGGGCGGTCGGACCGATGATGCCGAACCGCGATTTGCGGATCGCGAGCGGTCACCGCGTCCTGATCCCCGGCTACCGTATTGCGGGCGCGGAGGACCAGCCCGGCTGCCTGATGCGGGTCGATGGTGTCGCGTCCGCCAGCGACGCGGCCTATTCCGACTGGTCGTCGGAGGAAGTGACCTATTACAACCTGGTCTTTGATCGCCACGAGGTCATCACCGCCGAAGGCCTGCCGATCGAGACATTCCGTCCGTCGCCCAAGGCGCTGAACCTTCTGGATATCGGCGCGCAGCAGCGTCTGAAGGACCTGTTTCCGGAACTGAACCGCCGGCGCTGTGCCTATCCCGGCCTGCCGCATCCGGTGGCGAAGGCCAGTGCGTACATGTCCCGGGTCGCCTGAAGCGACGGTGGTTCCAAGGGGCATCATACCGACGCCCCACAGAAGAAAGCCCCGCCGGGTTGGCGGGGCTTCGCAATGGATGATGAAAGCGAGAGTTCGCAGTGGGCGCGGAGAGCAATGACCGCTTGGAGCTCCTTTTGCTCTCGCTGGTTTTGTGCCGCGCGGAATCAAGGCCGCAGGCCGCCGCGCGATCGCCAGACCGCCCCCCGGGCTGGCGATTGGGTGCCGATGGTGTGTCGCACTGAAGTTTCTCGGAGTTTGCGGGGATAAAGTGCACCGAAGATTTGTCGGTCGCCAGCCCGTGGTCTGGCAATCGCGCGGCTTGCGACACGAAAAAAAGCCTTGTCTGTAAAGCCGTTATCGATCGCACCCCACGCCCCAACTTTGCCCCGGACGTGGGGTGCTTGTCATCGGGCCGCCCTGAACAGCTCTGTGTTCTGCACTGCATGGGCAGGAGTGGCGGCCCCTCACGACTTACTGAGGGATTTCGGCGGTGAGGCCTTCGACGAAGAAGTCCATCCCGAGAAGCGTGCCGTCATCGGCCACTTCGCCTTCGGCCAGCCAGGCCGATCCGTCCTGGCGGTTCAGCGGTCCGGTGAAGGGGTGGTAGTCGCCCGACGCGATGGCCTCTTTCATCGCGAGAGCCTCTTCCTTGACGTCGGCGGGCACGGCATCGGTGATCTCGCCGATCTCGACCATGCCGGGGGCGATGCCGTCCCATGTCTCGGTGCTTTCCCACGTGCCGTCGATCACCGCCTGGGTGCGGGCAATGTAGTAGGGCGCCCAGTTGTCGATGATGGAACTCACACGCGGGGTGGGCTTGTACTCGGCCATGTCCGAGGCCTGGCCGAAGGTGATGACGCCCCCGGCCTTTTCCGCCGCGGCCTGGGGCGCGGTGCTGTCGGTGTGTTGCAGGATCACGTCGGCGCCCTGGTCGATGAGGGCGGTGGCGGCGTCGGCCTCTTTCGGGGGATCGAACCACGTGTAGGCCCAGATCACCTTGAACTCGACATCAGGATTGACCTTCTTGGCGTGGATATAGGCGGCGTTGATGCCGCGGATCACCTCGGGGATGGGGTAGGAGGCGATGTAGCCGATGATGTTCGATTCCGTCATCTTGCCGGCGATATGGCCCTGGATCGCGCGGCCCTCGTAGAAGCGGGCGGAGTAGACCGAGACGTTCTCGGCCGTCTTGTAGCCGGTTGCATGTTCGAACTTCACGTCCGGAAATTCCCTGGCGACGTTGATCGTGCTGTCCATGTAGCCGAAGGACGTGGTGAAGATCAGGTCCGCGCCGCGCCGCGCCATCTGCATGATCGCGCGTTCGGCATCGTTGCCCTCGGGCACGCTTTCCTGGAAGACGGTTTCGACCTGGTCGCCGAAATGTTCCTCGACGGCGAGGCGGCCCTGGTCGTGTTCATAGGTCCAGCCGCCATCGCCGATGGGGCCGACGTAGATGAAGCCGACCTTGGTCTTGTCTTGCGCCAGCGCGGGCAGGGCGAGGCCGAGCGTCAGGGCGGCGGCGCTCAGGATGCGGGTGAGGGTCATGAAGAACTCCCTGTTGGTGTGGTTGGCCTCATTGCGAGGCATGGAACGTGCGGCCCAGGGATCCGGGTGCGCGGGATTTGTCGCCGGACATGATGACCAGCACGAGGATGGTGATCAAGTAGGGCGACATGGAAAGGTATTCGACCGGGATCGGGATGCCGGTGGGCTGGAGGTTCAGTTGCAGCACCGAGATGCCGCCGAAAAGCCAGGCGCCCAGAAGAACGCGGCCGGCTTTCCAACTGGCGAAGACCACGAGCGCCAGCGCGATCCAGCCGGAGCCGGCGGTCATGCCTTCGGTCCATTGCGGAACGCGCACGAGGGAAAGGTAGGCGCCGCCCAACCCCGCGCAGGCGCCGCCGAAAAGGATCGCCAGGAGGCGCACGCGCACGACCTTGTAGCCCAGGGCGTGCGCGGCATCGTGGTTTTCGCCCACCGCGCGCAGGATCAGGCCGGCGCGGGTATATTTCAGCATGGCCCAGACGGCGGCGACGAGCGCGAGCGCGAGATAGACCATCAGGTCATGGGAAAAGAGGATGGGGCCCAGGACTGGGATGTCCGACAATACGGGAATGTCGAGACTGCGCGTCGGCGGGGGCTTGATGCCCTGGTAGCCCTGGCCCAGAAGGGCGCTTAGTCCCAGCCCGAAGAGCGTGAGCGCAAGGCCGGAGGCAACCTGGTTGGCCAGCGCGAATTGCGTCAGCAGCGCGAAGAGCAACGACAGGATGGCGCCGCCGAAGGCCGCGGCCACGAAGCCGATGACGGGCGAGCCGGTGTTGACCGCGATGGCGAAGCCGCAGATCGCGCCGGTGATCATCATTCCCTCGACCCCGAGGTTCAGCACGCCTGCGCGTTCCACGACAAGTTCGCCGAGGGCGGCCAGCAGGATGGGCGTGGAGGCCACGATGAGCGAGGCCAGGAGCAGCGTCGGGTCGATCGCGGAAAGGTCCATCACGCGACCTCGGCCCTGCGCCAGCGCAGGCGGAAATGGGTCAGAAGGTCCACGGCCAGAAGGAAGAAGAGCAGCATGCCCTGGAACATCTGGATCGCGGCGGCAGGCAGGCCGAGATTGGTTTCGGCAAGCTCGCCGCCGATGTAGGTGAGTGCCATCAGCAGTGCTGCCAGCAGGATTCCGACAGGGTGCAGACGGCCAAGGAATGCGACGATGATGGCGGTGAAGCCGTAGCCCACGTTGAAGTCGATATTGATCTGGCCTGCCGGGCCCGCGACCTCGAACATTCCGGCAAGCCCCGCCAGCGCGCCGGAAATTCCGAGGCAGATCAGCGTCAGGCGCGCCGGGTTCACGCCCGCGAACCGCGCGGCGCGGGGCGCTTGGCCCGACAGCTTGATATGAAAGCCCAGCATGTGCCGCGCGAGCAGGATGTAGGCGAAGATCACGGCGATCAGGGCGGCGACGACGCCCCAGTGGATGCCGGTCCCCGCGAAGAGCTCGGCGTTATGGGCCGACGGATAGTCGCGCAGGCTGCGCGAGCCGGGAAAGCCGCGGCCTTCGGGATTGCGCAGCAGGCCCAGCGCCATCTTGGCCAGAAGCTGTTCGGCCACGTAGACCAGCATCAGCGACACGAGGATCTCGTTGGTGCCGAAGCGGACCTTCAGAAGGCCGGGGATCATGGCCCAGGCCCAGCCGCCAACAGCGCCCGCGACGACCATCAGTGGGAAGATCAGCGCGGACTCGGTGGGATAGAAAGCCAGCCCCACGCCCGCGCCGGTGAGTGCGCCGATGATGTATTGCCCCTCGGCGCCGATGTTCCAGATGTTCGCCCGGAAGCCAAGCGCGAGGCCGATGGCGATGAGGGTCAGGGGCGCGGCCTTTACCAGAAGTTGCGGGCGGTCGAAGCGGGCAAATTCGCCGAAAAGCGGCTCCCAGAAAATCGTGCGGATCGCCTCGACCGGATCTTGCCCGAGCGCGGCGAACATCGCGCCACCGGCGAACATGGTGATCAGCACCGCCAGCACCGGGGCCAGCGCCGACCAGGTGCGGGAGGGCTGAGGGCGGCGCTCGAGTTTCAGCACGGGGTGCGTTCCGTGCCGGGGGCGGAATGCCGTTTCTTCCTCTGGCCGAAAATATCCCCGCAGGAGGCAAGATACTCTTGGTGCGCGGGCTCAGACATGCGCCACCTCCATGTCGTGCGCGCCGCCCATCATCAGGCCCACCTGCTCGGTCGTCAGGTCGGCGGTGGGGTGGATGTCCGAAAGCCGGCCCGCGTTGAGCGCGGCGAAGCGGTCGGAGATCTGCATCAGCTCGTCGAGGTCCTGGCTTATGACAAGGATGGCGGCCCCCTTGGCGGCGAGGTCCATTAGCGCCTGCCGGATGAAGGCGGCGGCAGCGGCGTCGACGCCCCAGGTGGGCTGGTTGACGATCAGAACCTCGGGGTCGTGCGCCATTTCGCGGCCGATGACGAATTTCTGCAGGTTGCCACCGGACAGGGCGCGCGCGGCGGTGTTGGGCCCGGGGGTGCGAACGTCGAACGCAGCGATCACCTTCTCGGCGAAGCTCTGTGCGCGGGGCCAGTTCAGGAAGCCGCGGTTGGAGAGATTCTGCTTGGTGGCGCCGGTGAGCAGGCTGTTTTCTGTCAGGCTCATCTCGGGGGCGGCAGCGTGGCCCAGCCGTTCCTCGGGGGCCGCGAAAAGACCGAGGTCGCGCCGGGCCTGCGGGGGCAGGCGGCCGATGGGTTTGTCGTCGAGACGCAGGGCGCTGGGCGGCACAGGCAACTCGCCCGAAAGCGCGGCGAGAAGTTCGTCCTGCCCGTTGCCCGCGACGCCGCCGATGCCGAGGATTTCACCCGCGTGCAGGGTGAGCGACACGTCCCGAAGCGCGGTGCCGAAGGCCGAGGGCGCGCGAACCGACAGCGCGTCGAGCGTGAGGCGCGGGGCGCCGGTTTTGGTGTCGCGCCGGGCGGGCGTCTCGAAGGCGCTGCCGACCATCATCTCGGCCATGGCGTGCGCCGTGGTCTGCGCCGGGTCGCAGGTGCCGACGTTGCGCCCCCGGCGCAGGACCGTGGCGCGGTTGCAGAGCGTGCGGATTTCTTCCAGCTTGTGGGAGATGTAGAGGATCGCCACACCCTCGGAGGTGAGCTTCTGCAAGGTCTTGAAGAGGATCGCGACCTCTTGCGGGGTCAGCACCGAGGTGGGTTCGTCCATGATCAGCAGGCGCGGGTCCTGCAGCAGGCAGCGGATGATCTCGACCCGCTGGCGTTCGCCTGCCGAGAGGTCCCCCACGGTGCGCCCGGGGTCGAGCGGCAGGCCGTAGGTTTCCGAGACCTCCCGGATACGGGCGGCGAGGGTGCGCATGGGGGGCGGGGTTTCCATGCCGAGGGCCACGTTTTCGGCCACGGTGAGCGCGTCAAAAAGCGAGAAGTGCTGGAACACCATCGCAACGCCGTGGCGGCGTGCGTCGCTGGGTTCGGACGGAGCGAAGGGCGATCCATGCAGGTGCATAGTGCCGCTGTCGGGCTTGACCAGCCCGTAGATCATCTTGACCAGCGTCGACTTGCCCGCGCCGTTTTCACCCAGGAGGGCGTGCACCTCGCCGGCGTGGATGTCAAAGCTGACATCCTCGTTGGCGACCACGCCGGGATAGGCCTTGGTCAGCCCGTCGATGCTGAGCAGCGGTTCCGTCACGCGCCGTTGTCCCCCCGGTTTCGCGGTCCCCGTCCCTGTTAGCGCAAGGCGGGCGGGAACGGCAATGGGGGGCGTGGGATACGCGGCGTCGGGCCGGTCCGGGTGATGCGGATTTGGGCAGATGTCGGGCTTGGCGAAGGGAGCGGTGCTGGATAGTGTGGTGGCATGAGCAGTTCCCCCCGATTCATCCATCTTCGCGTCCATACCGAGTATTCCCTGCTGGAAGGGGCCGTGCGGCTGAAAAAGCTGGCCGACCTTTGCACCAGGCACCAGATGCCGGCGGTGGCCGTGACCGACACCAACAACATGTTCGCCGCGCTGGAATTTTCCGTCACGGCGCAGGGGGCGGGGGTGCAGCCGATCATGGGCTGCCAGATGGACCTGCAATACATGACGCCCGAGCCGGGGAAGCGGCCCGTGCCGCCCGCGCCGGTGGTTCTGCTGGCGCAGAACGAGGAAGGCTACGAGAACCTGATGAAGCTCAATTCCGCGCTGTACCTGCGCGGGGACGGGCAGCTGGCGCATCTGACGGTCGAGGACCTCGAGGCGCATGGCGCGTCGGTGATCTGCCTTACCGGGGGGCCGGAGGGGGCCGTGGGCAAACTCTTGCAGCTGGGACAGCGCCCGGCGGCGGAGGCGTTGATGCAGAAGCTGGCGGGGATCTTCGGCGACCGCCTGTATGTCGAGTTGCAGCGGCATCGCGGCGAGGCGGGCGTGCCGGAGGCCGAGGCCAAGACCGAGCGCGGCTTTGTCGAGATGGCCTATGCCATGGATCTGCCGCTGGTGGCGACGAATGACGTCTATTTTCCCGAGGCCAAGATGTACGAGGCGCATGACGCGATGATCTGCGTCGCGGAAGGCGCCTATGTGGACCAGTCCGAGCCGCGGCGGCGGCTGACGGCAGAGCATTATTTCAAGTCGCCGGCGGAGATGGCGACGCTGTTCGCAGACCTGCCCGAGGCGCTGGAGAACACGGTGGAGATCGCGCAGCGCTGTGCCTTTGGTGCGTATCGGCGCGACCCGATCCTGCCGCGCTTTGCCGATGACGAGGTGGACGAGTTGCGGCGGCAGGCCAAGGAAGGCCTTAATGAGCGATTGGCGGTCATTCCCCACGCGGCGTCGGTCGAGGAGTACGAAAAGCGGCTGGAGTTCGAGCTGGGGATCATCGAGGGAATGGGCTTCCCGGGTTACTTCCTGATCGTGGCCGACTTCATCAAGTGGGCCAAGGACCATGACATCCCGGTGGGGCCGGGGCGCGGGTCGGGCGCGGGCAGCCTGGTAGCTTATGCGCTGACGATCACGGACCTTGATCCGCTGCGGTACAGCCTGCTGTTCGAGCGGTTTTTGAACCCGGAACGTGTGTCGATGCCCGACTTCGACATCGACTTTTGCATGGATCGCCGGGAAGAGGTGATCCAGTACGTGCAGGGCAAGTATGGGCGCGACAAGGTGGGGCAGATCATCACCTTCGGTGCGCTTTTATCCAAGGCCGCGGTGCGCGATATCGGGCGGGTGTTGCAGATGCCCTATGGGCAGGTGGACCGCCTGTCGAAGATGATCCCGGTGGAGGGGGTAAAGCCCGTTTCCATCGAAAAGGCATTGGCGCAGGAGGATCGCCTGCGCGAGGAGGCCCGCAACGAGGAGGTCGTGGACCGCCTGCTGAAATACGGGATGCAGGTGGAGGGACTGTTGCGTAACGCCTCGACCCACGCGGCGGGCGTGGTGATCGGGGATCGCTCCTTGGATGAGCTGGTGCCGCTTTACCAAGACCCGCGGTCGGACATGCCGGCGACGCAGTTCAACATGAAATGGGTCGAGCAGGCGGGGCTGGTGAAGTTCGACTTTCTGGGGCTGAAGACTCTGACCGTCATTCAGAACGCGATCGAGCAGATCCATGCCGGGGGGCGGGATTTGCATACGGCGGCGGATGGCAGCCGTATCTACGAGCCGAACGAAGGGGCCGAGAACGATATCGGGCAGATCCCGCTCGATGACGAGAAGACCTATGCGCTTTATGCCAAGGCGAAGACGGTTGCGGTGTTCCAGGTGGAAAGCTCGGGCATGATGGATGCGCTGAAGCGGATGAAGCCCACCTGCATCGAGGATATCGTGGCGCTTGTGGCGCTCTATCGGCCCGGGCCGATGGAGAACATCCCGAAATATTGCGAGGTGAAGAACGGGCTGAGCGAGCGGGATTACCTGCACAAGTCAGTGGATCATATCCTGGACGAGACGCAGGGCATTATTGTTTACCAGGAACAGGTGATGCAGATCGCGCAGGAGATGGCCGGGTATTCGCTTGGCGGTGCGGACCTGTTGCGCCGGGCCATGGGCAAGAAGATCCAGGAGGCGATGGATGCCGAGCGGCCCAAGTTCATCGCGGGCGCCAAGGATAACGGCGTCGATGATGCCAAGGCGCTGGAGGTGTGGAACCTTCTGGACAAGTTCGCCAACTATGGCTTCAACAAGTCGCACGCGGCGGCCTATGCGGTGGTCAGTTACCAGACCGCATGGCTGAAGACCAATCACCCGGTGGAGTTCATGGCCGGCGTCATGAACTGCGATATCCACCTGACGGACAAGCTGGCGATCTATTTCGAGGAAGTGAAGAAGGGGCTGGAATTGCCCTGGGCGCCGCCTTGCGTGAACCGCTCGGACGCGACCTTCCAGGTGAAGGACGGCGTGCTGCATTATGGCTTGGGCGCGTTGAAGAACGTGGGCGTCGAGGCGATGCGGCTGATCGTGGCGGCGCGGCACGAGGGGGGCGAGGAGGCCCCGGATCAGGTCCGGGGCGGGGGCGGCGAAAAGCCGTTCGTGACGCTCTATGATTTCGCGCGGCGGGTGGACCTGAAGGCGGTGGGCAAACGGCCCTTGGAGATGCTGGCGCGGTCGGGGGCGTTCGACGCGTTGGACCGCAACCGGCGGCGCGTGTTCGACAGCCTGGAGTCGCTGATGCGCTATTCGGCGGCGATCCATGAACAGAAGGGCTCGGCCCAGGTGTCTCTGTTTGGCGAGGCGGGCGAGGACCTGCCGGAGCCGCGGCTGAGCCCGGTCGAGGACTGGCTGCCTGCGGAGCGGCTGACCGAGGAATATGCCGCGGTGGGCTTCTACCTGTCGGGGCATCCGCTGGACGACTACATGGCCGCGCTGAAGCGCAAGGACGTCAAGACGCTGGACGAGGTCAACGAGCTGGCGGCACGGTCGGGCGCCGTGGTGGCGAAGATGGCCGGCGTCGTCGCCGGACGGCAGGAGCGGAAATCGGCGCGCGGCAACCGCTTTGCCTTCGTGCAGTTGAGCGATGTCACGGGCGGCTACGAGGTGACGATGTTCTCGGACACGCTGGAGGTGGCGCGCGAGCATCTGGAAACCGGCAACCAGGTGGTGATCGTGGTCGAGGCGACGATGGAGAGCGATCAGCTGAAGCTGCTGGCGCGGTCGGTGCAGCCCGCCGATGCGGTGGTCGCGGATGCGGGCGCCAGCGGGCTGAAAATCTTCGTCGACAGTGAAACCGCCATCGGGTCGGTGGCGCAGGTGTTGACCAATGCGCCGACGACCGCGGCACGGGGCGGGCGCGGCCCGATCCGGTTCTGCCTGATGAACGAGGCATTGCCCGGCGAGGTGGAGATCGACGCGGGCCGCGAGTTTCCGGTGACGCCCCAGATCAAGGGCGCGATCAAGAGTCTTGAGGGCGTGGTCATGGTCGAGGACCTTTGAAACCTCGCGAGTGATTCGGATCGGCAACACTCCACCGGTGCGGCGTCGGGCCAGTGGACCGTATCGCGGTTCTGGGCTAAGTCGTTGACCGGAAGCGATGGGACCCTGGGAGGACCATGCGGAAAATTGTATTGATTTGCGCGCTGGCCCTGGCGGGCTGTGGCGCGCCGGAGGCCGAGATCGGCCGGTTGTCCGAGCAGGATCTGTCGGAGGGGGCCGAAACCATGGGCGCGATGCCCGGGCCAGAGGCGCGGGACGAGGCCGAGAGCGGCGGATTCCTGGCGCGGCTGCTGGGCGGGGGCAAGCCGAAGGGAGACACGTCCGAGCCAGAACAAAGCGCGGAGCCCAGTGCCACCGAGGAGACGGCGCGCCAGACACCGCCCGAAACCTTTGGGGCGTCGCGCGAAGTGGAGCCCAAGCCGCAAAAGCGGGGGCTGTTCGGCCTGTTCGGTGGCGGCGGGAACGCGCCCGCCGATGGCGCCACGAGTGAAGTCGCGCCGGGTACGGTGCTGCCCTATGGCAAGGTCGCCCGGATCTGCGGGCTGAGCAACCGGCAGATGGGGAGCCGGGTTGAGGTATACCCTGAGCGGCGCGGGGCCTACGCGCTTTATGACAGTGCCCCGCAAAGCACCGGCCTGCGGACATTCTACCTTACCGGATTCGACGACGGCTGCGCGCGGCAGTTCTCGGCGGCGGTGGCGGTTCTGGCGGGGGCGGAATCGCACGAGCAATTGCGGTACGGCCTGCCTGCAGAGGTGCATCCTTACAGCACGACCGACAAGGCGTATGAGCAGCTCAAATCGCGGGTCTGCAAAGTGGGTCGCGGCAAGCCCTGCGGCAACCGGATCAACCGGCTGGACCGTGACACGGTGTTCGTCAGCATCTACGAGCGGTTCGGCAGCAACGCGCAGTGGCACACGCTGTTGGTGCATGGCGGCGACGTGCTGGCGCAGGACCGCAAGGGCGGCTGAGTTTCCGTGGTTCCTACCAGTGAGGCGGGCGGCTGTCGCCGACGACCTCCTGGCCGCCCTGCGCCGTCTCGCGCTCTGCCTCGCGCTCCAACAGTAGTTGAACGCGGCGATTGAGGAGGGCGATCACCGTCTCCTGCCGGGCGACGGTGTCGGACAGGTCGTCCACGGCACGGGTCAGGTGGGCGATTTTTTCTTCAAGCTCTTGCATTTCTGGCCTATCGACTGCGTTCCGATACAGGATTGAACCTAATCCCGCCCCGTTCAAGGGGAAAACACGTGATGGCACCTCAGCCTGCGCCTTGCCGTGCTTGCCCCGCACCCCGCCTTCGGCTAGACCGCGCCGCAAAGCCCTTAGCCAAGGAATTAGGGACATGGCGAAGACCAAGAAGGCCCCGCGCCCCAAGGCGGAAACGCCCAAGGGGTTCCGCGATTATTTCGGTGTGGAAGTCACCGAGCGCGCCGACATGTTGCGCAAGATTGCAGGGGTCTATCATCGCTATGGGTTCGACGCGCTGGAGACGAGCGCGGTGGAGACAGTCGAGGCGCTGGGCAAGTTCCTGCCCGACGTCGACCGGCCCAACGAGGGCGTCTTTGCCTGGCAGGAGTTCGACGAGGACGACAAGGGCGACTGGATGGCGCTGCGCTATGACCTGACAGCGCCGCTGGCGCGGGTCTATGCGCAGTATCGCAACGATCTGCCGACGCCCTATCGGCGCTATGCGATGGGGCCGGTGTGGCGGAACGAAAAGCCGGGGCCGGGGCGCTACCGGCAGTTCTATCAGTGCGACGCGGATACGGTGGGCACGGCCAGCATGGCCGCCGATGCCGAGATCTGCGCGATGCTGGCAGACACGCTGGAAGAGGTGGGGATTCCGCGCGGCGACTACCTGATCCGGGTGAACAACCGGAAGGTTCTGAACGGTGTGCTGGAGGTCATGGGCCTTGACGAAGGCGAGCAGCGTGATGCGGTTCTGCGCACCATCGACAAGTTCGACAAGGTGGGCGAGGAAGGCGTGCGCGCACTGCTGACCGAAGGGCGGCTGGATGCGTCGGGCGCTTATATCGACGGTGTGGGGCTGACCCATGCGCAGGCCAAGCCGGTGCTGGCCTTCCTGACCTCGAAAGCCGAGGACGCGGCTGAGACGCTGGCAAACCTGCGTGATGCGGTGGGCGAAAGCGCGATGGGCGCGGAGGGCGTGCAGGAACTTGAGGCGATTGCCAATCTACTGGCGGCGCAGGGCTATGGCCCGGACCGGATCGTGATCGACCCGAGCGTGGTGCGGGGTCTGGGGTATTATACCGGCCCCGTCTACGAGGCGGAACTGACCTTCGAGATCTTTGACGACAAGGGCCGCAAGCGGCAGTTCGGCTCGGTTGCGGGCGGGGGGCGGTATGACGACCTCGTGAAGCGGTTCACCGGGCAGGCGGTGCCGGCGACGGGGGTCTCCATCGGGGTCGATCGCCTGCTGGCGGCGTTGCGTGAGAAGGGGCGGATCGGGGGTGCGGTCGAGGGGCCGGTGGTCGTGACCGTCATGGACCGGGACCGGATGGCGGAGTACCAGGCGATGGTGTCGGAACTGCGGAGCGCGGGCATCCGTGCCGAGGTGTACCTCGGGAATCCCAAGAACTTTGGCAACCAGATGAAATACGCGGACCGGCGGGGCAGTCCCGTCGCGGTCATTGCGGGCAGCGACGAGTTCGACGCGGGCAAGGTGCAGATCAAGGACCTGGTTCTTGGCGCGCAGATTGCCGAGAACGCCACGCTGGAGGAATGGAAGGAACGCCCGAGCCAGTTCGAGGTGCCGCGCGACCAGCTGGTGGCGAAGGTGCGCGAGATGCTGGACGGCCAGGAAAGCGGACAGGGCTGATGGGACCGACCCCGGACAACCGCGCGGCGGTCAAGGCCGAGGCCGCCCGGCTGCGCGACATGTTCGAGGCGGCGGGCGCGGTGCCGGTGGAAACCTCGGTGCTGCAACCGGCGGACACGTTGCTGGATTTGTATGGCGAGGATATCCGGGCGCGGGCCTACGTGACCTCGGACGCCTTGCGGGGAGAGCAGATGCTGCGGCCCGACTTTACCGTGCCAGTGGTGCAGATGCACATGGCGCACGGGGCGGAGCCGGCCTGTTACACCTATGCGGGTGAGGTCTTCAGGCGGCAGGAAGACGACTCGGGTCGGCCCAATGAATACCTGCAAGTGGGGTTCGAGATGTTCGACCGGCGCGCGCCCGCGGAAGCGGATGCGCGGGTCTTCGCGGTGATCCACGAGGCGGTGAAGCACCTGCCGTTGCAGGCCATCATCGGCGATATCGGCATCCTGATGGCTGCCGTCGAAGGGCTGGACACGACCGAACGGCGCAAGGTGGCGCTGCGCCGGCATATCTGGCGGCCGCGGCGGTTTCGCGCGTTGATCGAGCGGTTCTCGGGCCGGGCGCCGGTGCCGGAGAGCCGGGCGGCGCTGTTGGCGGCGACGGACCCTATGGCCTGTGACGCGCCGATGATCGGGCTGCGCGGGCCGGACGAGATTGCGGCGCGGATCAGGGCGCTGCGCGAGGATGCGGACTCTCCGCCGCTTACGGCGCGGGACGTGGAATTGCTGGATGCGGTGCTGGCGGTGCGCGAGACCGCCGACAACGCGCTGGAGCATCTGCGCGACATCGCGGTGGACATGCCGGCGATCTCGGGCGCGGTGGAGTTACTGGCCCGCCGGCTGGAGGCGCTGGAGCGCGCGGGCGTGGCGCCCCAGACGCTTGAGTTCGAGGCCAGCTATGGCCGGACGCAGATGGAATATTACGATGGATTCGTGTTCGGCTTTTCGGTGCCGAAGCGCCCGGACCTGCCCCCTGTTGCCACGGGCGGGCGCTATGACGCGCTGACCCGGCGGCTGGGCGGCGGCCACGAGATCCCGGCAGTGGGCGGCGTGATCCGGCCCGACCAGGTGCTGGCGCTGGAGGGCGGGGCATGAGCGTGAAGATCGGTGTGCCCTCGAAGGGCCGGTTGATGGACAAGACGTTCGGCTGGTTCGCGGACCGGGGCGTGGAGCTGGGCCGGAGCGGCGCGGAACGCGAATACGCGGGCTTCGTGCGCGGCGTCGAGAATGCCGAGCTGGTGTTGCTGTCGGCGGGAGAGATCCCGCGCGAGCTGGCTGCCGGGCGGATCCACCTCGGAGTGACAGGACAGGACCTGATACGCGAGAAGCTTGGCGGCTGGGAGCAGGTGGTCGAAGAGGTCGAGGTGCTGGGCTTTGGGGCCGCGGACCTGGTGCTGGCGGTGCCACAGGTCTGGGTGGACGTGGGCACGCTGGATGATCTGGATGCGGCGGCGGCGGCGTTTCGGGAGCGGCATGGGTTCCGGTTGCGGATCGCCACGAAGTATCACCGGCTGGTGCGCGAGTTCCTGCGCGACAATGGCGTGGCGGACTACCAGCTGGTCGACAGCCAGGGCGCGACCGAGGGCACGGTGAAGAACGAGACGGCGGAGGCGATTGCCGATATCACCTCGTCCGGGGACACGCTGCGGGCCAACCACCTGAAGACGCTGGAGGACGGGATGATCCTGCGCAGCCAGGCGACACTGTTCCGGTCGCGCCGGGTGGCGCATGACCCGGACGATCACGCGGCACTGAAGGCGCTGCTGGATACGCTGGGCGTGGACTGAGGGCGTCTTTGAGTATTTTTGGAACAGTGAAAACCTGCCGGTGCCATGATCCGGCGGCGATGCGGGACGTGGGCGGTTTGGAGTTGAGTATTTCTGGCAAGAAAAAGCCCGGGGTGCGGTGATGCAGCCCGACGCGCGGCGGCCGTATTCGTTTCGGGATGATCCGGCGGTGCCGGCGTTCGATGACGGGCGGATCGTCGTGGTGATGGATGCCGAATGCGCGTTGTGTTCCCGCGCGGCGCGGCGGATCGCAAAGCTGGACAAGCACGACCGGGTACGGATCGCGCCGATGCAGGGCGCGTTGGGGCGGGCGCTGCTCGAGCATTACGGGCTTGATGCGGATGATCCGGCGTCCTGGCTGATGATCGAGGATGGGCGGGCCTGGGGATCGTTGGAGGGGATGGCGATGCTGTTCCCGCGCCTGCATTGGGTCTATGCGCCCGCGCGGCTGGTGTGGGTCTTGCCGGTCGGGCTGCGCGATTGGATCTATGCGCGGATCGCGCAGAACAGGTATGCGGTTTTCGGGCGTGGGGACTTGTGTGCCTTGCCGGACCCGCAGGTGCAACGGCGGCTTTTGCGGTGACGGTCTATGCGCGGCTGCTGGGCGAGGCCGGGATGGCGGCGCTGGCGCCGGAGTGCCGGGCGCTACATGCAGGCGACGGGGTGTTTCACGGGCGGATCACGGTGGAGGTGACGCGCAATCCGGTGCTGCGGGCGGCGCTACGGTGGGCGGGGTTTCCGCCGGCGGTGGAGGACGCCGAATTGAGGTTCGAGAAACGCGGGCGCGGTGCTCGGGATGTCTGGACGCGCAGCATGGCCGGGCAGGTCATGCAGACGGCGCAGTGGGCCACGCCCGATGGCAAGCTGGCCGAGCGGATGGGCGCGATGGTGGCGATGTGCCGGCTGGTGCCGGCGCAAGGCGGCCTGCACCTGGTGGACTGGCGGTTCCGGTGCCTCGGCCTGCCGGTGCCGGGATGGGCGGCGCCGAAGGTCAGCGCCTCGGAGCGGCCCGACGCGGGGCGCTACCGGTTCGAGATTTCCATCGGGCTGCCCTGGGGGAGCGCGCCGGTGCTGCGCTATCACGGGTGGCTAGACGTGGCCCAGGCGGCGGACGAGGGCGGGTAGGTCGGCGACGGTGTCGATGACATGATCGGCGCCGGCGTCTTTCAGGATCGCAGTGGCGTGGGCGCGGAGCGGCTCGATCTGCGCCTCGGTGAGGGCGGCCAGTTCCTCGGGCGTCTTGCCGACTGCGTTGCCGGAAAGCGCGACGCCCACGGTCACGCAGCCCGCCGCGACGCCCTCCTTGATGCCGGGGGCGGTGTCGTCGACCTTGAGGATCGTTTCGGGCGGGTAGGCGACGAGGTCGATCATGCATTGATACATGCCAAGCGGGCCGGGGCGGCCTTCGGGCAGGTCGTCCGAGCATACCAGGGTGTCGGGGGTGTAGCCCTGCGCCGCCGCGACGGGCAGGACGTGGTTCATGATCGAGCGGGTGTAGCCGGTGGTGGAGCCGATCTTGAGGCCCATTTCGCGCAGCTGGGCGATGGCTTCGGCGCAGCCGGGGACGAGGGTGGCGTGATCGGCGGCCACTTTCTCGTTCATGGGAACGAAAACCTTGTAGACCTCATCGACATCCGCGTCGCTTGGCGCCCGGCCATACCTGTCCTGCCATTGCCGGGCGAGGTCGGGCATGTCGAGCATGGTGCGGATGTGGTCCCACTTGGGCGCGCCCATCGGGCCGCGGGCCTGTGCGATCGTGGCGGTGATGCCGAATTGGGCGAAGGCCTCGACGAAGACGCCCATGGGGGCGAAGGAACCGAAATCGACGGTGGTGCCGGCCCAGTCGAACACGGCGGCGGTGAAGCGGGTCATTGGGGTCTTTCCTGCTGGTGGTTCAGCCGTGTCTAGCGGTAGAGCTTGATGGTTTTGTGACAGATCTCAGAGCCCCGAGAGGAAGGCCGAGAGGGCCGTGCCCAGATGGTCGGAGACATAGCCGCCCTCCTGCACCAGAACGAGCGGCAGGCCGGTGGCGGCAAGCGTGCGGGCGATGCGGGTGAAGCCGGGGGTGGTGAGGGCGAGGCCCTTGAAGGGGTCGGCTTGGTGCGCGTCGAGGCCGAGGGCCACGACCAGCGCGGTTGTGCCGAAATCCGTGATGCGCGCGAGGGCGGTGTCGAGCACTGGGGCATAGCCGTCGTCGTCGGTCAGGCGGGGCAGGGGGAGGTTGAGGTTGGCGCCGAGGCCGGGGCCGGCGCCGCGTTCCTGCGCGTGGCCCCAGAAGAACGGGTAGAAATCGGACGGGTCGGCGTGGATCGAGACGGTGAGCACGTCGGCGCGGTCGTAGAAGATGCCCTGGGTGCCGTTGCCGTGATGCACGTCGATGTCGAGGATGGCGGGGCGGTGGCCCGCAGCCAACAGGCGCTGGGCGGCAACGGCGGAGTTGTTGAGGAAACAGAAGCCGCCGGCCTGATCGGCATAGGCGTGGTGCCCGGGCGGGCGGCAGAGCGCGTAGGCGTGGGGTGCGCCGGAAGCCACCGCGTCAGCGGCGGCGATGGCGGATTGGGCCGAGGCATAGGCCGCCTCCCAGGTGCGCGGGCCGATGGGGCAGGCGGTGTCGGCCTGGTGATAGCCCGCCTGACCGACAGGGGAGGTGGGGTAGCTGTCGGCGCGCGTGCGGGGGTGGATATTCGGAATGACCTCGGGCGCGGCGCCGTCGAGGGCGGACCAGCGGGCGTGGATGGTGCGGAGAAAGCCGATGTACTCGGAACTGTGCGCCGCGGCGATGGGGGCGAGCCCTGCATCGGGTGGGGCGGCGAAGGTGCAGCCCGCGGCCTGGGCGGCGTCCTTGAGAATGGCGATGCGTTCCGGTGCTTCCGGCGAAGGTTTCAGGACGCCCTGATGCAAGAAGGTCTGGGGGGCGTGGGCGGACTGGGCCGGGGCGAGAAAGGCGTGCATGATCGGGGCCGCTTTAGCTGTTGTACGCGATGCACGGTAGCGCGGAGCGTCGGGGAATGACACCGGAAGGCTGGGCAAAAAAATGCACAGTTGCGCGTCGTGCGGGCGGCTGCGCAAAGAGCGAAGAGGTTCACGATATTGTTTTCGACTGTGTGAACGGCGCTTGGATCTCTGGATCACTGCGCATGAAATTATGATTTATATCAAGTTTTTACGGTGAATTTGTGTCAAGTCCCCGCGACGTCTCCGCCATGGGCCGCGCGGTAAAAAAAACCGATGCAAGAATTTTTTCGGAACCCGGAAGGGGGCAAGCAGTTCTTATCCCAGATCGCAGCACGGTGCTGCACAAGCGAAGGAGATTACAATGTTTAACCGTACGATTGCACTCGCAGCCGCATTCTCGACCGCAGGCGCCCTTGCCGCCTACGCTGAATCCACCGTCGGCGAAGACGTGACGAACAAGGGTCAGGTCCTGGAAAACGCCGCTGAAGTTGAAGATGGCAACACCGAAGTTGAAGCGAAGACCTATTCCGAAGATGGCGACGACATTGTCGTGATCGGTACGCAGACCTCGGGTTCTGCAGATGAAGGCGTGGACGACGAAGTCGCACAGGACGAAACCGGTTCGGAGAATACCGAGGGCGAGAACATCCTGCTGATCGCGGAGCCGGGCACGATGATCTACACCGTGACGGGCGAGCCTGTCGGGACCGTGTCCTACACCGAGGACCGCGGCGAAATGGGTGGCCTGGTCTTCGTCGACCTTGACGCCGAAGGTGGCTACCAAGTGCCGACTGTTGGCATTCAGGTGAAGTCGCTGCAGACGACCAACGAAGGCAAGGCGCTCGAGTATGCGTTCTCGGTCGACTATCTGCGTGACCGCATCGCCGACGCGATCAACCGCGGCTAACGCCAGTTGTAAAGTGACGAGTATGAACCGGGGTGTTTCGGCGCCCCGGTTTTTCGTGTCCACGGAGTTGTTCGGCGGCGGCTTGGACGCGGGCACCGGGGCGTCAAAGATATTGCAGACGCAGCGGAACCTCCGAAGCCCGCAGACGTTGACAGAGCGATACAGATCGCAACACGTCACAAATGCGTGAGGAGACCGAAAATGAACGCCAAGACGAAAGCCAAGGAAATGGTCGAAGACGGTAAGGAAGCCGTCACGAAAGAGGCCGAGGCCCGCGCGGCAGAGATGCGCGACGACGTGGCCGATCACGGCGATACGATTTCAAGCGCGACCAAGAAAGCTGCTGGTGAGTTCGAGGATTATGATGCCGTGAACTCGTTCCTGACCCAGGCGGGTGAGGCCGTCGAGGACGCGACCAACCGCCTGCGCGAGCGGTCGTTGCCGGACATGGTCGAGGATGTGTCGGCGTTTGCACGGCGCAACCCTCTGTTGTTTTTGGGCGGCGCGGCGCTGGCCGGGTTTGCCGCGGCGCGTTTCCTGAGCGCCAGCGCGCCCTCGGATGCGGATGACGGTCCCGAGTTGATCACGGCGGACGATGACGTCTGGTCGGGTTATCTGCCCGAAAGCCCGCACACGGGGACACACGACTGATGAAGGACGCGCCCAAACCACCATTCGGCGTGGTCGTGGCCCGCATCCTGCGCGAAGCGCGGGGACTGCTGGCCGCCCATGCCGACCTGGCGCGGCGGGAGCTGAGCCAGAACCTGAGGTCGGCCAAGGCCGGACTGATCCTGATTGCCGCCGCTTTACTTTTTGCGCTGGTCAGCGTTCACGCCCTTGCGGTGGTGGCCGTGCTGGCACTGGCGGATATGGGGCTTGGATTTGGCACGTCTGCGGCGATCGTGTTCGGGGTGTTCGTCACGCTGACGGTCATACTGGGCGTGATCGGAATGCGGTGCCTGTCGGCGCGGGCAATGATGCCCCGACGCACGATCGAAAGCCTGAAATCAGATATTGCACTATTCGAGGAGAGTCATGATGACCGCGAAGTCTATGGAAAAGCTTGAGAAAGACGCAGAACAGCATCGTGCCGGACTGGCCGATGCGATCGGGGATTTTGCCGAGAGCGTGAACCCCGGACGCCTTGGACGGCAGGCCATCGACGATGCCGCCGAATTTGGCCGGACCGCCACCCACAGCATCACGCAATCGGCCAAGGACCATCCCGTTGGCCTGGCGCTTGTGGGGATCGGCGTGGCAATGCTCGTGGCCGGTGGTACTGCGCATCAGAAGGGTGCGTTTTCCAACGTCGGGCGGAGCTCGAACGGGTTGAGCCAAGACGAGCGTATTGCCCGTGCAGCCGAACGCAACGCCAAGCGCACGCAGATCGCCGCTGGCCGCGTGTCCGCCTCGGCGTCTCGGATGCGCAGGAAGCTCCATAGCGGCCTGGAGCGGCTTGGGCCGGAAGCGCGGGATCGCGTGATCTCGCTGCGGTTGAAGGCCGTCGATGCTCAGGAAGCTGCGGAGCGGTATGCCCGCGGCGCGGCAAAGTCGGCCGTTGATACGCACAACTCGCAACCCCTGGTGACCGGGCTGGTCGCGGCAGGAATCGGCGGATTGCTGGGCGCATTGCTGCCCAGCACGCGCCGCGAAGCCGAGTTGATGGGGGCCCGCCGGGATGCCTTTCTACGTGCAGCCGAAGAGCGCCTTTCGGCGGAAATCTCGGAACTGGAAACCAAGGGCAAGTCCGCGGTCAACGAAGCGGTCCGCGCCGGCACCGAACAGTTCAATTCCAAAGCTGGCTGAAGGTAAATACGCAAGGTGGTATCGGATCACGCCCCGTCGAAGCTGGTAAGGGCCTGCCTTATCACCCTCACATTCATCGCAGTCGTGGCCGCGGCAAAAGAGGCGCAAAACCTCTTTGCCCCGGCGACGTTCGCGCTTGTTCTGGGCGTGGTGATGTCGCCCGTCGCAAGCCGGTTGGAAAGCCTCGGTGTGCCGCGAACCGTCAGCGCGGCTTCCGCGCTGATAGTCGGTGCTGTCGTCATCTTTCTGCTGATTGTTGCGCTGGGACCGTTGCTGTCGGCGCTGATCGATCAGGTGCCGCGCATCCAGCAGCAGTTTCGCGGCTGGATGAACGAACTGACATTCATGTTGCGCAGTATCGGCGGCATCAATTTCGACGTTGAGCGCACCATTTCAGAGGGTGGCGAGAATGCGGTCGAAGAGGCGATTCCGTCCGTCGCGGAAGCGCTGTGGCTGGCGCCAAACCTGTTCGGGCAATTGCTGATTTTCGCGGGGACATTGTTCTTTTTCCTTATGACCCGCGACGACATCTACAGCGCAATCCCACAGTACCGCGTGGCGCTTAAACAGGCCGATCGCGCGGTGTCGCATTATTTTGTGACCATCACGCTGATCAACCTCGGTCTTGGCGCGTCGCTTTTCGGTGTGCTGATCCTCATCGGCCTGCCGAACCCGATGCTGTGGGGCGCGGCGGCATTTCTGGCCAACTTCGTTCTCTACCTCGGCCCGCTGGCGATCGTGTTCTCGTTGTTGCTGGCAGGGCTTTTGACGTTCAACTCGGCCTATGCGCTGGTCGCGCCGGCATCCTTCCTGATGCTGAACGCGCTCGAGGCGCAGTTCGTGACGCCCGCGCTGGTCGGCAAACAGCTGAAGGTCAATCCGTTGGTCGTTTTTCTCTCCATCGTATTCGGGCTGTGGCTTTGGGGACCACTTGGGGGTATCGTCGCCCTGCCGGTGGTCGTGTGGGTCTATGCCCTTGTCTCGGCTCAATCGAAGCGCGGGACGGCGTCCGAACACTAGATGGAACAGGTTGCATGACATGGCAGGGTGCTGACGCATATCATTTTGCGCCTTTACCGATAGAGACCAATGCGAGAGGCGACAAACGCCGCATTGGCATCGAGGTGGAATTCTCGGGCTTGTGCGAGCGCAGGGTGGCGTCGATCTTGCAGGAGAACCTGGGCGGCGAGATGGACGACGCCGACCCTCACCTTTTGTTCGTGCGGGGCAGTGCGCTTGGCGATCTGGAGATCGAACTGGACACGGCCCTTGGCAAGAAAAAGAGCGACGGGCTGGCCGGGTCGCAGGTCAAGGACCTGCTGCGCGGGCTGGTGCCGGTCGAGATCGTGACGCCACCGCTGACGCCAGACGAGATCGCGCGATTCGATGCGATGATCCCGGTTCTGCGCGAGGCCGGGGCGAGCGGGTCGCGCAACGGGGTGTTCCTGGGGTTCGGCGTGCATCTGAATGTCGAGGTGGTCGCGCCCGCCGATCCGCATACGTTGCGCACGGTGCGGGCCTTTGGCCTGCTGGACCCGGTCCTGCGCGCCGAGAACGGCATCGACGTGACGCGCCGCGTGCTGCCTTTCGTCAATGCCTGGCCGCGGGCGCTGGTCGACGAACTGGCCGAGGAAAAGCCGGATAGCCTGGAGTTGCTGCTTGACCTGATGGACCCGCACGTGCGGACGCGTAATCATGCGCTGGACCTTCTGCCGCTGATGAAGCACGCGTTGCCGCGGCTGTTCGAGGCCAGCTATCCCGACGAACACTCCACCAAGGCGCGGCCCGCGTTTCACTTTCGCCTGCCCGACAGCCGGATCAACGAGGAGGGCTGGTCGTTGCAGGAACCGTGGGAGATGTGGCGGCTGGTCGAAGAGGTGGCCGCGACCGAGCAGCTGGAGGCGCTGGAAGACGCGTGGCAGGACCATGCGCACTCGGGCGGTGTGCTGCGCCGGGAAAGCGCGTGGGTGCGGATCGCAAGCGATATCCTGGGTCGTGACACGAAATGAGCCGGCCGCTGATCGCCGTGACCACCTCGCAGCGGTCGGGGTGGCGGATTTTTCCCCTGGTGTGGTTCAACCTGTGGCTGGCCGGCGCGCGTGCCGTGCGCTGGGGCGTTGGACGACCCGCTGACCTGGGCGCGGTGGACGGGCTGATCATCGGGGGCGGCGATGACGTGGGGCCGGAACTGTATGGTGGCGTGCTGGGCGTGTCGGCCACGCTGGATCGCGCACGGGACGACCTGGAACGGGCATTGGCCACCGAGGCGCTGGAGCTGGGCGTGCCGGTTCTGGGGATCTGCCGGGGGGCGCAGATGATGAACGTGGCCTTTGGCGGGACGCTGGATCAGAACGCGTGGCAGACGTTCGGCAAGGCCGAGAAGATCAAGACCATCCTGCCCAAGCGCGACGTGGAGGTATTGCCGAAAACACATCTTGCGCGGATCTGCGGACCCGAGCTGATGCGGGTGAACGCGCTACACACTCAGGCGGTGAGGGCGGTGGGCGCCGGGCTTCGGGTGGCGGCGCGGGACACGCACGGGATGATCCAAGCCATCGAGCGTCAAGCCGATCCGTTTGCCGTCGGGGTGCAGTGGCATCCCGAGCACCTGTTCTATGTGCGGCGCCAGCGGCTTTTGTTCAGGGCGCTGGTCGCGGCGGCGGGGGCCTATCGCGACGCGCGGGCTCAAGTGGAGGCGGTGCTGGAGAACGCATGAAAAAGGGCGCCTCTGGGGCGCCCTTTCGCGTCGGATCAGACCGGATCAAAAGCCGGCGAGAATATTGTCGACGTCGCGGCGGACTTCGTCCTTGTCCTTGCCGACCTTGGCTTGCAGCTTGCCGATCATCTGTTCGCGCTCGCCGCGCGTTTCCTCGATCTCGTCGTCGCTGAGGTCGCCATAGATCTCGCGCAGCTTGCCTTTGATCTGGGTCCAGTTGCCTTCGATGCGATCTTGGTCCATCTCTCTTTCTCCTATCATATCAGTAGTTTAGGACGTCCCGATAGTGGGGCGACCGGTCGTTTCATCTCTACTGGATAAACGCGGACGGACCGCCGGGAGTTCCGGCGCGCGTGGCGGATCAGACGATGTTTTCCGTCACGCCGGGCAGGTTGAGCCAAGTATCGCGCAACTGGGCGCTGTCATGCTGAACGAGAAAGCCGTGGCGATTCTCGGGGTTCATGACGCTGTTCTCGGCGATCTTCCTGGACCACCAGGGGAACATGGTGTCATGCGCGCGCGCCTCTGCGGGCAAGTCCTCGAACCACCAGTGCGACATCAGCCGGTCGCGCAGGGTCTGGATGCGGCCCGGGTCGGTGATGCGCACGGCGGCCTCGGTATCCCAGTAGAGCGACCGGCCGTTGAGGTTGGCAGATCCGACCATGGCGAAACTGTCGTCCTGCACGAGGATCTTGTTGTGGACGTGAATCAGCGGTGAGCCCGACAGGGTCTGGATCGTGTCGCGGGCTGCAAAGCGGGGCTGGACCGGTGTGGCGACGATGATGCGGTCGCCGAAGCTGTCGCGCACCATCTCGATCGCGTTGTGCTGGAGCGACATGCCATAGCGGGCGTCGATGCCGATTTCGCTGGAATAGGCGACCTCGTCGGGCAGGCCGGGCAGGATGAGAATTGCGTGCAGGTCGGGCCGCCGGCGGCCTTCCTTGGCCAGACGCTTGGCGAGACCGCGGGCACGGAAATATTGCGTCTCGATATAGACCATGTCCTTGGCCCGCTTGAAGGCGCGGATGTGATCCTCTTCGATCTCGTGCAGGAGCGTCTTGGGCGAGACATAGGGCAACTGGGTCGGGCGCTGAGCAGAGAGCGTGCGGCGGATGTATTTCATCGGCGCGGGCTTGCGGCAGGCCTCGATGCTGGTGAGGAAGGTCTTGACGTGATGCGCCGCCTCCTTCGGCTCGGGGCCGCCGCGAATGAGAAGCTGCACGTCGGACCAGGTATGCGCGGCGATGCGGTCATGCTGGGGCGTATCATAGCGCCGCTCGTTGAGGTCGAGCCCTCCCACATAAAGCACCTCGTCGTCGATCACCGCGATCTTCTGGTGGTGCGAGGTGGTGTGCAGCTCTGGCAGAGAGCCGTCGTCGAGGCGCACGGCCTCGCGCAGTTTCTGGTCGTCGTTGAGCGCCATCAGCCGCTTGGAGCGACGCTGAAGCACGGCGGGCAGGAAGGCCAGCCAGGGCAGACGGCCGGCCTTGGCCGGGTGCAGATCGGCGCGGATGCGCAGGTTGTGAATGGGGCAGTCGGAGATTTCCGCCAACGCCGCCGCCTGCCGCACCGTGCGCCATGTCAGGCGGTGCAGTTCGGTGGCGAAGACCGGGTCGAAATCACTGACCGTGAGGTCGATGCGTACGCCGCGGCACAAAAGGTGTTCCAGAAGGTCGAACCACGTTTCTCCGATCTTGCGCGCCTCTTCGCTGCGCAACTGGGTCGACAGGTCGAAAATGCGGAACGAGGCCACGACGTGAGACTTGGCGGCAAGCACGGCCCGTTCGAATACCGGCCATGCTTCCTGCGCGGTTATCATCACCTGGAAGTCTGGATCGTCCTGAGCATGTGTCACTATGGGGCCTCGAAATCCTTTCTTTCGAACACAACGTACAGACCGTAATGCGTGTCGTCCTCGGTCACCTCCTGCTCGCCTTCGAGCTGGCTGACGAAGGCCTGCATGAGCTTGGTGCCCAGACCGCTGACGGTTTCGACATCGGGGATCGGTTGTGGCCTGAGAGGGCCTTTGGTGTTGGTGACGCCAAGCCTGTAACGGCCGTCGTCCTGCTCCTTCAACGTCACCATGACCGACGGGGTTTCATCCTTTTCCGCACCGGCGTATTTCAGTGCGTTTGTCAGTGCCTCGGCCAGAAGCATCGACAGCGGCACGGCCTGGTCGGGGTAAAGCGGCAGGGTATCGATGTCGCGCTCGATCGTGATGCCGGGGACGGTCATCATGGTGGAGATGTCGGTGACCACCGCCTCGAGCAGTTCGTTGGCCTCGATCGTCAGAAGGTCGGGGGTGGTGTAGAGGGTGCGGTGCAGCATCGCGAGGCCGTTCACGCGCCGTTGCAGGCTGGCGAGCATGAACTTGGCCTCGGGTGTCTTGGCGCTGCGCAGCTGCATGTTCATGATCGAGGCGATCATTTGCAGGTTGTTCTTCACGCGGTGGTGCACCTCTTTCAGCAACACCTCCTTGTCCTTGAGATCCTTGTCCTGGCGCGCCTCGGATTCGGCGATGATGATGGCCATGCGGTTGAAGGCGCGTTCGGCCTCGGCAAATTCCTCTGGCGGGTTTTTCAGGCGCAGGGGGAAGCCATCGCGCTGACCGAGAGCGAAGCGGCGCATGGCCGAGCGCA
The DNA here is from genome assembly GCF_030733705.1 of Roseovarius sp. MMSF_3298. NCBI lineage: Bacteria > Pseudomonadati > Pseudomonadota > Alphaproteobacteria > Rhodobacterales > Roseobacteraceae > Roseovarius > Roseovarius sp. MMSF_3298. The sequence goes on from NZ_JASHIN010000008.1 coordinate 79,622, forward strand.
GGTCGCGGACATGGCGGATCACGACGCGGCGCAGTTCGTACCAGGCGAAGGCAAGGCCGGCGGCCCAGATCGCGAAGGGAAAGAGCAGGTTGAGCACGTAGTAGGACAAGGCCCCGCCGCCCCACGCAGAGGCGCGGGCTGGCCAGCTTGCGATGACGCTGACCTGATCCTGAAAGATGCTGGCCACGGCATAGATGCGTTCTTCGCCCGCGCCGCTGACGCCGTTGAACGTGGTGCCGACCTGACGGTTGAGATCTTTGGGTTCGATCAGCCGTGGCAGGATATCCTCGGCGTTTTCGCGTCCACCGCTGGCCGATACCACCTGGCCGTCGCTGGTGAAGGTGACAAAGCGCAGTTCGTGATCGAAGCGGCGGGAGGAGAGCGGCTGGTAGGTCAGGCGCAGCGGCACCGAGAGCGAGACGATGCCGGCAAGGCTGCGGTCGATATAGACCGGGTGATTGACGACCAGCGCGGGTTGCTGCGTGACCGAGCCGGTGGCCGCGACATAGACGCTGGGGCCGTCCGCGTTGAGCGCGCGCTGAAGGCGCTCGAGCGTGCGGAAATCCCGCACCTCGTCGCCCTCGGAACTGCACTCCATGATGCCCGACATCTTGGTGTACCCGGCAAAGGCGATGTGCGTGTTGCTTTCCGCGAATTCGCGCATGACCTCGCGGCAGGCGGGGGCGTCGTCGAGAATGGACAGTGCGGCAAGCCCTTCGGCGGAACCCAGCGTCTGCTGGATCAGCTCGCGTTCGTCCCGAGCGGCGGAGGTTGTCTCGAAGAAGAGCGCGTTCCGGCGCAGGTTCTCGGTTTCGTCCAGCACCTGGTCGGTTTGGTAGACCGCTATGATTCCCAAGGGGAAAAGCGCAAGCGCCAACAACGCAAAAAGACGGAACGACAGCCTGTTGACCATCGTTCCGTATGCGTCGAGCAGGGCTTTGGACTTCTTAGGCAACGCTTTTGTTCGCCGATACGATACCTGCGGTGACCGCGTCCGTCGTTTCCAGGACCTGATCCTCGTCCAGATGCATCAACTCGACCAGTCGCGCCCGGGCACGATTGACGCGGCTTTTGATCGTACCGACAGCGACGCCGCAGGTTTCGGCCGCTTCCTCGTAGGAAAAGCCGCCCGCACCGACCAATACAAGTGCCTCGCGCTGTTCGTCGGGCAGCTTTTCAAAGGCGGTATGGAAGTCGCGCATTTGCAGGCGTCCATCATGATCGGGCTTTTTGGCCAGGGACGCGGCAAGTTCGCCGTCCGTGTCCGAGACCTCGCGCCGCGCCTTGCGGTGGTGCGAATAATAGGTGTTGCGAAGGATGGTGAACAACCAGGCGCGCATGTTGGTGCCCGGCTCGAATTTGTCGATGTTCGTCCACGCCTTGACGAGCGCATCCTGCACCATGTCGTCTGCAAGCGCAGAGTTGCGCGTAAGACTCATGGCGAAAGCCCGCATCGGGCCAAGGTGTTCCACCAGTTCGTCACGGGGGTCGCTCATGAATTGTTATCCGATTCCTGATCAGAGCCCTTGGGCGCGCCCTCGGTCTTGAGTTGCTCCAACAGATCGGTAAAACGTGACGGCAGAGGCTCACTGGCCACATCGTCGAACGCACGTTTCAGATTCTCGTCAATGGTCGTATCCACACTTGAAGTCCGTTTTGCTCGGGTCATTATTGTCTCTAAGTTTGACATCTGTGCACTGTGTCTGGAACCTAACGCCATCAAACACGTTAGGTTCCAAGATAGTAGAAAAAAACTGGAAGCAATCAAATGACTGAAAAGACTGCCGAGGATCTCAGCGAGAAGATCGGTGCAAATTTGCCTTACCTTCGTCGGTATGCGCGCGCGCTAACAGGGTCGCAGGAGCGGGGCGATCAATATGCGATGGCGACACTTGAGGCGGTGCTGAGCGACCGTGGTGTTTTCGACGCGTCTATTTCCCCGAAATTGGCGCTGTTCAAGGTGTTTCAGCCGATCTGGGCAACGTCGGGCGCCGTGTTTTCAGACGACGATACAGGATTGCAGGCCAAGGCGCAGGCGCATTTGTCGAAGTTGACCACGAACACGCGCGAGGCGCTGTTGCTGCATACGATCGAGGAATTCACTTTCTCCGAAGTCGCTATCATCATGGACGTGTCCGAGGACGAAGCGCGGTCGCTGGTCGAAATTGCCTATGAGGAAATGTCGAGCGTGCTGTCGGGCCGGGTGATGATCATCGAGGACGAAGCGATCATCGCGATGGACCTGGAAGGCATCGTGGGCGACATGGGTCACCGTATCACCGGCATCGCGCGGACGGAAACAGATGCGCTGAAGCTTTTCAGTGAAGAGACCCCAAGCCTGATCCTGTCGGATATCCAGTTGGCCGACGGATCGAGCGGGATCGATGCCGTGAACCGCATCATGGAAAATGCGCCGGACATCCCGGTGATTTTCATCACCGCCTTCCCCGAGCGCCTGCTGACGGGCGAGGGACCGGAGCCTGCGTTCCTGATCCCGAAACCGTACCAATCCGACCAGGTCCGTTCGGCAGTGAGCCAGGCGATGTTCTTTTCGTCGACGGAGACACTGAAGGCCTGAGCCGTCGCGCAGTTTTCCAAGCTCACAAGCCCCTCGTTCATTTGTGCGGGGGGCTTTTTCGTGCGTTTGGAGGACTTGGCACGGGGCACTGCAAAGCGATCGAATGAAAATGGGGGCTGCCGGTTTCGGTCAGCCCCCTTAAGGATGTTGTCAGTCGGTTGTGGTCGTCGGGTCACGGTGTGCGGCCGCCGAGCGCACGGGCCACCATGGCCACGACGAATAGCACCAGGAAGATGACAAACAGCACTTGCGCAATTCCGGCGGAGGCCGATGCGATGCCGCCAAATCCGAAGATGCCGGCGATCAATGCAACACCCAGGAATATAAGGGCCCAATTAAGCATCTGCTTGATCCTTTGTTGATCTCGTTACGCGACACAAACGATCAGGCGGCGGGCTGGTTCCAGATATTCTTCAGGCGGCAGGCGGCGTTTGGTCTGTGGTGCAAATATGTTCCACGGGCGCCACTTCGTGCCGGATCGCACCTTCGAGGTCGGCGTCAGTGAAGGGGCGGGAGAGCACGCGCATGCCACCTGATGACCCCGGCGCGGATCCGTCGTCGTCGAGCAGCACGATATGAGTATGGCCGGCGGCAAGCGCCGACAGTAGCGTGTCGCGCCGTTCGGTCTCGGGCAAGCCGATGAACGCGAAGGAAAAGTGGTTTTCCGACAGAAGGACATGCGCGCGCTCGGTATCGCTTTCGACGATCACCTCTCCGAGCGAACGCGATTTCGCGAAATCCGCAAGGTCTGCGGCTTCCAGAATTTTGCGCGAAGAAACCAGAACAAGGTCTTCGCGCGGCGCAATCTTTTGCATTTACTACCCCCTCGGTATGAGGCAATCATGGCATAGAATCGTGACGCTCACATTAAACTGCGACATATACCAAGAATGGCGATCGATTGCGGGACCTGCCCGTTGAGGGAACTGGAACTATTCGGCGCGATGACGGCCGAAGAACTTGAGTTCATGACGAGCTTCAAGACCGGGGAACTGCGCGCCGAACAGGGGACCGAGATCCTCGCTGAAGGTGCGTCTTCGACCCAGCTTTACACCGCGTTGAGCGGCATGGGCATCCGATACAAGACAATGGCGGAGGGGCGGCGGCAGGTGGTCGGTTTCGTGCTGCCGGGCGATTTCGTCGGATTGCAAAGCGGCGTGATGGGCGAGATGCAGCATTCGGTCGAGGCGACCACGACGATGAAACTGTGCGTCTTCAACAGATCGGATTTCTGGCGGCTGTTCCAGGCGCAGCCGAAGCGGGCGTTTGACCTGACACACCTGGCCGCGCGAGAAGAGCAGCTGCTGGGCGAAGCGCTGGTCACGGTCGGGCAGATGAACGGTGTCGCCCGCGTGGCCTGGGCGCTTTATCGTTTTTTCCAGCGGCTTCGGGCGCTGGAAATGATCGAGAATGGCCGTGTGCCGTTGCCCTATCGCCAGCAGGACCTGGCAGATGCGGTGGGCCTGTCGCTGGTGCATACCAACAAGACGCTGACGCGCCTGCGCGAGGCCGGGGTGGCCACCTGGCAGGACGATGCGCTGGTCGTTCACAAAGAAGTTGAGCTTGCCCGGCTGGGCAACGTGGAACCGGGAGCCCTCGCAACGCGTCCTCTAATCTGAACGATGGAGGATAACGCCCGTGGCAGAGCGGCTGGTCTATTACCCGGACAGCAACCCCGGCATTCGCCGCGAAAAGCGCGGTCGGGGATTTTCGTACATCAATGTCGACGGCACGCGGATCGACTGTCCGAAGAAGCGGCGCGCTTTGCAGGCGCTGGCGGTGCCGCCGGCCTATACCGATGTGTGGATGGCGCCGATGGGCAATGCGCATCTGTTGGCCACCGGCCGCGACGTGCGGACGCGCAAGCAATACAGGTATCATCCCGACTGGGCCGCGCAACGGGCGCAGACCAAGTTCGAGGGGCTTGGCGCGTTCGGCCAGAGCCTTCCGCGGCTGCGGCGCTGGATCGACCATCATCTTTCGGGCGAGGTGGGCAGCGAGGACACCGCGGTGGCAGCGGTTCTGGCGCTGGTCGACCGCGCGGCGCTTCGGCCCGGGTCACGGGCCTATGCCGAGGAAAACCGGACCTATGGGGCGACCACGCTGAAGCGGCGGCACCTGAGCATCGACGGCGACGCGATTGCGCTGGCCTTCAAGGGCAAGGGCGGCAAGCAGGTGGAAAAGACCTTGCGCGGCAGGAAGCTGGCCAAGGTGATGGAGGCCTGCCAGGACCTGCCGGGACCGTCGCTGGTGTCGTGGCTGGACGAGGCGGGCAATGCGCGTGGCGTGTCGTCGGACCAATTGAACGCAAAGCTGAACGAGCTGTGCCAGGCCGATGCCACGGCCAAGACGCTGCGCACCTGGCATGGAACGCTGGCCGCTTTCGCGGTCGCGGCACATTCGGACGCTATCAGCATCAAGGCGCTGGCCGAGGCCGCGGCAGCACGTCTGCACAATACGCCGGCTATCGCGCAAAAGAGCTATGTACATCCGGACGTTCTGGAGCTTGCGCGGCTGAAAACGGGGACGCATGGCGCGCGCATTCCGAAGATTGGCACACCTGCGGACGGGTTCCGGCGGGGTGAAGAGGCGCTGATAAAATTTATTTCGTGAGCGGGCACATTTTTTGGAACCTGCACCGACGCGGGGCGTTGATGCAGTGAGACAAACGACAAGGAGACAGCATGTCCGCACCCGAAACAAATTTGGAACGTCAGAAAAAGCGCCATATCGGTCCCCTCGGCGGGATGCTTCTGGTTGTAGCTTTCGCGGCGATCCTGTTCGGCGTGTTCTACATTCTGGCCACCGATGGTGAAGAAGCCGGCGATGGTGTGCAAGCACCTGCAACAAGCACGGAGACCTCAGCCGGTTCCGACACCAGCAACTAGGCGATGCAGACAGGTACCGTGGCAGACATTCTTGTCCCCGGGCTGTTCATCATCGCAAACGTGGCGATCCTTTGCTTCGCGATTTTCGTGAAGCGGCAAGAACATAGGCGTGAACGTTCGGAGACCGGGCGGGACGCCGCCGAGACGCGCTGACAGCATCCCCCCGTCCCCTGTCAGTGCGGCGCGTAGAACGCGCCCAGCACCGCAGCCCGTCCCAGGCTGCGGTGCTTAAATTTTTCGGGAACCTTATTAGATTACAGGCGTTTATTTGTCGAACCTTATGAGAGGGGAGTAACGATGAAACGCTTTGTACTATCACTTTTGATCGGAACGATGCCGTTGGCCGCAACAGCCGCGCCGCTGGCTGACGAATTGAAAAACTACGTGGCTGCTGTTGACATGGCAGCGCTTGACAGCGACGCCCGCGCCGAGCTTCAAACGATCATTGCAGACCCAGGCAAAAGCCACGGGAACAAGGTGCTGAGCGTGCATACGGTGCTTGACCGCAACAATGCGCTGCGCGACGTGGACATTCACGGCGGCGCTCTGGACGAAGGCGAAGCGCAAATCGGGCTCGCGTCGTATAACTAACGTCGACTCACAGATTTCAACGGCCACGGATGCGCGTGCCCTGCCAGGGTCACGCGCATTTTCGTTTTCGAGCGGGTCAGCGGGGCTCGTCGACCTCGGGCATGACCTGGGCATAGGTCAGGACGGTAAAGATCAGGGTGCCGCCCACCACGTTGCCGAGCAGCACGGGAAGAAAGAACCCGACGAACGCGGGGGTGGCATCGAGCTGTCCCTGCACCATCAGGTAGGCCATCTCGACCGAGCCGGCGATCACGTGGGTGAAATCGCCCAAGGCGATCAGCCATGTGAAAAGCACGATCAGCCCGATCTCGTTGCGCTTGGAGGACGGCAGCATCCAGACGATCGCCGCGATCAGGATACCGGCGGGGATGCCACGCATGAAGCCCTCGAACGGCGGAAAGCTGGTGGCGTGTTCGCTGAGTTCGGTAAAGGCGGCGGCGACCGGCTCTGTCAGGACACCACCATGGGCGAAGAAGGCGGCGACGATGAAGGCGCCGATGATATTGGCCACCAGTACCGCGCTCCACAACCTGGCGGTGCGGCCTATGGTGTGGGCGCACGGGTCGATCATCACGGGGACAACGGTGGTGATGGTGTTTTCGGTGAAAAGTTGCAGCCGGGCCATGATCACAAGCACGAACCCAAGCGAATAGCCGAAATTTTCGATGATATAGGCCCAGTCGGCCTCGGGCAGATGGGCGCGCAGCAATGCCTCGCTCAGGACCGAGAACGAGATCAGCAGACCGGCGGCGATGCCCGAGAACCACAGGGCGGTCATCGGGCGTTCAAGTTCCTCTTCGCCATTGCGGCGGATCGACTCGAAAATCAGGCGCGGTGACAGCGCCGCTGCCTCTTCGACGGCTTCCTTTTCTTTTTCCTGCTTGATCAGATCGTTATCGGTCTTCGACATTACCCACTCCGGTCATCGGCACGTTGCCTGCACATATCGCGGTTACACCACGTTCGCGGGAACAAATAGGGCGGCGCGACGTTTTATCCCCAGCATTATTCGGAGAAACCGTCATGGCAGAGTCCAACGGATCGTCCATCAAGGACGAAGACACATACGAGGCGTTGCGCGACAAGGGCTACAGCAAATCGAAGGCGGCCCGGATCGCCAATGCGCAGGCCAACGACAACATGGCCCCGTCGAAGAAAGGCGGCAAAGCCCCGCCCTATGAGCAATGGTCGAAAGCCGAGCTTTACGACCAGGCGCAGAATGTCGGGATCGAAGGTCGATCGGACATGACGAAAGAAGAATTGATCGATGCGCTGAGGCGCGACTGACATGGCAATTTCCCAAGGCGACACGGTCGAGTGGGACTGGGGCAACGGCACCGGTCAGGGTGAGGTCCGGAAGGTCTATACCCAAAAGACCACCGTCAAGATCAAGGGATCCGAGATTACGCGGGATGCCGACGACGATTGCCCTGCGTACCTGATCGAACAGGACGACGGCGACGAGGTGCTGAAAAGCGCCAGCGAAGTGCGCAAAGCCTGAAACAAACGTGAGACTGAAGCGTTAGACACTTAGAAAAGGAGACAAAAATGTTGGAAGTTGGTGGCCTTGGTGGCCTTATCGTGCTGGTGCTGGATATCTGGGCATTGGTGAATATCATCGGCTCGAGCGCCTCGACCGGCAAGAAGGTTCTGTGGAGTTTGCTGGTGATTGTCCTGCCGATTATCGGCTTTATCATCTGGCTGATCGCAGGTCCGCGTAGCGCGTCGACCTCAAAGATCTAACAGCACTTACAAGTAGATTTTCGCGGGGCGCGTCTGATGGGCGCGCCCCGTTTTCGTTCTGGCTTGCGCGAGGAGACGAGCGCGGCGGGTATACCTGATTAATTTGTTTAGGTATTGAGTGTCTCATCGGGATGTGACACATATGCGCCAACGCGTCTCCAAGCCGAGTCTCATCTTCTGCCAGGCCGACGCACGACACACGCACCGGTGGCAGAAGATCGGGGGATGCGCACGAAATTGCGATCTGCGGGCAAGCCGCGTTCCGAATCCCCTCGTTTTCCGCGATAGTCACGGTCGGAGGGCGCTTGACCGCGCCGCGAATTGGTTTGAAACGTGGCCCGGCCTGCATCCTGCGGGGCGCGGCGTGGATCACGTGAGAAGGAGACGCGAGATGAAGAGGATCATGACCGGCGTCGTTGCGATGGTGACGAGCTTGTGGGCGGCACAAGGCGTGTTGGCGCAGGAAGAAGAGCTGGGCGAGGCCGTGCTGATCGAGCTGAACGCGACCAAGGCGAACGAGGGCAGTTGCACGCTGACCTTCCTGGTGATCAATGGGCATCAGAGCCAGATCGACAAGGCGGTTTATGAAACCGTGCTGTTCGATAGCCAGGGGCAGGTGGACCGCCTGACGCTGTTCGATTTCGGAACCTTGCCGCCAGGGCGCCCGCGGGTGCGCCAGTTCACCGTGCCGGGCATGGCCTGTGACGGGCTGGGCCAGGTGCTGATCAACGGCGCGCATACCTGCGAGGCGGCGGACCTGCCGGAAAGCGCCTGTGCGACCGACCTTAAACTGGACACGCGGACCGATATCGAGGTGACGGGATGAACGGGATGTTGGAAAGCCTGCGCCAGGTCGCCGATCTGGGCGGTCCGGTCGTTCTTATCCTGCTGGCGGTGTCGGTGATCACGCTGGCGACGGTCCTTTACAAGCTGTGGCAGTTCTCGGCGGCCGGTGTCGGGCGGCACAAGGCGCTGAAGGATGCGGTCGCGGCTTGGGACGAGGGCGATCTTGCGGCGGCGCTGGCGGCGCTGAAGCAATCGAAGAGCTACCTTGCGCCGGTGATCGAAATGGCATTCTCGGCCCGTCCGGAAGATGCCAAGCGGCTGGAGGCCGAGGCGGAGTCGCGCTTCGCCCGTCTGGAAGGCGGGTTTCGCCTGCTCGATAGCGTGGCGCAATTGGCGCCACTCCTGGGTTTGTTCGGCACGGTGCTTGGCATGATCGAGGCGTTCCAGTCCTTGCAGGAGGCCGGGTCGCAGGTCGATCCGTCGCTTCTGGCGGGGGGCATCTGGGTGGCGCTGCTGACCACCGCCGTGGGGCTGGCCGTTGCCATGCCGACCGCGATGGTGCTGAGCTGGTTCGAGGGCCGTATGGACGGCGAACGCGTCACGGCAGAGCGGGCGATTTCGACGGTCCTGTATCCGCAGGGACGGGCCGGACATGCCTCCGAGTTCGAGGCGGAGCCGAGCCGTGCGTAAGACCTCGCGGCGCAGGCGCTTGTCGATGACGTCGCTGATCGACGTGATCTTCCTGCTGTTGTTGTTCTTCATGCTGTCATCGACCTTTTCGCGCTTTGCGGAGGTCGAGTTGGCCGCCGCCGGGGCGGGCGGCAGTGGCAGCAGCGAGGCCAAGATCAGCTTTCTGCGCCTGAGCGACGAGGGCTTGAGCCTGAATGGAAAGGATATGGAGATCGAAGGGCTGAGTGCCGCCTTTGCCGAGATGCCGCCGAGCGACGAGGCGCGGCCCGTGGTCGTCAGCCTGCGTGACGGCGTGACGGCACAACGGCTGACCGATCTTCTGGTCGTGCTGCGCGGCATCGATCGCGTCAGCATCAGCGTGCTGGGGTCCTGAGATGCGCAAGGCCAAGACATCCTCGCGCCGGGAGCCGACGATTGCATTGATCAACATCGTGTTCCTGATGCTGGTGTTCTTCATGGTGGCGGGCACCCTGTCGCAACCTTTGGACAAGGAACTGAGTCTTGTGCGGACGGCGGACCTGGAAGGGCGGTCGCCGCCCGACACGCTGGTCGTGCATCCCGATGGGCGGATGAGTTTCCGTGGCGAGGATATCGCGTCGGCCGAGGATTTCCTGGCGCGGCGCAGCGATGAAGAGCGAGAGGTGGTGCGGGTGGTCCCCGATCAGGAGCTGTCGGCGCAGACACTGGTAAACCTGGCGCGGGATCTGCGCGGCGCAGGAGCGGAGCGGGTGCTGATCGTCACCCAGAGGGGGTTGGAATGATCGCGTCATCCCGTCTTGTGAAAACCTTTGCCGTCACGGCGGCGCTTGTAGTGCATGGTACCGTCGTGGCCGCGGTTTTCCAGGGCGAGGCGATCGAGATCGAGGGCGATGCGGGCGGCGTGGAGGCCAGCATCGGCAACAGCTTTGCCGACATGGCGGCGGGGGTGATGACGCCGGATGCCACCGAGGAAGCCGTCGAGGAGACGCCACCGGAGGAGGTGACGTCGCAGGAACTTCCGGACGAGGTGACGGAAGACGCGACATCTCAGGAAACGGCGCAGGACACGCCAGAAGAAACTGCGCAGGACCGGCCTGAGACCTTGCCAGAGGTCGAGCCGCAGGAAGCCGCCGAGCCGGTGGAACAGGCCGAGACTGCGCCTGTCGTACCGGCCGAAACGCCCGCCGAAAGTGTGCCTGACCCGGTCGAGCAGGCGGAGATCACGCCGAACGTGCCATTGGTCCCGGTGACCCCGTCCGAGACCGTGCCGGAGGAAAGCGTGCAGCCGACAGAACCGCAGCAGGCGGAGATGCTGGAGCCGGTGGACGAGGCGCCGACGGCGGTGACACGCTCGTTGCGGCCCAAGCCGCGCAGCGCGGAGTTCGAGGAAGCGCACAAACCCGAACCGCCCAAGGCGCAGCCGAAGAAGAGAGAACCCGCACCCAAGCGCACGACCCAGTCGAAGCCCAAGCCGCAGCCCAAGGGCAACGCGCAGCAGAACGCGCGCGCGGGCAGTGCCACGGGGTCCCAGACGCAGACCAGATCGGCGGCGCAAGGTTCGGGCCAATCGCAGGCCGCCGGCAATGCCGCGGCCAGCAACTATCCCGGAAAGGTCATGCGGAAGATCTCGCGTGTGCCGCGCCCGCGCGTGGGCAGTCGAGGGACGGCGGTTGTGTCGTTCCGCATCGGCGGCAACGGCGGTCTGGCGGGGGTTTCGATTGCACGCAGTTCCGGTTCGTCAGCGCTGGACCAGGCGGCGGTGCGGATGATCCAGCGGGCTGCGCCGTTCCCGCCGCCGCCTGCAGGCGCACGGACCAGTTTCTCGATCAACATCAAGGGCAGTTGACGGCGTTTACCGGACGATCCGGTGATTGCTCAGGCCCCAGTCGGTGTAGAGATCGGCGATGATGGTGCCGAACTGCGCTTCTGCGTTTTCCAGCGAGCTGCGCGTATCGCGCGATCCGCCGAAGATCACCGCCGGCTCGCCGATGGAAATGTCACCGAGGCCCGTGACGTCGGCCACGGTGGTGTTCATGGAGATGCGGCCCAGAATCGGCGCCTCGTGCCCGCCGATCAGGGCCGTGCCGCTGTTCTGACCAGCGCGGCGGACACCGTTGGCGTAGCCGATGGAGAGGCAGGCCAGGCGGCGGGGGGTATCCAGAACGAAGGTGCGGTCGTAGCCCACGGTCGCGCCTGCCGGGTAATCGCCAAGGCTGACGACGCGGGTTTTCAGGTCCATCGTGGTCTGAAAGCCCCATTCGGGCTTTAGGATGCCATAGAGAACGGCTCCGCAGCGGTACATGTCGGTCTTGACGGGTTCATCGGAGACGAGAGTGAGCGAGCTGCCGGCATGGATGAGAGTGCTGTCGCGCGAGAGGCTGCCTTGGTGCAGGACCCAGTCGGCGTGCTTTTGAAAGAGCGCGGCGCTGGCACGCAGATCGTCCGGCGCGTTGCTGGGAAAATGGCTGGTTATGGCGGTGACGCTGTCGCCCAGGTGGTCGAGGATGGCGCGGCAGGCAGCGCGGCCGTTCTCGGTTTCGATTTCCAGACCGTCGCGGGACATGCCCAAGGCGTTGAGAGACAGGTGGGCGCGGACGGGGGCACCGGAGTTCCTAAGTGCAGCCAGGTTTTCGGCGGCCTCGACCGTGCCGACCTGTTCCTCGACCTTGTCGGGCAGGGCCGCGCGGGCCTCAACCGGCGTGGCAGCGCGTAGGCGGATGAGCTGGCCGGTGTAGCCTGCGTCGCGAACCGCGCGGGCCTCGGCGTTCGAGGTGATGGCGATGCAGTCGATGCCATGGGCGCGGACCAGCGGGACGACGTTGGCGATGCCGTGGCCATAGGCGTCGGCCTTCAGCACGGCGCAGAAGCGTCGGCTCTTGGGGACGAGGCCAAGCGCAATGCGGATGTTGGCGTCGATCCGGTCGCGATGCACCTCGCACCAGGCGTCGGGGATCGCGGGGTCGGTCATGTGTCGGGCAAGCCCAGGATGTGATCGACGATGCCGGTGAACTGGTCGATCACGACGGGCAGGAGTGCGTCGGGGAAGTCATAATCGGGATTGTGTAGCTGGGGCATGTCCGTGCCCGCGCCGACATAGAGCATTGCGGCCTTCGCGCCGTCATCGCCGATACGCCCGAAATCCTCGGACCAGCGCATGGGCGTGGCCATCTCGACGACCTCATGCCCGAGGTCGTGGGCCACGCGGCGGGCGATGTCGGTGGTGTCCGCGTCGTTGACCACCCCGCGAAAGACGTCGTGCCAGTGGATGTCGGTGACAAGCTCGCCCTGCGCCTGGGCAACCTTGTGCAAGGCGGTGTTTATCAGCGCGTCCATCCCCTCGTTGGTCATGGTGCGCAGGGTGACGCGCAGCTCGCCATCGGCGGGGGCGATGCCGAAGGCGGGCTCGCCAAGGTTGGCATGGGTGAGGGTGGCGAGGGTGAAATCGGCGTCGGCGATCGTGCCGCGGCTGAGGGCGGGCAGGGCGGTCATAAGGGTTGCCATGGCCGGGCCGGGGGACAGGCCGTCCTCGGGGGCCGCGGCGTGAGAGCTTTTGCCGGTCAGCAGGATCTGCATCCCGCGCGAGGCGCAGTTGGCGGGGCCGGAGCGAAGGCCGATCTCTCCCAGCGGGCGGCCGGGGACATTGTGGTAGGCGAAGGCATAATCCGGGCGGATCTCGGGCCATTGCGGGTCTTCGATCACAGCTTGAGCGCCCGCGCCGGTTTCCTCGGCCGGTTGGAAGAGCAGGACGATGCGGCCCTTGGCAGGCCGGGTGGCAAGGCGCATAGCGACGCCCAGCAGGGTGGCCATGTGGCCGTCATGGCCGCAGAGGTGGCCCTTGCCGTCGATCTGAGAGGCATGGGCGATGGTGTTGATTTCTCGGATGGGCAGACCGTCGAGTTCGCAGCGCAGAAGGACGGTGGGGCCAGGGGCGCGGCCAGTGAATTCGGCGGCGACGCCGTGGCCGCCGAGGCCTTGCCAGATGCGGTCGGCCCCGAGGGCGGTGAGTTCGCGCGTGATGCGCCTGGCAGTCTCGACCTCGTCGCCCGACACTTCGGGGCGGCAGTGCAGGTCATGGCGCAGGGCCGTGAGATAGGCGATCTGGTTGGAGGGAAGCGTGATCATGGGAGCCTCAGAAGATTTCCAGAAGTCCGGCGGCGCCCTGGCCGCCGCCGACGCACATCGAGACAACGCCCCACTTGGCGCCGCGGCGGCGGCCTTCGAGCAGGATATGCCCTGCCATGCGGGCGCCGGACATGCCGTAGGGATGGCCGATGGAGATGGCACCGCCGTTGACGTTGAGTTTGTCGTCCGCGATGCCCAGCGTGTCGCGGCAATATAGAAGCTGGGCGGCGAAGGCCTCGTTGATTTCCCAGAGGTCGATGTCGCTTTGGGTGAGGCCCGCGCGGTCGAGCAGCCGGGGGATTGCGTGGACGGGGCCGATGCCCATCTCCTGCGGCGCGACACCGGCGACGGTGAAGCCGCGTAGCGCGCCAAGTGGGCTGAGGTTGCGGCGCGACGCTTCGGCTTCGGACATGACGACGAGGGCGGCGGCGCCGTCGGAGAGCTGGCTGGCATTGCCGGCGGTGACGATTTTGTCCGGGCCGCGCACGGGCTGAAGGTTGGCCAGCCCTTCGGCGGTGGTGCCGGGGCGGTTGCATTCGTCTTGCTCGATCCGGACGGGCTCTTCGTGTGTTTCTTTCGTGGTCTTGTCGGTGACCAGCTTGGTCGCCTCGACGGGGATGATCTCGTCTGCGAAAAGGCCGGTGTCTTGTGCCTGCGCGGTGCGCTGCTGGCTTTGCAGGGCGTAGGCGTCCTGCGCCTCGCGGGTGACGCCGTAGCGGGCGGCGACGACCTCTGCCGTATCCAGCATGGCCATGTAGTAACTGTCGGGCACGGCGGGGTCGCGGTAGCGGTGGGCGTTCCAGTGGTCGTTCTGGACGAGTGAGATGCTGTCGAGGCCACCGGCGAGGGCGACGTCTACGCCCTCGGCTTGGACGATGTGGGTGGCGATGGCCAGCGCGTTGAGGCCCGAGGCGCATTGGCGGTCGATCGTGGCGCCTGCGACGCTGTCGGGCAGATGTGCCGCCTGCGCGATGTGACGGGCGACGTTTACGCCGGAGGTGCCCTGAGTGAGGGCGGAGCCGAAGATGGCGTCCTCGACCTCGTCGCCTTCAAGCCCGGCGCGTTCGAGTGCGGCGCGGACGGCGGGCGCGGCGAGGCTGGGGGCCGTGAGGTTGTTGAAGGCGCCGCGATAGGCCTTGCCGATGGGGGTGCGGGCGGTGGAGACGATGACGGCGGTGCGCATGGCTCAGGACTCCTCCGTGCCGCACCAGTCGGCGATGAAAAGCGCGGTGGCTTTCGTGACGCGGCGGAGGCTGTCCAATTCGACCCGTTCATTGAAGCCGTGGATCGCCTCGGCCCGGGGGCCGTAGACCAGCGCGGGCGTATCGGCATAAAGGCCAAAGAAGCGCGCGTCGGTGGTGGCGGTGATCGGCTCGCGGGTGAGCGCCTCGCCGGTGACGGTTCGGTGGGCGGTTTCGAGTGATGCGACGGCATTGGTGGCGGTCTGCGAGCTGTCGCGAGAGAGCGCGTAACCTTCGGCGTGAAAGCCGTGATAGACGATCTCGGGCAGGGAGTTGCGCAGGAAGGCGTTTTGCTGCGCGGCGTCACGGATGACCTGCTCGATCTCCTGTTTGGCGGCGTCGAGGGATTGACCGGGGAAAAGCCCCATGCGCACATCGAAGACGGCCCAGGCGGGGACGGAGCTGGTCCAGTCGCCGCCCTGGAACTTGCCGATGTTGAGGTTGAGCGCGTGGTCCATGTGGGCATATTCGGGCGGGCGGTTCTCAGCCGCGTTCCAGCGGTGTTCCATGTCGTGCAGGGTCTGGATCAGCGGGAAGGCCGCCTCGATCGCGTTGGCGCCGGTGCCGGCATAGGCAACATGGGTGGGCAGGCCCTTGAGGTGGACCTGGAGCCACAGGACGCCAAGCTGAGCGCTGACAAGTTGTTCGGCGAAAGGTTCGGGGATGAGGGCGGCGTCGGCGGTGTATCCCCGGGCGAGGCAGGCCAGTGCACCGTTGCCGGTGCATTCCTCCTCGACGACGGATTGGAAGTGGACGTCCGCCGCCGGGGCGAGGCCGCAGGCGGTGAGCGCATCGAGCGCGAAGAGGTTGGAGGCGAGGCCCGCCTTCATGTCACCGCCGCCACGGCCGTAGAGCCAGCCGTCAGCCACATGCGGCTCGAACGGGGAGCTGTCCCACATGTCGAGCGGGCCGGCGGGGACCACGTCGATATGGCCGTTGAGGATGAGGGAGCGGCCCTTGGAGGTTTTGGAGCGATGCGTGGCGACGACGTTCACGGCGTTCTCGTAGGGGGTGAGGACGGGAGAGAAGCCGGGGAGGTTCTGGATGTCGGCGATGTCGATCTGCCAGCGGTCAACCGGATACCCGCGCGTGGTCAGTTCGGTCGCCATGAAGTCTTGCGCGGATTGTTCATTGCCGCGTGTGGAGGGGTGGGACGTGAGCTCGCTCAGGAACGCGACTTGCCGGTCGAAACCGGCATCGACGGCGGCACAGAGGCGGGTTTTGAGGTCTTCGGTCATTAAGGCGGCTCAGAAAGTCGGAATGGGGGCGTCGGGAATTGAAAGAGGCGCATCGGTGGCGCGTTGCACGTCCTCGGGGCTGGTGCCTTCGGCAAGTTCGGTCAGGGCGAACCCGTCGGGAGTGACGTCGATCACGGCAAGATCGGTGAAGATGCGGGTGACGCAGGCGCTGGCCGAGAGAGGCAGGGCGCAGGTCTGCTTTAGCTTGGGGTTTCCGGCGCGGTCGGTGTGGGTGGTCAGGACGGCGACGCGGCGGGCTTTCTGCGCGAGTTCGATGCCGCCGCCCGCGCCGGGGCTGAACTTGCCGGGGATTTTCCAGTTGGCGAGGTCGCCGGTCTCGCTGACCTCGAAGGCGCCCAGCATGGTGAGGTCGAGCCGACCCGAGCGGACCACGGCAAAGCTGGTGGCGCTGTCGAAGAAGGCCGAGCCGGGCACGGGCGTGACGTAGGCCCCGCCCGCGTCGATCAGGTTGCGGTCGGCGCGGTCGGGCGAGAGCGCCGGCCCGATCCCGGTCATGCCGTTTTCCGTGTGCAGGCAGACTGGGAAATCGGCGGGCAGGTGGTTCACGACCTTCGTCGGCAGGCCGATCCCGAGGTTGACGACCATGCCCGGTGCAATCTCGCGCGCGGCGCGGGCGACCATGCGATCCCTAGCGTCGGACAACGGCGTAATCCTCTGTAATCTCGGGCAGTTCCGTGACGTGATCGACGAAGACGCCGGGGGTGTGGACGGTGTTGGGATCAAGTTCTCCCAGCGGCACGACGCGCTCGGCCTCCGCGATCACAAGTGGCGCGGCCATGGCCATGAGCGGGTTGAAATTCTGCGCCGTGGCGACATAGGCGAGGTTGCCGAAGGGGTCGGCGGTGTCGGCGTGGATCAGGGCCACGTCGGCGCGCAAGGCCGGCTCGACCAGGTAGGGGGTGCCGTTCATCTCGACCACCTGCTTGCCGCGGGCCAGTTCGGTGTCGATTCCGATATCGCTGAGGATCGCACCGATGCCCGCGCCGCCTGCGCGGATACGCTCAGCCAGGATGCCTTGCGCGTTGAACTCGACCTCGAGCGCGCCGGAATTCATCAGGCCGATGGCGTGGCTGTTGAGACCCAGATGCGTGGTGATGAGGCGTTTGACCTGCCCGCTTTGCAGCAGGTGATCGATGCCCATGCCGGGCTCGTTGGCGTCGTTCTTGATGAGCGTCAGGTCGCGCGCGCCGTGGGCCACCAGCGCGCGGATCAGGGTCATGGGCGTGCCGGGGACGCCGAAGCCGCCGACCATTATACTGTCGCCGTCCTTGATGTGGGCGATGACGGCCTCGATGGAGGTTCGCTTGTCGGGGAGCCTCATGCCGCGCTCTCCACCGGCAGGCCGATCTCACGCGCGAAGGCGTCGAGGGCGTCGCGGAGGATTGCCATCATTTCGGCGATTTGCGCCTCGGTGATGATGAGGGGCGGGGCGACGAGGAAATGGTCGCCCTTGGTGCCGCCGCGGGTGCGGCGGGAATAGATAATGAGGCCGCGTTCGTAGGCCAGTTCGACGAGGCGGTCATGGGCGTTGAGCGCAGGGTCGAGCGGTTCCATCGTGGTGCGGTCGGAGACGAATTCGAAGGCTGTGAGCAGCCCCTTGCCACGCACGTCGCCGATGAAGGGATAGCGGTCCATCAGGGCGCGCAATTCGGTCATCAGGACGTCGCCCATGCGGGCGGCGTTGTCGATGAGGTCGTGTTCCTCCATCTCTTCCAGCACCGCCAGACCGGCGGCGCAGGCCAAAGGGTTGCCGGCATAGGTGAAGCCGTGGGCGAAGCCGCCCGCATCCAGCACCGGATCGACAAGGAGGCGACCCGCGACCATCGCGCCGAGGGGTGCGTAGCCCGCGCCGAAGCCCTTGGACATGGCGACGATATCGGGGGTGATGCCCCAGTGTTCGGCAGCGAGGAATTTGCCCGTGCGGCCCGCGCCGGTCATGACCTCGTCATAGATCAGGAGCACGCCGAACTCGTCGCAGATCTCGCGGACGCGGCCATAATAGCTGTCGGGCGCGACGAGCGCGCCAGTGGAGGCACCGCCGACGGGTTCCATGATGAAGGCCAGCACGGTGTCGGGACCCTCGGCGATGATCTTGTCGCGCAGGAGGTCTGCGTATTTCAGGCCGCGCGCCTCTTCCGTCAGGTTGTCGCGGTCTAGATAGGTGGTGGGGGCGGCGACCTTGGGCATCTCGCTCATCATCGGAGCGAAGGGGTCGCGCAGGGGCGCGTAGCCGGTGAGGTCGAGCGCGCCGAAAGTGCAGCCATGGTAGGAGGGAAAGCGCGAGATGACCTTGTAGCGGTCGTTATGGCCTTGGGTCAGGGCGTATTGACGGGCCAGTTTCAGCGCACTTTCCACCGCCTCGGACCCGCCGGAGACGAAGAACACGCGGTCCAGCCCCTCGGGCGTCATGGCGAAGGTTTTCGCGGCCAGATCCTCGGACGGGTGGGTGCGGAAATGCAGGCGGTAGCCGAAGGTGGCCTTGTCCATCTGCGCCTTCATTTTGGCCAGCACGCGCGGGTTGGAGTGGCCGATATTGGACACCATTGCGCCCGACGAGCCGTCGATGTACCGCTTGCCGGCCTCGTCGATCAGGTAGATGCCCTCGCCGTGGTCGAGGAACGGTCGCGGGTTGCGCGACTGGTAGAAGAGATAGGACGTGTTGTCGGTCACTTGGCGCCTGCGAGGTGTTTGCGAAGAAATTCGCGGGTGCGTTCCTTGGTAGGGTTCTTGAAGACGACGCTGGGCGGGCCTTCCTCGACCACCACGCCCTTGTCCATGAAGAGCACGCGGTCACAGACGGAGGCGGCGAAATCCATCTCGTGTGTGACGATGATCATGGTCATGTGTTCCTCGGCCAGCTTTTTCATGACCTGGTTCACCTCGTCCACCAGTTCGGGGTCGAGGGCGGAGGTGGCCTCGTCGAAAAGCATCAGCTTGGGCTTCATGGCGAGGGCACGGGCGATCGCGACGCGCTGTTTCTGGCCGCCAGAAAGCTGCGAGGGGTAATAGTCGATCCGTTCCAGCATCCCGACCTTGTCGAGCTGTTCCTCGGCCAGTTTGTCGGCGTCGGCCTTGCTGAGACCCTTGAGCAGCTTGGGCGCCATGGTGACGTTGTCGCGGGCGGTCATGTGCGGGAAAAGGTTGAAGTGCTGGAAGACCATGCCGATGTCCTGGCGCATCTGGTTGATGTGCTTTTCGTATTGGCGGTAGGGCAGGTCCTTGTTTACCTGGACGCCGTCGAGCCATATCTCGCCCCCCGTCAGCGCGTCGAGGTCGTTGATGGCTCGCAGCAGCGTGGACTTGCCCGAGCCCGACGGGCCGATGATCGCCACGATCTGGCCGCGGGCGACGTTGAGGCTGATGTCCTTGAGAACCTCAAGCTTGCCGAAGGATTTCTGGGCGTGCTTGATTTCGACGAAATGTTCGGTGTCGGTCATGGTCTGTCTCCTGACGATCAGCGCGAGATTGCGATGCGGCGCTCGATGCGGCGCTGCACCCATTCCATGCAGAGGTTGATGACGTAGTAGAAGGCGGCGGCGACGAGGTAGAACTCGAACGGTCTGTAGGTGGCACCGATCACGCGTTGCGCCGAGAGGGTCAGTTCGCTGACCCCGATCACCGACACCAGCGCGCTGTCCTTCAGAAGCGCGATCATGTTGTTGCCGATGGGGGGGATCACGTCGCGCACGGCCTGCGGGATGACCACCTTGCGCAGCGCCTGGCCACGGCTGAGGCCGACGGTGCGGGCGGCCTCCATCTGGCCCTTGTCGACGGACAGGATGGCGGTCTGGATAAGTTCGGAATTGTAGACTGCGAAGTGCAGGCCAAGCCCGATGATGCCGGCGACGAAGGCGGGCAGGTCAATGCCGATCTGCACGAGGCCAAAATAGATCAGGAAGAGCTGCAGCAGAAGCGGCGTGCCCATGAAGACCCATTCGATCAGGCGGAAGGGCTGGCGGATGATCCACGGCGCGTATAGCGCGATAACCGCGAAAATGATCCCGCCGAAGAAGCTGACGAGCGCGGCGGCGACGGCGATGAAGATCGTCCACAGACACCCCAGCAGGATCACGTCGAGATGTTCCGGAACAACCGTAAAGTCGAGGCCCATTCTGGTTTTCCTTTCCGATCAGTTGATCTGGACGCGGCGGTCCAGCCAGGCGACGGCCCGGCCGGTGGCGTAGATGATGATCATGTAGAGAATGCCCGCGAGGAGGAACATCTCGAACGGTTTGTAGGTGGAGCCGATGTAGCGCTGCGCGGTGTAGGTGAGTTCGACCACCGAGATGGCGGCCACGAGCGCGGTGGACTTGATCAGCATGTTGAGGTTCACGCCCAGCGGGCGGACCATCAGGCGGGCGGCTTGGGGCAGGATGGCGTTGTAGAATGTCTGCCACCGGCTGAGGCCGAGGGTGCGGGCGGCCTCGCGCTGGCCCTTGGGGATCGAGATGATCGCGCCGCGGATGGTTTCGGTCATGTAGGCGCCGACATTGACGCCAAGGCCGATGACTCCGGCCTCGAACGCGTCGAGCTGGATGCCGACCTGGGGCCCGCCGAAATAGAGGATGAAAAGCTGGATGAGCGCGGGCGTGCCGCGAAAGACGCTGACATACGCCGCGCCGATGAAGCGGAAGACCGCGAGGCGCGAGAGCCGCATCGCCGCGCCAAGCGCGCCGCAAGTGAGGCCGAGCAAGGCCGTCAGGACAGACAGCTGGATCGTCACCCACGCGGCTTGCAGGAAGAACGGGTAGACCCTTTGCATCAACTCTATGTCCATGGCGTGTCCTTC
Organism: Roseovarius sp. MMSF_3298; assembly: GCF_030733705.1. Taxonomy (NCBI): domain Bacteria; kingdom Pseudomonadati; phylum Pseudomonadota; class Alphaproteobacteria; order Rhodobacterales; family Roseobacteraceae; genus Roseovarius; species Roseovarius sp. MMSF_3298. The sequence continues at coordinate 100,288 of NZ_JASHIN010000008.1, forward strand.
TGGCAGATCGCGGGGCCGGGGCATGCACGGGGCTCTTGTCCGGCGAGATCGAGTACGTGCTTGGACGGGACGGCGGCAAGGCGCAGTGCGCGCGGGCCGTCAGCCGGTCCGATCGGGGATCAGGTTCCCGGAAGGCCCCGCCACCCTGCGATGGCGGCGGGGCGAAAAGGTTTAGCGGATATCTGCGCCGACCCACTTTTCAGCGAGTTCGAGATAGGTGCCGTCTTCCATCATGGAATCGAGCGCCTCCTGCATGGCGGCGGCGAGTTCGGGGCTGCCTTCGCGGATGGCGATGCCCGCGCCGAAGGGGTCGGTCGTGGGATCGGCGAACATCTCGTATTCCTGGCCTTTCTCGCCCATGGCGAGGATGGCGGCGATGGAGTCGTTCACGATGGCGTCGACGCGGCCATTCTCGAGCTCCAGCAGCAGTTCGGGCAGGCCCTTGTAGGTGCTGACGTTGTAGCCGCGCTCGCGCGCCCAGTCCTCGTGCGTTTCACCCAAGGTCAGGCCGACCTTCTTGCCTTCGAGGTCCTCGAGGCTGGAGATGCCCGAGCCGGGCTGGGTGAAGATGGCGCGCTTGTCGGAATAGTAGGGGCCGACGAAATCCACGACCTCGTCCCGTTCGTCGGTGATGGTCATGGAGCCGACGATGGCGTCGTACTTGTTGGAAAGCAGCCCGCCGATGATTCCATCCCACGCGGTGGTGACGATCTCGGCCTCGAGTCCCATGCGCTTGGCGATCTCGGTGCCGATGGCGGGGTCGAAGCCCACCACCTCGTTCTGGTCGTTGACGAAGTTGAACGGCGGGTAGGCGCCGGACATCGCGATGCGGATGACACCCTTTTCCTTAAGGGTTTCAAGTTCTTCCGCGGCAGCGGGCGCGAGGCCGGCCACGGCAAGGCCCATGGCCACGACAGCGGATTTCAGAACGGTTCGGCGGAATGTCATATGTCTCTCCATGTTGGTTTTAAGTGGCGGGTCTTTCGCCCGTGCAGCACCGGCGGATTGCACCGCTCCTGCAAAAGCCTTGCATGAGGGCGGCTATCGCGCAAATAAATAATAAGCATCCTGATTATAGGTGAAATCTATGAGCTTGCCGCAGCGCCCCCGCTTTCCCTGGAACCTGGACTGGAACCTGTTGCGCACCTTCATGGTGGTGGTCGAGCAGCGGGGCATCTCGAAGGCCGCGACCCATCTGGGCCTGAAACAGCCCACGGTGTCGGCGGCGCTGAAGCGGCTGGAGCAGGCGATCGGCAAGACGCTGGTGATCCGCAAGCCCAACGAGTTCACCATCACGCGGGCCGGGCAGGTGCTTTATACCGAATGCGCCACGATCTTCGGTACGGTGTCGCAGATCCCCGCGATCCTGGACGAGGACAATGCCGAGTTGCGCGGGCATCTTTCTATCGCGATCACCAGTTCGGTCATCTCGGAGCATTTCGACAGCATCCTGAACCGATTTGCCCAGGCGCATCCCAGCGTGACCTATTCCTTCACCGTCTACGAGAGCGACGAAGTGGAGACGATGATCAAGCTGAACCGGGCCAGTTTCGGGATATGCCTGTTGTCGAGCGTGCCCAAGAGCCTGATGACGATGGTGCTCTACCGCGAGTATTTCGGGCTGTATTGCGGGGCGCGGCATCCGCTGTTCGGGGCCGAGGAGATCAGGCCCGAGGATCTGGAGGGGGAGCCTTTCGTGGCGTTCCAGACGGAAGCCGAAGGTGGCCCTCTGGAGGCGATCTCGAAGCTGCGGGCGCGGCTGAATCTGTCGCGCGACTGGCGCGGCGTGTCGTCGAGTCTGAACGAGATCCGGCGCATGATCATGGCCAATGTGGGGATTGGTGCGCTGCCGCTGCACGTGGCGGCACAGGACGTGGCGGCGGGGCACATCCGGCAGTTGCCGCCCTATGACAATCTGCCGATGGTGAGCATCTACCTGCTGAGCAATCCCGCCCGCCGCCGTTCGGAGGCCGAGGCGAAATTCCTGGAAGTGATCGAGAGCGAGCTGTCAACCATCGGGATCGCCGAAAGAACCTATGGCACAATGGACGCAGATGAGGGGTGCTGATAGCGCGATCCGGCGTTAGCGATTGTCTGTTTTGATCGGAGAAGGGCGTTTTCAGTACGGATTTCGGGGCGCTTGCCGTTCGGCATGCTTTTTGCCGTCGCTCTGACAGGTTGCTCGTGTGGCAGCTTCAGGAAAACCCGAAGCGATTCATGGCGACATTCGGAGCAGTATAGCTTGGAGTCTCTAGAACCCCATGCTGTCCTTGTCGTACCAGAAATCTTCCAGGTTGCGAGCGTGGCGCCCGCTTTCGCGCTCCGCGCTTTCGTGCGCCGTGGCCAGCGCGTCCACCGCGCTCTGGCCTGATTTCCAGACCAGGCGAACCTGCTCGCCGGCCGAGACGAACGCATTGATCGGCGTGCCATCGTTCGAATAAAGCTCCATGCTGCGCAGGATCAGGTTCACCTGATCCGCCAGCTTATCTGGACTCAATTGCGATCCGTATTCCAGGACGCAGAGGTAGGTGCCGTTCCCTGCATAGGAAATCAACGCTCCGAACTCTTCGAGTGCGACAGATATCGCCTCGGCCACGTCGGTCACGATGCACTCGTATTCGTAACGGGATGATTTCCGGTGCAGTTCTTCGATGTCCCGGATTGTGAACCCGATGATGGACGACCCGAACAGCTTTTTTCTCGACATCAACGACACGTAGTTCTCAAGCGCGAGATACGTGATGCACCCGTCCACGTCCTGTACGAAAATCGGTTCATGCAGCGCAAGCGTCGTGGACCCGTCCCCGAGCGGCTCTGGCTCTGCCTTGGACCTGGCGCTGATGGCGGTCTGCCGGCTGCTTTTGGACAGATCGTTGATCAGCTGGATACGGCCGCGCAGGTTGTCGACATCGAACGGCTTGGTGATATAGTCGCTGGCCCCCGCCGCGAAGGCCCGGTCAATGTAGGATTTGTCGGTCATTGCCGTGAGCATCAGGATGGGCGTCAGCTGATACTCGGGGCGCGCGCGGAGCGTCCCGCAAAGCGAGATACCGTCGGTGTCCGGCATCTGGATATCGATGAGGAAACAATCGATCGCCGGGGTCTCTGGCTTGTCCAGTAGTTCCAGTGCCTCTGCGACAGACGTGGCCGTGGTCACGGTGTGGTCGCCGAGCGTCTGGATGAGCAACTGAAGCAGCTCGAGGATTGTCGGTTCATCGTCTACGGCAAGTAGATGCATTTCCATTGCTCCTTGCAGGTCACGCATTTCCCGGACCTGTTGCTGACTGTTGCGGCCTTGGTCGCCTGCTTACAGTTATGACCTTGAGAAATCGGCCAAATTAAGACAACTTTAAGGAGTTTTAAGCGGCCACGGGATTGTCGTGGCATCCCGCGACGCGTCCGCAAATGCCGGGCGCTGCGAGGCGCACGCGGCAGGCCGCAAGTGCGGTATCTCGACCAACAACGGCCCGCACGCATTTACCGCCATCGGGTCCGACACCAGGCCACGGCCTGCCGTATATCCCGACGGGGCGGCATTTACATTGTCGTGTGACGCGACACCAAGGAAATGTGCAACCAGGTCCAGAACGACCGGGCCGTCAGTATAGGGCAGTACGAACATCAAGACTCCACGTTCATCGCGCTCCAGCGCTTCGTGGGGCTTGTCGCCGACGATTTCGGTTGTTCTTTGTCAAAATCGGGAAATTTTTGCTCCCGTTTCGACGCCCTTGCCTTAACCTGGCCATAGTTCGGCTCAGGGACCGCCCCGAGATGCGGATGTCCAACGGATTGCCGGCCAATAATGCACTGATGGGTTGATCGCCCTGTATTCCTCGACCTGCACACCACGTGTGTCGAAGTTGAGCCCTAAACCGAACAGGTGATGTGGCCGATTTGCATCAAAACTAACCTCGAGTGGAAACAATAGGTGTTGAATCAACCTTTTGTCGCCGCGGTGTGTTGCAATGTCGATCTGAAATATTAAGAATTTGCTAATGATAATATTGGCCTGCGATTGATTTCGCACCCAGTTTAGAGGCTGCACAATTGCCGTCTCATGTGCTTTGGGAAGGACGTGGTCGTCTTGAGTGCTGGTGGAACAAATAGTCCTGATCACGCGTCGAACGCTGATTGGAGCGCCTATGCGACAGCCTACGACCTGTTGTCGAGGCACAATCCAGAGTACAAGGCGTTAATGCAGGAGTTCGAAGACTTCCTGGCAGGGACCGACACGCCGAAGATCATCTACGACGTCGGCGGCGGCACAGGAAACTACACCGAGATCGCGGCGCGCCTGTGCGCTGACAGCAGTATCTGCCTCGTCGAGCCCGACCCCGGAATGATGCAGGCCGCAAAGGCGAAACTGTCCGGGCACAAGAACGTCACGTACCAGAATGTCGGACTGGAAGGCGTCGAAGTACCGGATGGCGCCGATCTCGTCATAAGTGTGCATTCCCTATACGCTATGCCGGACCCGGAGCACCGGCTTGCCGACATCCGCCGGATGCTGCGTCCGGGCGGAATTCTCTACCTCGTCGATCTCGGCCGTCCGATGGATGTCCGGGACTGGCGCAATTTTCTGTTTTCCAGGATCCGGCAAGAACACGGCCTGTTCGGTGCGCTCAGAATCTTTTGGCAGGGACGGCAGATCGCCAAGCAGAACAAGGCCATCTTCAAGGCACAGCGAGACGGTACGTATTGGACGCACACCGCGGCCGAGATTGCGTCGGCCGTCACCGCGGCAGGCTTTGAGATCATCAACCAGCGCTCTGTCTATCGCGGCTACAGCGACCTTCTGGTGTGCCGTGCGACGCCCTGAAACCGCAGCTTTGAAGGATCAACCATGAATGAGCAGGTCATCGCGGCTCTCGAGCAGTCCCGCTACGAGGTTCTGACGAACGACGACGACGCCATGGAAGACGTCTTTCGCCTGCGGTACTCTTGCTATCGCGCCGAAGGAGCCGTGACCGCAAGAGCGGACCACAGGATGACCGACCCGTTCGACGAATCCGAGAATTGTGTGCATGTCGCAGTCAGGGTGGATGGCAAAATATGGTCGGCTGTCCGATTGCATCTCGTGTCGAAACTTTGCCAGACATCACCGACGCTCGAGGTCTTTCCGGAACTTCTGGATGATCTCAAGAAGAGGCGAACCATTCTCGACCCGACGCGTTTCGTGATCTCTCCAACTGCCAGACAGAAGCGGGTTCCGCTGAACTTCCTGACGTTGCGCATTCCGTTCCTCGCGTCGATCTTCTACAACATCGACTTGGCCCTGGCCCCGGTTCGCGCCGAGCACACGGCGTTCTACTGTCGCTACCTCGGATACAAACCGGTACTGGAACCCCGCAGTTATCCCGGGCTGGCGAAACCTATACAGCTTCTGACAGCCAATTTCCGGGAACAGCGCGAAGCGGTCCTGGCGCGCACGCCGGTTTTCGGTCCGCTGAAGGATATTCCTCAGGCGAGCATCGAGTTCCCCTCACTTTCGGGCGTATATGCCTCTTTCAAATCGGGCAACTCCGAAGCGGCGTAACCTTCGGTCGCAGTGTCGGACCGCAATCTGAGCGACGCATCAGGGACGGGTTTGTGCGCTCGTTTGGCGAGGAACCGCTTAACGAGAGTTCGTGCATGGGCATTTCTGCCTTGGCTTGTCCGGCGAAATGCCGTTTTCTGCCCAATTAACGGCAGAATTTAAACAAATAGGTTCATTATGTTCTGGCAACTCCTGTAGAAGCAGAGGCAAACATGAGAACGCTACTGAGGACTTGGTCGGCACCAAGAGACTGGTTCGCTTCGCAAGGCCGCGAACAACGGATCAAGGACTATATGGCCCTGTCCAACCAGTTGATCTGGCAACGGCAGGCGAGCTTCTTCGCGGCAGCGCTTTTGGCGGCCTTGTATTTCGACCCGATCTCGATCTTCGCGTGCTACGGCGTCGTCGTGCTGACGGAAATGCTAGACCAGATCCTCGGTGTGCACGCCAAGGCGTGGGACGGCGAAGATCCGGTGTTCGGTCGGAAACTTCTGAGACGCATCGCCATCAACACCGCCATCAGCGCCATGGCGATCAGCGTCTTCATCGCCAACATAGCCTTTCAGCAAACAGAGGGCGGCCAGTTCACCTCGCTGTTTTTCCTGTTCTCGGCATCGCTCTTCGCGGCGATGTACAACAGCCAGATGATCGGCATCCTCATACTGCGCCTTTCGATCTACAGCGTCACGTTTCTCTTCATCGCGCTCCTGGACCTCGTGCGTTACGCCCCGCCGCTCACATCGCCGATCTGGCTACAGTTCTTCACGATCATGTTCGTGCTTTATTTCATCGTGGACATCTCCGCGAAGTTCTACCGCGGCTACCAGGACCGTTTGCGGCAAATGCAAATGATCGAGGAAGACCACGAGCGGACCAAGGCGGCCTTGGAGGTCAAATCGCAGTTTCTTTCCACTGTTAGCCATGAATTACGCACGCCGCTCACCTCGATCATCGGGTCGCTCGAGTTGGTCAAGAACGGCGTGCTCGGAGAGCTGCCTCAGAATTTCGCGCCTGTTTTCGACATTGCCACCAAGAACAGCCGCCGGTTGGCTAACCTGATAGACGATTTGCTCGACCTGCAGAAGATCGAAGCGGGCGAGATCGACTTCCAAATGGAGCCGATCTGCGGCAACGACCTGGCCAGAGAGGCCGTCGACTCCATGTCAGGCTATGCCAGTATGCTCGGGATCAAGCTCGAGTTACATGCCTGCAAGGACGAATGCCGGATCATGGGGGACCAGAAACGGCTGATACAGGTGATGAACAATCTTCTGTCGAATGCCGTTAAGTTCTCCAAGGACAATGGCGCCGTGAAGGTGTTTGTCGAAAACGTTGAAAGCCGCGTTCGTATCTCGGTCGAGGACAAGGGCACGGGTATTCCCGACTTCGCGGAGGAACGCGTTTTCGGCAAGTTCAGCCAGCTCGATTCATCCGACGTGCGCAGGGTCGGGGGCACCGGCCTGGGACTTAACATTTCCAAACAAATCGTCGAAAGCCACAACGCGAATATCGGATATGTCAGCGCGCTTGGTACCGGCTCTACTTTTTATGTCGATTTCGAACGGCTTGAGGTCACGGACCGTGACGCGGCAAGTACCGAAAACATGTCGGAAAACGATTGTTGCGACGGGGGTGAAACAACTGCAGCGGCTAGAGAAACTCGGAAAGCGAGTTAAGAAAAGTTTTCCCTATCCAAGAGGCGCAGGCTCCTAATTATCGTAGTGCCTTGACCAACTGCCTCTACTGGAAACCAAAATTGTTGAACCAATCAACAACAATAAACCCGGACCCCTCGAAAGGGGCAGACCAAGTGTAGTCGCCGGCAATGAAAAACCACGAAGAAAACTTTTATGACTTGGTTGGAGATTGGGCGCCTGGAATAATTACAGGCTCAAAATGCACCCGTCACTCTATCTCGATTTAGCGTTTCAGGTTTTTTCTCTTAAAAGCTTGGCGCCAAAGTGTCTCGGTGGCGGAGGCTCAGGGATTCGAACCCTGGGGACGCTTTCACGCCCGCCGGTTTTCAAGACCGGTGCATTCGACCACTCTGCCAAACCTCCGCGTTCGGTGTTGTTACTGTGGCTTTCGCGATTCTGAAAGCCGTGAAGTTCAGGGGAAATTCACCGAATCGGCTTTGTAGACTTTTCAGAACGGTCCCGAGCGGTTATTCTGTTGTCAATCGCAGGTTTCTGCGTGCTCGAGCAAACGCCGGATAACCGGCACCCGCACCCAAAATGGTGCATGACAGGCAAGGGACGAAACATGACATTTCAATGGATGGGCAAAGGTGCGCGCGTGCGCCTGATCACGGCCTCCAGCGTGATTGCGCTGGTGCTGAGCGGATGCACCGAAGGCGGAGAATTCGGCCTTTTCAAATCGCAGGCCAACGAAAATGAGGAGGTGACCTCTGCGGACAATTCGGTCAAGCTGATCGAGCGGGACGTGGAAGCGCCCGACGTGTTCCAGGTGACCGACAAGGGACTGTGGGATGGGCGCCCGTCGCTGGGCGGCGTATGGGTTGCGCACCCGGATGTGCAGGAGCCCGAGCGCGTGATCATCCGCAACACCAAGAACGGCAAGTTCGTCATTGGCGCGCTGTTCCGCCGCGAACGCAGCAATCCGGGGCCGATCCTTCAGGTCTCGTCCGATGCCGCCGACGCTCTGGGCATGCTGGCCGGTGCGCCGTCGCAGTTGAACGTGACGGCCCTGCGCCGAGAGTCCGCGCCGGACCCCGATGCGCTGGCCGCCGCCGAGACCGAGGGCGAAGAGGGCGCGCTGGCCCCCGCCGCGGTCGAACAGACCACGCTGGACCCGCTGGCCGGAGCCGCTGCTGCGATTGAGACCGCCGAGGCCGCCGAGCCCGTCAGGCCGGCAACCCAGACAGCCGGCGCCACGGCCGCTGTTGCCACCGAGCCGACGCCGGAACCGACCCAAGCGGCGGCGGCGCCGGTGCGCTCGAGTTCGTCCCTGTCGAAGCCGTACTTGCAGATCGGCATCTTCTCGGTCGAGCAGAATGCGCGGAATACCGCCACCGCCATGCGGCAGGAAGGAATGGTTCCGACCGTTAAAAAACAGAGCTCGCAGGGCAAGACCTTCTGGCGCGTGGTCGTCGGACCTGCCCAGTCCAAGTCCGAGCGAAGTGTCCTGTTGAAAAAGGTCAAAGAGGTTGGTTTTGATGACGCGTACGCTGTAACCAACTGAACCGGACCCTGCCCATGACCTTACTTGCACGTTTCCTGGCCGCCTGTGTCGCGGTGATTGCGCTATCCTTGCCGGCGCAGGCGTTCGACACAAGCGCCAAGGCCGCGTATGTCAAGGACTTGGGCACCGGTACTGTTCTGCTCAGCCGGAATGCCGACGAGCCGCTGCCGCCGGCGTCGATGTCGAAGCTGATGACGCTTTACGTGGCGTTCGAGGCGATCCGCGACGGGCGGCTTTCCCTGCAGGAAAAGCTTCCGGTATCGCAGCACGCCATGAGCTATGGCGGCTCGACCATGTTCCTGGACACCACAGACCGGGTGAGCGTCGAGGACCTGCTGCGCGGGATCATCGTTCTGTCCGGCAACGACGCCTGCGCGGTGATTGCCGAGGCGTTGAGCCCGGACGGCACCGAGGCCGGGTTCGCCCGCTTCATGACCCAGCGGGCGCAGGACATGGGGATGACCAACTCGACCTTCGCCAATTCTAACGGCTGGCCAGCCGCGGGCCATCGGATGAGCATGCGCGACCTTGGGATCCTGGCCGAGCGCCTGATCAAGGACTTTCCGAACTTCTATCCGATGTTTGCCGAGACCGAGTACGAGTTCGACGGGCGCGCGCCGCAGAACACGCAGAACCGCAACCCTTTGCTGAAGCTGGGGATCGGGGCGGACGGCCTCAAGACCGGGCATACCGAGGCGGCGGGCTATGGCCTGACCGGATCTGCCGAGCAGGGTGGGCGCCGGGTGGTGTTCGTACTGTCAGGACTGGACACTGCTGCCCAAAGAGCACAAGAGGCGGAAGCCCTTGTGAACTGGTCCTTTCGCCAATTTGCCGAAAAAGAGATCGTCAAAGCCGGCAACGAAGTCTCGCGCGCAGAAGTCTGGATGGGAAGCGCGTCAACCGTAGGACTTACGCCCGCAGAGGACCTTACGACACTGGTGCCGGTCTTGGGTTCGGACAACATGACCGCCGAAGTGGTCTATGAAGGCCCGCTGAGCGCGCCCATCTCGCAGGGTGACGAACTGGCCCAGTTGGTCTTTACGCCCGACGGGCTGCCGGAGATGCGCGTGCCGCTGGTCGCCTCTGAAAGCGTTGCCGTGGGTGGCTTTGCCGTCCGGCTGAAGACGGTCGCGGGTGTGCTTTTGAAACGTCTGCAACAGGGGCCCGAGGGCGCGCTTTGAGCGGTCAGGGCCGTTTCGTCACTTTTGAAGGCATCGACGGGTCGGGCAAGTCCACGCAGGCCCGTCTGCTGGCCGAGCATTTGCAAGGCACGGGGCGCGAGGTCATTCTGACACGCGAGCCGGGCGGCAGCGAAGGCGCCGAGGAAATCCGCAAGCTGGTGCTGGAAGGCGATGCCGACCGCTGGTCGGCGGAGACCGAATTGCTGCTGTTCACCGCCGCTCGGCGGGATCATCTGGAACGGCTGATCGAGCCTGCGCTGGCGGCCGGGAACGTGGTGATCTGCGACCGTTTTGCCGACAGCACGCGCATGTACCAAGGGCTGAGCCGCGGGGATTTGCGCCACAAGGTCGACGCGTTGCACGACCTGATGATCGGGCGCGAGCCGGACCTGACGATCCTGATAGACATGGACCCGGGCACCGGGCTGGAACGTGCCTTGTCGCGCGGCGGCAGCGAGGAGCGGTTCGAGAGCTTCGGCGCCAGCCTGCAAGCGCAGATGCGGCAGGGATTCCTGGACCTCGCCGAGGAATTCATTGACCGGTTCGTGGTGATCGACGGCAATCGCGGGATCGAAGCGATTGCGGCGGATGTGCGGGCTGCGGTAGAACCGCGCCTGACATGATGGACCGTGACATTCCGCTTCCCGACCGCGTCGAAGGCGCGCCGCACCCGCGCGAGACTGCCCGCCTTTTCGGGCAGGACGCTGCGCAGGGGGCGTTTTTGCAGGCGTTCAACGCGGGTCGGCTGCATCACGGCTGGCTGATTCACGGCCCCCGCGGCGTGGGCAAGGCGACGCTGGCGTGGCGGATCGCGCGGTTCCTGCTGGCGACGCCCGACCCTGACGCCGATGGCGGCGGGTTGTTCGGCGATGCACTGCCCGCGCCCGACAGCCTCGAGATTGCCGAGGATCACCCGGTCACGCGGCGTGTACTGGCAGGGTCCGAGCCGGGGCTGCACCTTGTGCGGCGTGGCGGCCAGGGGACCACCGACAGCGACCGGCAGAAGAATTTCGAAGACGGCAAGTTCTCGCGCGAGATCCGGGTGGACGAGGTGCGCGAGCTGGCGGACTTCGTCAACCTGAGCGCCGTGGATGGCGGGCGCCGTGTGGTGATCATCGACGCCGCCGATGAGATGAACACTTCGGCAGCGAACGCGCTTTTGAAGATGCTGGAAGAACCGCCGGTGCGCACCACATTGCTGCTTGTGGCGCATCAGCCCGCGCGGCTATTGCCGACGATCCGCTCGCGTTGCCGCGAATTGCGGCTGGAGCGGCTGAGCCCCGACAATGTGATCGCCGCGCTGGACCAGGCGGGGGTGGACCCCGGTGGCCAGGCGCCGGGGCTGGCGGAATTGTCGGGCGGTTCAGCGGGAGAGGCGGTGCGGCTCTACAATCTTGACGGCCTGAAGATCTATGCCGAGATCGTCGGACTTGCCGCCAGCTTGCCGATGCTGGACCGTCCCCGTGCGATAAAGCTGGCCGAAGCGGCGGCACAGCGCGGAGCGGAGCAAAAGCTGGATCTGCTATTGACGCTGGTGGACATGTTCCTGGCCCGCGTCGCACGGGCAGGGGCCACCGGGATACTGCCACCCGAGGCCGTCGCGGGCGAGGCAGAGGTCATCGGCAAGCTGGCGGGCAGTCCGGTGCAGGCGCGGGCCTGGGCTGACTGCGCGCAAGAGGTCGGCGCACGGGCGCGTCACGGGCGGGCGGTCAACCTTGACCCTGCCGCGCTGGTGCTTGATACGGTGTTCAAGTTGCAGCAGACCGCTACATCCCTCTGAACACCGTCAATTCCAAGGCCCCATGACCGACCAAGTCCAGATTACCGACAGCCATTGCCATCTTGATTTCGAGACCTTCGACGAAGAACGCGGCGACGTGGTCGCTCGCGCGGTCGAGGCCGGCGTGACGCGGATGGTCAGCATCTGCACCAAGTTGAGGCTGGAGCCTCGGGTGCGGGCGATTGCCGAGGCGCATGACGAGGTGTTCTATGCCGCCGGGACGCACCCGATGAGCGTGGCGGACGAGCCTATGGCGGGTGTGGACGAACTGGTGAATTTGGCCAAGCATCCCAAGTTCGTCGGCATTGGCGAGACCGGGTTGGACTACCATTACACCGCCGAGAGCGCCGATGCGCAACAGGAAAGCCTGCGCCTGCATATCGAGGCGGCGCGCCAGACCGGCCTGCCGCTGATCATCCATGCGCGGGATGCCGACGAGGACATGGCGCGGATCCTGGCAGAAGAGCACAAGGCCGGCGGATACAGCTGCGTGATGCATTGCTTTTCGTCAGGTGCAGCGCTGGGCAAGACGGCGCTTGATTTGGGGTTCTACCTGTCGATGTCGGGGATTTCGGCCTTTCCCAAAAGCCAGGAATTGCGGGACATCTTTGCCACGGCCCCTGTGGACCGGATCCTGGTGGAAACCGACGCGCCGTACCTCGCGCCGCCACCCTATCGGGGCAAGCGCAATGAGCCGGCTTACACGGTTCACACGGCCAAGGTGGGGGCGGAGGTGTTTGGCATGGACTGGCCAGACTTTGCGGCGCAGACGCAGGCCAATTTCGACCGGCTGTTCTGGAAAGCCGCCCAGTGGAAAGCCGCTGCCTGATGGGGGAAACACGGTTCACCATCCTTGGCTGCGGATCGTCGGGCGGCGTGCCGCGGTTGGGCGGTCATTGGGGCGATTGCGACCCTGAGAACCCAAGGAATTATCGCCGCCGCTGTTCGATGCTGATCGAACGGCAAGGCGAGGCCGGCACGACACGCGTGCTGATCGACACTTCGCCCGACCTGCGCGCGCAGCTTCTGGACGCAGGTGTCGGCACGCTCGATGCGGTCGTCTACACTCACAGCCACGCCGACCACGTGCACGGGCTCGACGATCTGCGCATGATCGTCTTCAACATGCGCCAGCGCCTGCCGGTCTGGGCCGATGGCGACACGCAGAATGCGCTTTATGCGCGGTTCGGCTACGCCTTTACCCAGCCCGAGGACAGTCCCTATCCGCCGATTCTCGACATGCACACGATCAGGGGTGACGTGGTGATCGAGGGGCAGGGCGGGGCCATCACCCTGCGGCCGTTCGAGGTTAATCATGGCTCGATCGAGGCGCTTGGGTTCCGGGTGGGCGATCTGGCGTATCTGCCGGATGTGGCAGAGATTCCCGAGGATAGCTGGAAGGTTCTGGAACACCTGGATTGCTGGATCCTCGACGCGCTGCGCCGCACGCCGCACCCGACGCATTCCCATCTGGAGCAGTCGCTGGAATGGATCGAGCGTGCCGCCCCACGCCGCGGCGTGCTGACCAACATGCATATCGACATGGATTACCAGACCCTTGTCGACGAAACCCCCGACCATATCACCCCGGCCTATGACGGCATGGTGATCACCTACAAGGACTAGCCCGGTGCAGGCTCTGCTGGACATTATCCTGCCGGTCTTCATTATTATCGGCTTCGGCTACGTGTCGGTCTGGCGCGGATGGTTCAGCCAGAGCGGCGTTGACGGGCTGATGACCTTTGTCCAGAGCTTCGCGGTTCCCTGCCTGCTGTTCGTGGCCATCTCGCGGCTGGACCTTGGTCAATACTTCGAATGGCGTGTGCTGCTGAGCTTCTATGCGGGGGCCGTGTCGGGCTTTGGACTGGGCATGCTGGGCGGGCGGTTCCTGTTCGAGCGCCCTTGGGAGGACTGCGTGGCCATCGGCTTTTGCGGCCTCTTTTCCAACTCGCTTCTGCTGGGGCTGCCTCTGACCGAACGCGCCTACGGGCCGGACGCGCTGGAGGCCAACTATGCCATTATCGCGCTGCATTCGCCCATTTGTTATGGCATCGGGATCACGGCGATGGAGATTGTCCGCGCCAAGGGGCTGGCGGGCTCGGGCCTCGTGATGCGCGTGTTGAAGGCGATGTTTTCCAATACGCTGATCCTGGGCATTCTTCTGGGCTTTGCCGTGAATCTCAGTGGACTGCCGTTGCCGGGCACGGTGGACGACGCGCTGGACCTTCTGGTCCGCGCGGCGCTTCCGGCTGCGCTGTTCGGAGTCGGCGGGGTGCTGGCGAGCTATCGCCCCGAAGGCGACTTGCGGCTGGTTCTCTACCTGTGCCTGATCTCGCTCGTGGTGCACCCGTTGGTTACACGGGTCGTGGGGCTGGCCTTTGACCTGTCTGTGGACGCGACGCGGTCTGCGGTTCTGACAGCGGCGATGGCGCCGGGGATCAACGTCTATATTTTCGCGAGCATGTATGGCCGCGTGATGCGCGTTGCGGCGACGACCGTGCTGGTGGCGACCGCGCTGTCGATCCTCACGGTCTGGCTGTGGCTGGGTCAACTGCCCTGATCGCGCCCGTTGGCCGGGCATCGAGAACGCCGGTCGAGCACAATTCGCATGTTAGGCTTTGACCGTGTGGGCGATCCCATTGCATCCTGTGGCGGGTGGCGCCTGCGACGGCGCGCAGGGGCAAGCGACGGTGCAGCATGCAGAACAAGGACCTGGCAGATCTTCTGAGGCGAATGGCCGACGGCGACCGGACCGCCTTTGCCGCCTTCTACAAGGAACTGGAAAAGCCGGTTTTCCGGTTCATCGTCTCGAAAATGAACGATCCGCACGAGGCGGCCGACATACAGCATGACGTCTTCATGGACATCTGGCGCTCGGCAGGGCGCTTCGAGGGAAGGTCGACGGTGAAAACATGGGTATTCGGCATAGCCTACAGGAAAACGATGGATCATTTTCGCAAACACAAACGGGTCGACCTGACCGACGAGATCGACGAGCGCGTCGATGACAGCCCCGATGCGGCGACCTGCCTTGCCTCGGCGCAGGAGGCGGAGCATCTGCGCTATTGCATGGACCAATTGAAGCCGCAGCACCGCGCGGCGGTGGAACTGGCGTTCTACCAAGACATGACCTATGGCGAGATCGCCACCGTGGCCGAGGTGCCCGAGGGCACGATCAAGACGCGGGTTTTCCACGCCAAGAAGCTGCTGCTGCATTGCCTGTCGGCGCGCATGAAGGAGGTCCGGTCATGAGCGATACCCCTGAACTTTCGCGTGACGAGATCGAGGCGCTGCTGGTCTTTCTGGCGAATGACACGTTGGAAGGCGAGGAGCGCGCTGCCGTCGAGGCCGCCGTGGCGGCCGATCCGCAGCTGGCCGGAGAGCTGGAGGCGCTGAAGGCCATGCGCCGCGAGATGCAGGCCGAGGAGGTGTCCTCGCCCGGTGAAATGGGCCTGTCCCGGCTGATGCGTGAGATCGACGCCGAGGCCGGCAGCCCGGTCGTGCCGCAGGCCGGTCTGCCGGAGGCGGCGAACCTGCCGACAGCGCCCGGCAGCTTCTGGAAGATCGCGGCGGTTGTCTTGTTCGGCCTGGTTGTGGCGCAAACCGCGTATATCGGGTATGATGGCGGAACTGATTTTGAACTGGCCGGTGGTGAAAGCCCGGCTGCAAGCGCGGAGTTCACGATCCGCGTGGCCTTTGCCGAGGATGCCGCGGAGGCGGAGATCCGGGCGCTTCTGCTGGAGCAGGGGCTGGTGATCGTGGACGGTCCGTCGGCGATCGGGCTTTACACGCTGGCCGCCCCTGACGACGCGGCGCGCGCCGAGGCTGTGACGGCATTGATGGCGCGCGACGATATTGTTGAAAGCGCTGAATGACATGACTTTTTTCCGCTTCTTTCTTGCCTTTGCAACGCTGTGTCTGACGCTGGCAACGATACCGCAGGAGGCGCGAGCGGCGGTGGCCGTGGCCGCGCCCGGCTGCGCCGGGACCTGCGGTCTTCCCGGTCTCGTCGAGGTCCAGCAGGGCGCCGGCGGACGGGGCGGGGACGCAGGCAACAACCCGCGTAAAAAACCGAGCGGTGGGCTGCGCCGGGCGGCAGGGGACGAGGTTGCGACCGCAGACGGCTCGCCAGAATACGTGTTACTGGTCAACAGGGCGCAGGCCGCGGGCGCGGTGCAGGCCTTGGTCACCTCTGGCGCCACGTTGTTGCGCGAACGCCCCTTGCCGCAATTCGGTCAGCAGATGTATTTCTTTTCCTTCCCGCGCACCTTGACCCTGGCACAGGGGCGGGCGCTGTTGGCCGGCCGCACGCCGTCGGCGGTGCTGGACCTGCACAAGATCTATTTCCGCTCTGCCGGTCCGCGCGTTTACCACGCGCTGATGGTGGGCGACGCGCCGGGTCAGAGCTGCCGCGTGGGGCGTAGCATCCGCGTGGGCGTGATCGACGGTGCGGTCAATGCGGGCCATCCGGCCTTTGGCGGGGTGCGGATCGTGCGCCAGAGCTTTCTGCGCGAGGGCGCGCGCCGCACCGGGGCCAGCCATGGCACCGCCGTTTCGGGCCTGATCGCGGGCTCCAGCGGGGCCGGGTCGCTGGCCGGCCTGGCGCCGGGTGTGCAGGTCTATGCCGCCGAGGCGTTCGGGCTGGAAAAAAGCAGTGATGGCGGCCGGTTGGAGGCCGTGGCGGCCGGGCTCGACTGGGTGGTGGGCAGTGGCGTGCGGCTGGTCAACATGTCCTTTGCCGGGGCCAGCAACCAGGTGTTCGCCAAGTTGCTGGGGCTGGCGCAGAACAAGGGCGTGGTGATCGTGGCCGCCGCGGGCAATGACAGATCCGGTGCGCCGGTCTATCCTGCGGCCTCGCCCAGCACCATCGCGGTGACGGCGGTGGATGCGGGCGGGCGGCTCTATGGCCGGGCCAATTACGGCAAGCATATCGAGTTCGCGGCCCCCGGCGTGGACCTTTACGTGGCCTGGGGCAACGGCGGCAGCTATCGCTCGGGCACATCCTTTGCCGCGCCGGTGGTGACCGCGATCCTGGCGCGGCGGGCGTCGCGCGGGGGGCTGTCGCTGAACGGCGCCCGGGCGTACCTGCGCAGCACGGCGAAGGATTTGGGTCCCGGTGGGCGGGACTCGCACTATGGCTACGGCCTGGTGCAGTCCGGCGGCTGCTGAGTTTTGGTCCCACAAAGGATGTCCAGCACGATCAGACCATGAAGCGGTTAAGCTTGTCTTAAAGCGCCGCGACGGGTTCTCACTCGGCCTTGACCGGAGCCCCCCCGGCGAAGGAATTGCCATTCACGTAATCGCAGGGCGCGTCCTGCATTTGCAGGTGCAGACCGTCGCCTGTGAAGGGATGCGCGCGGGCGAGATCCTCGTCCACCTCGATCCCCAGCCCGGGGGTTTCGGGCGGGATGATGAAGCCGTCCTCGATCTGAATTGTATTCTTGATCAAGCGGTTATGGAACTCCGTTTCGATGGTTTCGGCCATGAGGATATTGGGGATCGAGGCCGCGAGATGGATGTTCGCCGCCCATTCCACCGGCCCGGCATACAGATGCGGGGCCATTTGCGCGTTGTAGACTTCGGCCATGGCGGCGATCTTCTTGACCTCCCAGATCCCGCCCGCGCGACCGAGCGCCGGTTGCAGGATCGACGCCGCGCCGGAGCGCAGGACAGGCGCGAATTCGGCCTTGGTGGTCAGGCGCTCGCCGGTTGCGACGGGGATCGACGTGGCCGCGGCCACCTTGGCCATTTCTGCAACGTTATCAGGGGGAACCGGCTCCTCGTACCAGAGCGGATCATAGGGCTCGATCGCCTTGGCAAGGCGGATGGCGCCCGCCGTGGTGAACTGGCCGTGCGTGCCGAAGAGAAGGTCGGCGCGGTCGCCCACGGCCTCGCGGATGGCCTTGCAGAAGGCGGCCGAGAGCGAGATGTCGGTGCCGGCGGGCATGTGACCGCCGCGCATGGTGTAGGGGCCGGCGGGGTCGAATTTTACCGCGGTATATCCGCGGCTTAGCAGGTCGAGCGCCGACTCGGCGGCCATGTCGGGCGAGGTCCAGAACGGGGTGATGTCGTGATGGGGCAGGGGGTAGAGATAGGTATAGGCGCGGATGCGGTCGTTCATCCGCCCGCCAAGCAGGGCCCAGACCGGCCGTTCGCGGGCCTTGCCGAGGATGTCCCAGCAGGCGATTTCCAGCCCGGAAAAGGCACCCATGACGGTCAGGTCGGGGCGCTGGGTGAAGCCCGAGGAATAGGCGCGGCGGAACATGAATTCAATGTTTTCAGGGCTTTGGCCTTGCATGTGCCGCGTGAATACGTCGGTGATGACGGCGGTCATGGCGTCGGAGCCGACGCTGCTGGCATAGCATTCGCCCCAGCCGATGATACCGTTATCCGTGGTCAGTTTCACCAGGATCCAGTACTGCCCGCCCCAACCCGGCGCGGGGGGCGAAGTGACGAGGATGTCGAGGTCCTTGAGTTTCATGAAGGTCTCCCTGCTGTCGGTGTGCACGGTGGCCCGAGAGGCGCGACGGGGCAAGCCGGAAATCGGTACGATTCGGGCAAAGGGTTAACGGCGTCGAAAAGCCGAAATCCGTGTCGGTATCGCGTCGGTATCCGGGAGGTATCGCGACGGTGCGCGTCGGGCGGACTCATTTTTTAACAGACCGTACGACGGTCGCCGGAAAATGCCGCGCCCGGTGGCGGCCTATCGCAGCATGATGACGTTGCGCCGGGCATTGCCGGTCTTGGTGTCCGCGATGGCGTCGTTGATCTGGTCGAGGGTCCAGCGGTTGGAGATGAGTTCGTCCAGTTTCAGCCGGCCCTGGCCGTAGAGGTCGATCATCCAGGGGATGTCGCGGCGGATCACCACGTCGCCCATCTTGGAACCGACCATGCTCTGTCCGGCGGCGGCGAAGTTTGCGGCCTCGTAAGTCGATTGGGCCCCCGTGGCAGGCATGCCGACCATGATGACCTTTCCGCCGCTCGCGATGTAGCGGGGGGCCTCGTCATAGGCGCGGGCGGCGCCGACGGTGACCAGCACGGCGTCGGCACCACGGCCCATCGCCGCTTTGGCGGCGCGCCATGGTTTGTCCTGGGAGGCCAGCACGCCGTCGGTGGCGCCGAAGGCTTTCGCGTCGGCCAGCTTGTCCTCTGTCATGTCGACGGCGACGATGCGGCGGGCGCCGGCGATGCGCGCGCCCTGGATGGCATTGAGGCCGACGCCGCCCGCGCCGATCACCACCACGTCCTGTCCGGCCCGAAGCTGGGCCGCGTTGACCACCGCGCCGACGCCGGTGACGACGCCGCAGGCCAGAAGCGAGGCCGCGTCCATCGCCATGCCTTCGGGGATCTTCACGACCTGGGAGTGGTGCACGACCACGTCGGTGGCAAAGGCGCCGCAGGCCATGGCCTGGTGCAACTTGCCGCCATCCGCTGTCGACAGCGCGCCGTGATCGCCATCGAAGGGCGTTTCGCAGCCCGTGGGCCGGCCCGCGCCGCAGCTGGGGCATTGCCCGCAGGCGCGGATCAGCGTGACCACCACCGGGTCGCCCACGGCAAGGCCGGTCACGCCGTCGCCGATGGCCGAGATGCGGCCCGCGGCCTCGTGGCCATAGACTGCCGGCAGGGAGCCGCCCCATGCGCCGTCGGCATAGGAAATGTCGGAATGGCAGATCGCCACGGTTTCCAGCGCGACCTCGACTTCGTTCTGTTCGGGGGCGCGCAGGCGCACGTCCTCGACCACGAGGGGGGTGCCGAATTCGTGGCACACGGCGGCTTTGATGGTTTTCATGGTCCCTCCCGGAGTTCGTTAACCGCCAGCCTGATCGGTTTTTCCAAGCGGTTTCAAGGCCGATTGCGACCTGTCGCGGCGTAATCGGCGGATACGTGGCGCCTGCGGGTGAGAAAGAGGACGAGGCCAAGGGCCACCAGCAGAAGCGCGGCGAGGAAGGGGGCGCCGGGTAGACGGAAAGATGCATCGGGGCTCGTGAAGGCGGCGAAGATGTTGGTCATCATCAGCGGCGAGATGATCATGGCCAGCGCGCCGACGGAGGTGAAGATGCCCTGAAGCTCGCCCTGGGCATCGTGTGGCGTGCGGCGGGACATGATGGCCTGCAGCGCGGGCACGCACATTGCGGCCAGCGCCGAGATGGGCGTGAGGGCGAGTGCCAGCCAGCCATTGGAGATGACGCCCAGAACGGCGAAGCTGACGATCGCGAAGCCGAGGGCCAGCACCACGGTCCCGGCCTCGCCCAGCCGCGAGATGGTGAGGCCGATCAGCCCCGCCTGCACGGCGAAGATCGAGATGCCGAAGATGCCGAGCGAAAGGCCGATCATCGACGGGTCCCAGCCGAAGGCGGCGGTGGTGAAATAGGACCAGACGGCGGGGTAGACGTTGAACGCCAGTTGATAGAGCAGCAGCACGACCAGCAGGCGCCCGAGGCCGGGCAGAGCGCGGATCTGTTTCAGCGCGCCGAAGGGGTTGGCGCGGGCCCAGACGAAGGGGCGGGCGCGGTCGGGCGTGATGGTCTCGGGCAGCACCGCCCAGCCGAAGAGGAAGTTGGCAAAGGCCAGCGTGGCGGCGGCATAGAAGGGCGCGCGGGGGCCCAGATCGCCCAGGAAACCGCCGATCACGGGGCCGAGCACGAAGCTCATGCCGAAGGCCGCCGACACCAGGCCAAAGCCCGCGCCGCGTTTTTCCGGCGGCGAGGTGTCGGCCATGAAGGCGGCGGCGGTGGATTGCGTGGCGGCCATCATGCCGCCGACGAGGCGCCCGAGAACAAGCAGCCACATGGCGTGGGCCACGGCCATCACCATGTAGTCGAGTGCAAGGATCAGCAGCGAGCCCAAGAGGATCGGCCGTCGCCCGAAGCGATCGGAGAGGTTGCCGACCATCGGCCCGAAGAGGAACTGCATCACCGCGAACAGCGAGGTCAGCACCCCGCCCCAGACCGCCGCCGAGGCAAGCGTGCCGCCGTCGATATCCATGATCAGCTCGGGCATCACGGGGATGATGATCCCGATGCCCATGGCGTCTATCACGACGGTGATCAGAATGAACGCGGTGGGCAGGCGCGACGACATGAAGGCTCCGGTCTGGGTCTTTGCGTTCGACTGTAGCCGGGGCCGGTCATGGCGGGAAGGGCGCGGTGTGTGTGGCCGGCTCAGATATGGCCTGTGTCAGTCAGGAACTGCGTCAGGCGTGCGGCATAGGCCTCGGGCGCCTCGACGCAGGGCAGGTGGCCGGTGCGGCGCATCAGGTGGAATTCGGAGCCGGGGATCAGGTCCACCGTTTCGCGCACCAGGTCGGGCGGGGTGGCGCCGTCCTCGGAGCCGGCGATGCCCAGCGTGGGCAGGCGCAGGCCGCTGGTGGGGGTGTAGAAATCGGTGCCGGAGATGGCCGCCGAACAGCCGATATAGCCCTCATCCGGCTGGCTGGTCAGCATGTCGCGCCAGGTTTGCAAGTCGGGTGTCGCGAGGAAGTCGCGGGAGAACCAGCGTTCCATGGTGGCATCGGCCAACGCCTCGATCCCGCCGGACCGGACGGCATCGATACGGTCCTGCCAGAGCTGGTGGTTGCCGATCTTGGCCGCGGTGTTGGACAAGACCATGCAGCGGACGAGGTCGAGGCGTTTGACCGCCAGCCCCTGCGCGATCAGCCCGCCGATGGAGAGGCCGACGAAGGCGCAGTCGCGGACGTTCAAATGGTCCAGCAGCGCCTCGGCGTCGCGGACGAGCGTGCCCATGGCGTAGGGCGCGGGCGGCACGCTGGTCTGGCCATGGCCGCGCTTGTCATAGCGGATGAGGCGCAGACCGGCGGGCAGGTGGGGCAGGATCGCGTCCCACAGATGCAGGTCGGTGCCCAGCGAATTAGCGAAGACGACAGGGGAGCCGCCCGCGTCGCCCTCGTCAAGGTAGTGGATGGATATATCGTTGAGATGAACATGCGGCATTGGCGCAGAGAGCCACAACATGCCGGCCTTGTCCATCGCGAACGGCCCGGGCAGGGAGAGCACCCGGGCCGCTGCTTGGGGCGGACGCTATTTGCGCCCAATCCGGCGGATCTTACCGTCGAACGTGGGGACAGACATGACAAAGTCGTCCGCCGGATAGCAAAGAGCCTGCTCTTCGAGGATGCCGATGGCGATCTGCTCGCCCATGCGCAGGCTGTCGTAATAGTCCGAGAAGTAGTGGACCCCGGCCATGTTGCGCCCGATCGAGATGTTGGCGGCGAGCTTGTTCAACTCGCCCTCGAGCGTGAGCGGGCAGCACGGGGTCTTCTTGTCGACCGGGTGCAGCACGACATGTTCCGCGATTTTCTTCTTCGTGTTCTTCTTGACCAGCTTGTAGGTGCCGCATGGCTTGAAGACGAGCTTGGACATCGGCAGGTGAACGACACAGTCCTTCTTGCAATGCTCGGCCTTCTTCTGTTCCTCCTTGGTCAACATCTCGCAGTGATAGGCGCCGGCCTCGACCACCTTGCCGGCGCAGAGGGCGTCATGGATCGCGGCCTTGTCGTAGAAGCCTGCATCACAGTCGGTTTCGTCTTTCGGGTTCGTGATGCGGACGAAGACCGTGGAGGTGTCGTAGAACGCCTTGATCATGGTCACGCAGGCGCCGGCGACGGTGGCATGGCCCGCACCGTAGGTCGGGTGCATGGGGGATCCCTCGCCGAATGCCATTGGGAGCAGCGCCGCATCGGCGCCGTTGCCGCTGGTCGGGTGGTTGTCGAGCGCGGTCAGGGTTTCGTTCAGCGCGTCACGCATGTCGGTGAAGCAGCCGCAGATCTGCGGGAAACGCTTTTCGATCTCATCGGCACGGGCGAGCCGGCCCGCCAGCGCCTCGGGGCGGAGCCGCAGGTGGACGTTGAACTTCTGGTAGCGCACGGCCTTGAGACCTCGCGTGGCGACCTCGGTCACGAGGCTGAGGATGTGAGGGCCGCCCCAGAGCGCGAAGCCGCCGGCGTTGTAAGGCACCTTGGTGCCGGTCGCGGCGTCGGTCATCAGCCGGTCGCCCGGCGGGCCTGACAACAGGTCGAAGGCCGGATCGAAGGGCGCCTTTTGGGCCAGAAGCAGCAGCGTGGCGTTCAGGTAGGCCTGGTAGAGCGCGTCGAAGTGGACATAGGTCGCCAGGTCGCGCGGCGTGCAGATGAAGCGGCGCTGATCCAGCGAAAAGTCCTGGATGCCGGTGCCGCCATAGCCGCGCTGCACGTCCAGCCACTTGTTCCAGGTGGTCATGTAGTCGTCGCCCTCTTTCGCCACGGGCACCGTCTGGTCGACAAGCTGGGCGCCGTACTCGATGAGGCCCTGTTCGGGCTTTTTCGCACCGGGCGAGGAGCCGATCAGCAGGAATTGCGACAGGTAGGGGCCGTTCAGCACGCCGGGGGAGGAGCCGCGAAAGACGGTGCCGGTCGACAAATTGCCGGCGTCGTCGGTCTTGCGCGGGCGACCGGGAAAGCCATCGGCCGCATAGGCGAGGTTGTTCAGCCGGTTGGCAGAGCCGCCCACGGCGGCATTGCCCGAGCCTTCCTCGAACGCGGTGAACGGCACGTCGCGGAGGATGGCAAGCTCGTAGACCTCGGCCATCTCGAAGGCCAGTTCGTCCGAGCAGAGTTCGGGCGCGGGGGGCATCGTGACGGCCTGCGAATCCGGTCCTTGCAGGTCGTGGACAAGGCCGGCGGTCGGTGCCTCCCAGAAGCGACGCTGCGGATTGGTGTTGCCGTCCGTGTCGGGGCCGCGCGGGACGGGCACCCGAGTGGTGAAAGGTTCGCAGAAGCCGTTGTCGATGGCCTTGCGGAACGCCTCGAAGTCGCCGGTGTCGGCGACGAGCCCGGTCGTGTTGTCGTGATCGAGCCCCTTGGTGAAGCTCATCGGATAGCAGGCGGCGCCGTAGCGGGCCTCGTCCGGGTTGGCGCGATGTTCGGGATGGTTTCGGTGCCTGGCCAGTTCGGCGGCTTCGACACGGACGCGATAGGTGGATTCTGCACGATCCTTGGGCATGGAAAATTTCCTTTGAATAATGTGCTTTGACCAGAAAACTGCGAACTTGAAATCAAAAAATCATTGCCAAAAAGGCGGTCGTTTAATCCCTTATAAATGACTCGTGGCCATGGGTCATGTCAACAGATCTTTATATTTCTAGTTGTTATTCGGTCAGACGTCGCAGCTTCGGCGGGTAAGCAGTTGGACCCGAAGACTTTCTCGCGAAGCCCAAATGAGGGGCCGTCGCCAGTCATTCCGGATGGCCGCATAATGCACGGCCACGCGCGTGAAAGGGGGGCGCCGAATCAGTGCGATACGTTTGCCAGTTCGTGCGGGACGAGGTCTAAGGCGAGAGCGGACCAATGGCCCGAAGCGAGCTTCACGCCGATAGTGTCAGCCTTTCATGCGCATATGCGCCATGATCTGGCCGTGGTCGGAGGCCAGCTTGTTATAGGGCGCCTCGGGGTGCGAGCCGTCGGTGAGATGGTCGTTGAAGACGCTGAAATAGGTCATGTCGCCGGTCCGGTCGGGATTGTCGGGGTGGAAGTGGCGGGACATGAAGATCTGGTCGATACTCTCGTAGACGCCACCGAAGGCCGAGGTGTAGACCATGTCGCGCAGGGACTTGCGCACGAACATCTTTTCCGCCGAGTGGAGCCGCACCCGCTCCACGTCCTCGGTGATCTGGCGGTTTTCCTCGTCGGAATAGCGGTCGGAGCGGTTTTGCGCGTCGTGGCGCAGCATCCACGAATAGTTCTTGAAGGGCGCCTCGCCGGTGATGATCTCGGACGAGACGGCATGTTCGCCGTCGTTGAAATCGCCCAGCACCATGACCGGGTGGCCGGATTCGATCTCGCGCACGACCTCGCGGCGGAGCACCCACGCCTCGGACATGCGGCGGACGGTGGCGCGCAGCGCGCCCATGGCGCGGCCGATGGGATCGTAGTGCGTCAGGTCCTCTTCGGGGGCATGGTCGGCGCCTTCGGGCTTGATGTATTCACCCAGCTTGGATTTCAGGTGGCAGTTGAAGACGGTGACGACCTGTCCGCCCACCGGGATGCGGGCCTTGATGACGGGGCGCGAGAGGCGGCGCAGCACGTAATGCCCGGCGTCTTGGGCGCCCTCCATGCCGCGCAGGGGCTGGAAGGGGATCGAGAGCGGTTCTTCGAGGTCCTGGATGATCTCGGGCGTGCCCTGAAAGCCCAGGCGCGACAGGATCGCGACGCCGGGGCGGCGTTTGCCCGCCTCGCCGGTGTCGGCGGCGTTGGGGGCAAAGGCCACCGTGGCATTGTCATAGGGCGTGACGGCCAGTTTGCGGAAGATCGCCTTGCGGTGATAGCGTTTCGATCGGTCGGGAATGGCCGCGTCGTTGAGGGCGCGGGCACGCAATGACGCCTCGTCGATGACGGCGTGCAGGGCATCCTTGTCGAAGATCTCCTGGAAGCAGATCACGTCGGCGTCGAGCGTCAGGATCTGGTCGGCCATCCAGTCGAGTTTCCAGGCGTATTCCTCGGGGGTGTAGGACTGGAATTCGTAGTATTCTCGGTCGGGGCCGATCAGGTTCTTGACGTTGAAGCTGGCGATGGTGAAGTCGGTCATGGAAATGGCCCTGTCGAAATTGCGCTAGCTCGTGAACTTGCAGTGGTTATCCACGTAAGCGCGAAAAGCTGCTGTGAAAATTCGCGCTTTTTCGCCCGTTCCCGGCCCCTGTAGGGCAAGGACAAAATTCTTGGACTTGGAAACGTGATGTGTTGTTCCGTCGTTTCTAGGAGAGGGTTTACTTTCAGGCGAGGCACCAAGTGCGTTTGACCGTTCTTGATTGCTGTATGTGCCTGAGCGCATTAGGAAAACGACCACTGCAACTTCCGGGTCTTCCGAGCCTTTTTCTGGCAGGATGTGCAAAAAGTCTCCTGTGCTCTGATTTGCAGGTTTTCGAAAGATCACGTCCTGCATTTGGAACGTGTTCGAGGTCCACAACACTGGCCCCATGGTTGCACGATCCATCCAGTGTTCGAGCGTCATGGTGCAATCGTCAATTTCGACCCTATGGCGCGAGTTGAAATACTCATGGCTGCCGTTCTTGATCAGCGCTGTGACAAGCTCGGATTTGTCAGTCGCTATACTAGCAGAGCCTAATAGCGACATAAATGTGGCCAGTGCATACCTGGTCATAGTCACAGCGCGAAATTTCATTTTGCGAGCGTCTCCAGCGCTCGCGCGAACATCGGCGCGTCGACATTGCCGCCCGAGATGGTGACGATGACCGTGTCGGCGTTCAATTGATCCCCGTGAAAGAGCGCGGCGGCCAGCGCGGCGGCGCCGCCGGGTTCGGCAACCAGTTTCAGGCGCTGGAAGGCGTGGGCCATGGTGCGCAGGCAGTCGTCCTCGGAGACCGTGATGCCGGGGCCAACGAGGCGTTTGAGGATCGGGAAGGTGATCTGGCCCGGGGCGGGGGTGAGGATGGCGTCGCAGATATTGCCGCTGACGGCCGCGTTGGTTTCGATCTGCCCCGAGGCGAGCGAGCGGGTGACGTCGTCGAAGCCTTCGGGTTCCACCGGGCGGACGGTGAAGCCGGGCGCGTCGGCCTCGAGCGCCAGCGCAATGCCGGAGGTGAAGCCGCCGCCGCCACAGCAGACCAGCATTTCGGCCTCATGAATGCCAAGGTCCCCCGCCTGTTCCGCGATTTCCAAGCCGCAGGTGCCTTGCCCCGCGATGACCTGTGGTTCGTCATAGGGGCGGATGAGGGTGAGGCCCCTCTCGGCCTGGAGTTTCTCGCCCAGCTCCTCGCGGCTTTCGCCGTTTGCGCGGTCGTAGAGGACGACCTCGGCGCCGAGGGCACGGGTGTTGGCGATCTTCAGCTGTGGCGCGTCGGCGGGCATGATGATGACGGCGAGGGCGCTCATCTGGCGGGCGGCGAGGGCCACGCCCTGGGCGTGATTGCCGGAGGAAAAGGCGATGACGCCGCGGGCGCGGGTCTCGGGATCGAGCGCCGAGACGGCGGAGCGGCCGCCGCGATACTTGAAGCTGCCGGTGTGTTGCAGGCACTCGGGTTTGACGAGGATGCGGCGGCCCGCGATCTCGTCGAGGAAGGGCGACGACAGCAGCGGCGTGCGGCGGACGTGGCCCTTCAGCCGCTCGGCGGCGGCGCGGATGAGGGTGATGTCGGTCATCGCGCGATATCCAGCAGTTGGCGGATGGCGGCGAGCGATTGTGGCTCGTCAAGGAACGGGACGTGGCCGCGATCTGGCACCACGGTGGTGATCATGTCGGGGTGGCGCGTCTGCATCTGCGCCTGGGTCTCGGCGGTGAAAAGGTCGGAGTTCTCGCCCCGGATCGAGGCGGTGGGGATGGGTTTCAGCCCGTCGAAGAGTGCCCAGAGGTCCACGGTCTCGCCCGCGCCAGCCTGTCCGACCAGCGCGTCGCGCAGGCGGGGGTCGTAGCGCAGGGTGATGCAGCCCGAGGGGGCGTCCTGCCACATGAACTCGGCCTGTTCGCGCCAGCGGGAGAGGGGGATGTCGGGGAAGTCCCGTGCATGGCCTGCGGCCAGCGCGTCGGCGGCGGCGTCGAGAGTGTCGAAGGGCGGCGTCTTGCCAACGTAATCCATGATGCGTTCGATGCCGATGGGGGCCACTTCCGGCCCGATATCGTTCAGCACCACGCCGGCAAGGCGGTCGGGGTGGCTGTGCGAGAGCGCCATGGCGATGAGGCCGCCGCGCGAGGTGCCGATGAGGATGGTTTTCTCGATCCCGAGGTGGTCAATGAGTTCAATGGCATCCTGGCCTTCGCGCAGGATGTTGTAGGTCATGTAATCCTCGGCGTATTCCGACAGGCCGCGCCCGCGATAGTCGAGGCGGATGACGCGGTGATCTGAAAGGTGCGGCACGAGGTACGTGAAATCGGTGACGTTGCGGGTGAGACCGGCAAGGCAGAGGATGGGCGTGCCGGTTCCCTCGTCGGTGTAGTGCAGCGAGAGGCCGTCGGAGGTGGTGAAGTGCGGCATTACCTGGCAAGCTCCGGGATGCCGGTCAGGTCCGTCAGGACATGGCCCGGGGTGGCGGGCAGGCGGTCCATCGGGGCGCCCGCGCGGTTGACCCAGGCGGTGGTGAAGCCGAAGCCCGCCGCCGCTGCCGCGTCCCAGCCGTTGGAGGAGACGAAGAGGACTTCGGACTTAGCGCAGCCGAAGCGGTCGCCGACGAGGTCGTAGACGCTGGCGTGGGGTTTGAAGACGCCGACGCTTTCGACCGAGAGCACGTCATCGAGCACGTCGCCGATGCCCGCCGATTTCACCGCGCCGTCCAGCATGTCGGGCGAGCCGTTCGACAGGATGGCGGTGTTCATGCCGTTGTCCTTGAGGGCGTGCAGCATGGCGGAGACCTCGGGGTAGGCCTCAAGCTCCCAGTAGAGTTGCAGGAGGCGTTCGCGCAGGTCGGTGTCGTCCGCCAGGCCCTCGGCTTCGAGCGCCCAGTCGAGCCCGTCCCGGGTGACGGTCCAGAAATCGGTGTGATCGCCGGTGATGGCGCGCAGCCAGGTGTATTTCAGCTGTTTCAGGCGCCAGTGTTCGGCGATGGCGGGCCAATGGGCGCGGAAGGCCTCGCGCCCCGGCTCATTGGCGGCGGTGCGGGCGGCGGCGGCCACGTCGAAAAGCGTGCCGTAGGCGTCGAAGATGCAGGTGGTGATGGGCATTGCAGGCCTTGGGTGCAGGGTGGTTCGGGGCAGAGTGGCACGTCTGGAACGGGGTTGGAACCCTGTTTGCAATCGCCGCCACGGCAGGTTAGCTTTGGGCCAGACAAGCAAGCACCCGCGCGAGGCGCGGCCTTGGAAACCCATCCCCCAAACAGATTGGAAACCACATGACGCAGGTGAAATCCGGCGATACGGTAAAAGTTCATTACAAGGGCACGCTGGCCGACGGCACGACCTTCGACAGCAGCGAGGGACGTGACCCGCTGGAATTCGAGGTGGGCTCGGGCCAGATCATTCCGGGACTTGAAAAGGCCATTCCGGGCATGGAAGTGGGCGACAAGAAGACCGTGGAAGTGCCCGCCGACGAGGCCTATGGCCCGCTGGACCCCGCCGCCAAGCAGGCGGTGCCGCGCGCCGACATTCCCGACGACATCCCGCTGGATATCGGCACGCAACTGCAGGTCCAGACGCCGCAGGGCCAGACCCTTCAGGTGATGGTGGCCGAAGTGACCGACGAGCAGGTGACGCTGGATGCCAACCACCCGCTGGCGGGCAAGGACCTGACATTCGACGTGGAACTGGTCGAGATCGCCAGCTGACCCACGCCGCGAGGGCGGCGGCCTTGCCGCGCCCTGGCGTGCGCGTCTCGGGGTAAAGCGAGGCGTCCGATATTTTGAACGCGCGTGACGCATTGGCGTTGCGCGCGTTTTTTTCGTGTCGCCCGCGGTCGGGAACACGCGCGCGGGAATTGCGTTGGCTCTTGTGCAAACGCCGGCAAGAGCAAGAGACGTGACGACAATGTTGGACTTTCTGAAAGAGAACGTGGAGATCGTTCAGATCGCGGCCAGCCTAACGACGACGGTCGTGTGGCTGGTCTATCTGCATATCTTCCTGAGCGGGTATATCCAGCAGCGCCGGTCCAGCATCCTGATCAATCGCGGCGGCGGACAGGACATGCAGGCCCGGTGCCTGGTGTCGAACATGGGCGCGCAGCCCGCTTACCTGCTGGACGTTCTGGCGTCTCTCGACACGGGCGAGGACGTCAATGTGTCCAGCGTTGTCGACCGCGAGGAATTGCGGAAAGAGGAAATGGAGCAGCCGGCGAACGTGACCGGGCAGGGGCCGATCCCGTCAGGCGGATATGTCGATATCGGAACCTTCAAGGATGTTGCCCGCCGGGCGGGGCACAGCGGGGACGAGACGGACCTGCAGGACCGCTGTCTGAAGCTGATGGCGGTCTGCGCGACCAACCAGGCCAACCATGTCGTGGCCGCGGTGCGCGAATTCGACATGGACGCCGAGGGTGAGCGGGTGCGGCTGAAACCGCACAAGCTCGAGGCGCGGCAGATCCGCTCGCGGCGGCGGAGGAAAAAGATCACGTCGATGCTCGAACGGCTGGAGACCGGTGCCAGCACCAGGAATCTCGGCGCGGAGTTCGCGAAGCTGTAGAGCTGTCTTGAGCTGTGTGGTCTGCTGCGATGGCAGGCAGGGCTGCTTAGACGGTTTCCAGCAGGACCGCGCCGCGGCGGCCGGGGCTGAGCACCATGTTATGCGCCGTGACGCAATCGGCGAGCGGCAGGCAGGCGTGAATCGCGGGCTTCAGCGCGCCTTCGGTGAGGGCCGCGTGCAGGCGAGCGATGGCCGCGGCGCGTTCCGCCGGGGGCAGGATGTAGATCAGGGAAATGTCGATCTTGAGGGCCTTGAACAGCATCGCGCCGAAGGGCAGTTCCGGCGTCATGTCCTTGGCCGAGCCGTAGGTGGCGATCGTGCCCAGAGGCTTCATCACCTCGGCCAGCAGAGCGGCGTTGGTGCCGAACTCGACCTCGACCGCGCGGTCGATGCCCCCGGGGGCGATGTCCTTGATTTTCGCGGTCAGATCGTTGTCGCGGTAGTCGAGCACGTGATCGGCGCCGGTGTCGGCCACGTAATCGGCGGCGTCGGCGGAGGCGGTGGTGATGACGGTGGCACCGCCCCATTTGGCCAGCTGCACCGCCATGTGGCCGACGGCCCCTGCGCCGCCGGAGATGAGCAAAGTCTGCCCCGCCACTTCGCCGCCGCCGAAAACGGTCTGGCACGCGGTCAGGCCCGGGATGCCGAGCGTGGCGCCGACCTCGTGGCTGACGCCCTCGGGCAGGGGCACGGCCTGGTCGGCGGGCAGGGCGATCATTTCGGCCGCGGTGCCGTGGGCGCGTTGCCACTGGGCATTCCAGATCCAGACATGCTGATCCATGCGCGCGGGGTCGACGCCTTCGCCAACGGCGAAGATCGTGCCGGCGCCGTCGGAATGGGGGATGATGCGCGGGAAATCGGGCTTGGTCACGCCGGGGCGGGTGCCCGCGCGGGACTTGGCGTCGGACGGGTTCACGCCGGAATGGGTCAACCGGACCAGAACCTCGCCCGGACCGGGCGTGGGGGTGTCGACCTCACCAATGATCAGGACGTCTTCGGGGGCTCCGAATGTTTCGTAATAAGCGGCGCGCATCCCGGGCAGTTCAGCCGGACTTGCGGCGCAGGCGGATCACCACGTCGACGCTTGCGATTTCGGCACCTTCGGGGGCGCCGGGCAGGCGGGCGATCTCAAGCTCGTCGGCGGGCGCGTCGGAGAGGCGCTGTTCGTCCTCCCAGAAGAAATGCGGGTGATCGTGGGTGTTGGTGTCGAAATAGCTTTTGGACCCGTCGACCGTGACCTCTTGCAGCAGGCCCACGTCGCAGAAGGCGCGGAGCGTGTTGTAGACGGTGGCAAGCGACACGCTGTCACCGTTTTCGCAGACCGCGGCAAAGAGGCTTTCGGCGGTGACGTGGCGATGCTGTCCGTCGCCCACGAGCAGCGTGGCCAGCGCAACGCGCTGACGGGTCGGGCGCAGGCCCGCACCTGCGAGCCATTCGGTGCCTCGGGTTGTTGCCTCGGTGTCGGTCATGAAAGCTCCTGTCTCCCGATCAATATAGGGGGCGTGGCGGGGGAATTTCAAACAAAATTCTGCACCATAGCGCATTGCGGCAGGGCTTGCGCGGGGGTTTTGCGGGGTGTTACAGGATCAGGTAACGGAACCAATAGAGAAAAGGGTGCGACCCTATGGCCGACTTCCCGAGCAGCTTCGACCGCGAAGACCTGCTGAAATGCGCACGTGGCGAGCTTTTCGGCCCCGGCAATGCGCAGCTGCCCGAGCCGCCGATGCTTATGATGGACCGGATCACCGATATTTCGGGCGATGGCGGGCCGCATGGCAAAGGGCATGTGGTGGCCGAGTTCGACATCAAGCCGGACCTGTGGTTCTTCGAGTGTCATTTTCCGGGCAACCCGATCATGCCGGGGTGCCTTGGCCTTGACGGGCTGTGGCAGCTGACGGGTTTCAACCTGGGCTGGCGCGGCTGGCAGGGGCGCGGCTATGCGCTGGGCGTGGGCGAGGTGAAGCTGACCGGCATGGTCCGCCCGGACCGCAAGATGCTGACCTATTATGTGGATTTCACCAAGGCCGTGCAGACGCGGCGCCTGACCATGGGCGTGGCCGATGGCCGGGTCGAGGCCGATGGCGAGGTGATTTACCAGGTCAAGGACATGAAGGTCGCGCTCAGCGAGACTTGAAGCGCGACCCTTTGTTCGTATCGCCCTAGAGCAGGAAGTCGAAACTGTCCGAGATGTCGGGCGGCACGAGGCTGTCCCATTCGGGCTCGGCGAATTCCTTCATCGTAACGGGTTCCTGATCCTTGGGCTCGAATGATTGCATGACACTGCGGGCGATGATGTCGTCGGCCATGCGCTCGGCCAGTGACCGGGTCGCGGGGTCGAGCAGGGTGTCGTCGGTGAAGCTGGGTGCGAGATCTTCGGGCATTCTGGTATCCTCCGTTGGTGCGCCACGGATGATCGGCGCGTGTTGTACGGGGATGGGTCGGCGCGCGGCGCGCGATGGTTCAAAGTTTTTCCGGCCGTCAGTCTTGCCAGCCGGTGGGCACCTCTGCGCCGAAGCGGTCGCGGCAGAAGGCGTAGTGCGGCGCAAGCTGGGCCGCGAGCGCGTCACGGGCGTCGCGGGGTAGCGGGGCCTTGAGCGTGGTCTCGTTGCGGACCGTGCCGGCGTCCGCCGGGGCATGGGGCAGGCCGATGAATTCGCAGAGGCGGCGCTGGGCGGCCTCGGTGAAGAGGGTTTCGTAGAAGAGATAGAGCACGTCGCCTGCCGGGAAGGTGGCGTCGAGGGCGGTGACGATTCCGGTGTAGTCGGCCCGCGCGACAAGGGCGGGCATGTGGCGGACCCTGTCCCAGTCCTGCGTGGCGCGGGTGTCGGGCGCGATCTGTTCCAGGTGGCGCAGCTGCGACCAGAAGCGGGTGACCGGATCGCGCATGATGAAGAGCAGGCGCAGGCGGCAGGTCTGATGGGCGAAGACATCGCGGATATCGGCAAGGCCCGCCGGGCCGATGGCGGAATAGCCCGGCGTGATGTCGGCGACGCAACGGGTATCCGGGCCGCGCAGACCGGCGAAGTGGCGGAAATAGGCGCTGTCGTCGTGAACCATTTGCACCCGGTCGAGGCTGGCGCGGAACGCGGGGCTGCGTTTCAGGGTATCGGCTGTCGCGCCCGGCTGGTCGAGATGGAATTTCAGCCGTGCCAGCGCCAGCGCGTCGGGATCGCCCAGGGCGTGTTCGGGGTGGCTGGCGTCGAAGAAATGCACCTCTTTGAGCGGCGAGGGGGCGCAGCCGGGCAGGTCGCAAAGGTAGGCGTGCAGCCAGCTGGTGGCGCATTTCGCCGCCCCGATGCAGACCAGGAAGGTGGTGTCGTCGAGGCCCGGCTGGCGGGACGGAGGCGCATTACGCAACGTCATTTCCAAATGTCCAACGCGCCGATGGGCGCGATCTGGCCGAAATGCTGCCACAACGGGCAGAATCGCTCAAGTTCTCGCGGCATAGGGGTGCGGCGCCGGGTTAAGTGACTGATTTTGCGGCATTTCGGCGATTTTTCGCTTACGTCACGTAAAGTTAACTACAATTAAACGAGTTTATTGCAGCGGGGCGAACAGGCTGGGATAAGGTCGCTTCGATTATACCAAGGTTGTGCCTGTGGGACATCGTCCCCACGTAGGGTCGCAACCGCAATAGAGTAACGAGGCAAGAGCGCGTGCAGACCAACAGTGATGCTTTCGGGCCGGTCGGCCGGATGGGCGTGACGGAATTCATAGACGCGCTGCCGGACGAGTTCGTGATCGTGGATGCCGACGGCGTGGTCATCGCGGCCAATTCCGCCTGGAAGCAGTTCGGTGCAGAGAATGACGGGGCGCCCTCGGGCTATGTCGGCAGCAACTATTTCGACATCTGTCGGGCGGCGGACGGCGAGTCGAGCATGGAAGCCCGGCTGATTGCGGACTCTTTGGAGATGACGCTGCGCTCGGGCGATCCGTTCGTGTGCGAATACCCCTGTGACAGCCCCACCGTGAAACGCTGGTTCGAGCTGACCGCAACGCGGCTTGTTTTCGAAGGGCAGCCCTTTCTGACGATCCAGCACCGCAACGTGACGCAGCGCCACCAGGAACGGGACGCGCTGAAACGCACGGCGGTGGACAGCAACGCGCTGGCCGCGCTGGTGGCGGGGACGTCGGACGCGATCCTGACCTATGACCTGGAGGGCAAGATCACGTCGTGGAACCCGGCGGCGGAGCGGCTTTACGGGTATTCGAGCGACGAGATCATCGGGAGATCGCTGGCGACCATGTACCCCGAGGACGAGAAAATGCCCGTCGCATGGTATCGTGACGAGATCATCGCGGGGCGACTGAGCCAGTTCGAGGCGGCGCGCATAGCCCGCGACGGCACGGCACGCGAGGTCTGGATCAGTTGTGCGCCCATCCGGGGCGTGGATGGCGACGTGGTGGCGATTTCCAACATCCACCGTGACATCAGCGAGTTGCGCAAAGCCGAGAAAGCCCGCGAGCTGATGTCGCGCGAGGTCATCCACCGGGCCAAGAACATGCTGACCATCGTGTCGGCTGTGCAGCGCCAGACAGCCCGGGGCGCGACGTCGGTCGAGGAATTCAACTCGAAGTTCGGAGACCGGATCACGGCGCTGTCGAAATCGACCGATCTGCTGGTCGGCGGGCAGTGGGACGATGCGGACCTGCGCGACCTGGTGATGGGTCATCTGCGTCCGTTCACCGTTGAAAACGATGCGCGTGTCCGCCTGTCGGGCCCGGAGGTGCGGTTGCTGCCGCAGGCGGTCCAGACGTTGGGGATCGCCCTGCACGAGCTGGCCACCAACGCGATGAAATACGGCGCGCTGGCGCATGACGCCGGTGAGGTGCAGTTGAACTGGAAGCTGGGGCAGGGGGCCGGTGGCCGCGTTCTGGACCTGAGCTGGCAGGAACGCAGCCTGGCGCATCCGCCCGAGGAAGACGCGCCGGGATTCGGCAGCACGGTGCTGACCTCGCTGGCGCCGTCGATGCTGGGCACGCAAGCGCTGTACCACCTGGACGCAGAGGGCGTTCACTGGACGATCTCGATCGATCCGGAGCATTTTTCCCTGGTGGGATAGCCTCCCGGACGCGGCATTGATCTTGCACCCGCCGCCTTGCATGCCCTACAACGCGAACAATCAGGTAGGGAGGCAACATGCGTCGTGTCGTCGTCACCGGGCTGGGGATCGTCTCCAGCATCGGCAACAATGCCGAGGAAGTCCTTTCCTCCTTGAAGGAGGGACGTTCGGGCATCACCGCCAACGAGCAGATGGCGGAACACGGGTTCCGCAGCCAGATCGCCGGGGACGTCAAGCTGGACGTCACCGAGCATGTGGACAAGCGCACCCTGCGCTTCATGGGGCCGGGTGCGGCCTATGCGCATATCGCCATGCAGCAGGCCATCGCCGATGCCGGGCTGGACGAGGGCGAAATCGTCAACCCGCGCACCGGGCTGGTGGCAGGGTCCGGCGGGCCGTCCACCTCGGCCATGCTGGCGGCGCACCAGACGGTACTGGAAAAGGGCAGCCCCAAGCGGATCGGGCCATTCGCGGTGCCGAAATGCATGTCCTCGACGATCAGCGCCAACCTGTCGACGGCGTTCCGGATCAAGGGCATCAACTATTCCATCACCTCGGCCTGTTCCACGAGCTTGCACTGCATCGGCAATGCGGCGGAACAGATCATGATGGGCAAGCAGGACGTTATGTTCGCAGGCGGCGGCGAGGAACTGGACTGGACGCTGAGCTGCCTGTTCGACGCGATGGGCGCGATGTCGTCGAAGTATAACGACACCCCCGAAAAGGCGAGCCGGGCGTTCGACGCGGGCCGCGACGGATTCGTGATTTCCGGCGGCGGCGGGATCGTCGTGCTGGAGGACCTGGAGCATGCAAAGGCGCGGGGCGCCAAGATCTATGCCGAGGTGACGGGCTATGCCGCCACCAGCGACGGGCATGACATGGTTGCCCCCAGCGGCGAAGGCGGCGAACGGGCGATGCGCCTGGCGCTGCAGACGCTGCCCGAGGATCGCAAGGTTGGCTATATCAACGCGCATGGCACCTCGACCCCGGTCGGTGACGCGGGTGAGGTG
The DNA here is from genome assembly GCF_030733705.1 of Roseovarius sp. MMSF_3298. NCBI lineage: Bacteria > Pseudomonadati > Pseudomonadota > Alphaproteobacteria > Rhodobacterales > Roseobacteraceae > Roseovarius > Roseovarius sp. MMSF_3298. The sequence goes on from NZ_JASHIN010000008.1 coordinate 136,169, forward strand.
GAGGCCGTGCGCCGGATATTCGGCGAGGGCAAGGTGCCTCCCATCAGCTCCACCAAGTCGATGACCGGGCACAGCCAGGGGGCCACGGGCGCGCAGGAGGCGATCTATTGCCTGCTGGCGCTGCACCACGATTTCATCATCCCGTCGATCAATGTCGAGACGCTGGACCCCGCGATCCTTGAGGGCGAGATCGCGACGGCCCGCGTGGACGATGCCGGGCTTGATACGGTGATGACCAACTCTTTCGGTTTCGGCGGCACGAATGGCTCGATGCTGCTGAGCCGGTTCGACGGATAGGACGCCGGATGACAAATTCTATGCAAGGACTGCGCGGCCTGATCATGGGGGTGGCGAATGACCGGTCCATCGCGTGGGGGATCGCCAAGGCGATGCACGAGGCGGGCGCGGAGCTGGCCTTTTCCTACCAGGGCGAGGCGTTTGCCAAGCGGGTCGAGCCGCTGGCCAACTCGGTGGGGTCCAACATCCTGATGGATGTGGATGTCACCAAGGACGAGTCGCTGGACGCGGCCTTTGCCAAGCTGGCCGAAACCTGGCCGACGATCGACTTCGTGGTGCATGCCATCGCCTATTCCGACAAGTCCGAGCTGTCTGGGCGGTTCCTGAACACCAGCCGGACGAATTTCAAGCATTCGATGGATATCTCGGTCTATTCCTTCATCGAGATCGCCCGGCGCGCCTATCCGATGATGAAGGAGAACGGCGGCACGATGCTGACCCTGACCTACCAGGGGTCGAACAGGGTGGTGCCGAACTATAACGTGATGGGCGTGGCCAAGGCGGCGCTGGAGGCGACGACGCGCTACCTGGCCAACGATCTTGGCCCCGACAAGATCCGCGTCAACGCGATCAGCCCCGGGCCGATGAAGACGCTGGCGGGCGCGGCCATCGGCGGGGCGCGGCGGACCTTTCGGCACACCGAGGAAAATTCGCCGATGCGGGCCAATGCCACGCTGGAGGCGATCGGGGGCACGGCAGTGTACCTGGCCAGCCCGGCGGGCGCCTGCACCACCGGCGAGGTGATCAAGGTCGATGGCGGCTATCACGTGCTGGGGATGCCGCAGCCGGAGAACCTTTAGCCTCGAGGCTCCTATCAACTAAACCTTGAGATGTCCCGGTTTGGTCCGAGTATCGCCACAATATTGCCACGGGATTCGGGGACTTTGTACGCATGACCTTCATGCGCTCTCCCCAAGAGGTACGCCTCGAAAAACGCCAGGCCAAGGGCAAGACCGCCCGCAAGTGGGCGCGTGGCGTTCAGGTTTGTCTGATGGGGCTGTGCATGACGGCGATCTGGCAGGAGCGGGCGCTATACCCGGTGATGCATGACCGGATGCAGGGTGTCTATGCTTACGGTGTCGACTGGCTGGAAAGCACCGAGACCGGCAGCGGCTATCTGACGGCGATGAGCGACCTGGGTAGCGGCAACGCGAGCGAGCATAGCGCGATCACGCGGGCGTTGATGAACCTGCGGCAGTAACCGGGACCGCGATACGACGCGCGGGTGGTGCCTTTTCTGCCACATCTTCCACGATCCGAGCGGTGTCGCTTGAAAGCGGCGCGATGAAGCCGCATCTGACTGTGCAGAGGACGACCTCCCCAAACGGGTAGTTTGCATCCGGGACGGCCCGGTTAGATGTGGGAGGGTTCCATGAGATCCCCGTTTGACCGTCTGCGCCATGCGCTGAGCTTTGAAATCATCGCCCTGATCCTGATCGTTCCGCTGGGAGCTGTGGCCTTTGGCATGCCGATGCATGATATCGGGGTGGTCGGCCTTGTCAGCGCGACCATCGCCACGCTTTGGAACATGGTGTTCAATTTCGGCTTCGACCTGGTCTTGCGGCGCCGGACAGGCTCGACTCGCAAGACCGCGATGGTGCGCGTTGTCCATGCGGGCCTGTTCGAGCTTGGGCTCCTGGTGGTGCTGATGCCGTTCATCGCGTGGTATTTGCAGGTCTCGCTGTGGCACGCGCTGGTGATGGATCTGTCGTTCGCCCTGTTTTACATGGTCTATGCGCTGGGCTTTAACTGGCTGTACGACATGGTGTTTCCGCTGCCGGAATGGACCGGGCAGGCGGTATGACGCTGAGCGGCGATGCCGCGTCATCGATGGCGGCTGGGCCGAACGCCGCCGATCGGGACGAATTCGCGCGGTCACGGTGGCGTGAGGGCGGTTTGCCTGCGGCGGATCGGCGTTATCTTGAATAGGGTATGATGGCGCAGGTTGTGCCCGGTATGGCAGCCTGCGCCCCCGACCTGACAGGAGAGACCGATATGAGACCCCGACTGATCAATCGACGCAAGCTGATGGCGACCGGCAGCGCGGCCGCCGCCGTGGCTCTGGGATCGGGCCTGATCGTGCCGGCGCGAGCGGCGGGCGTGCAGCCGACGCCGACGATGCCGGGCGGCGCCAACAATTATCGCCCCGGTGCGCAGATCGTGGAGCGCATTGGCAATGGCGGCTTTTCCATGACCGGCACGGTGCGTCGTGCGGGGGATGGTGCGCCGCTTGAAGGCCGCCGCATCCAGATGTGGGCGCACACCACCGAGGGGCACGAGCGCGACCCGGAAAGCCATGGTGCGACCCTGACCGACCGGAACGGGCGGTTCGTCATGGACATGCCGCAGATCGTGCCTGCCTTTGGTCAGCCGCACGGCCATCTGGCCTATGATGCCGAGTATGACGATGGCGGCTTCGAGACGGTGTTCCTGCGCCCGGTGATGACGAGCCCGGGGCAGACTTCACTTGACGTGGAGTTCGTACTGGTCCCGGCGTAAAGTCCTGATGTTTCGCAAGCTTTCGATATGGGCGGCGGTCTGCGCCGCCCTTCTTGTGCCCGTCGTGGCGGCGGGGTTCAGCCCGCTGCTGCAATGGCGCCAACCGATCTACATCCTGGCCGGCTTTGCCGGGATCGTGGGCTTTGCCCTGATGCTGTTGCAACCCTTGCTGGCGGGCGGATACCTGCCCGGTGTGCCTGCGCTGAAGGGGCGGCGGGTGCATCGCTGGGTCGGCGCGGGGATCGTGGCGCTGGTGGTGCTGCATGTGGGCGGGCTGTGGCTGACCAGCCCGCCGGACGTGGTGGATGCGTTGCTGCTGCGCTCGCCCACGCCGTTCTCGGTCTGGGGCGTGCTGGTGATGTGGCTGATCTTTGCCACCGCCGCGCTGGCGGTGATGCGCAAGCGGCTGGGGGTGCGGCCGATGACATGGCGGCGGGCGCATACGGCGCTGGCGGTGCTGATCGTTGCGGGCACGGGCCTGCACGCGGTTCTTATTCAAGGCACGATGGAAACGGTGAGCAAGTACGCGCTATTTGCGCTGGCGCTGGGCGCCACGGTGAAAGTGATCCTGGATTTGCGGATCTGGGCGGCGCGGCGTCGGTCCACGCGCTAGGGTCACTTCAGAACCACTGGCCGGGTTCCATCAGGCCAAGATCCAGCAATTGCCGCGAATGCCATTCGAAGGGCGCGGAATTGTGCCACTTGAAGGTGTGGATGTCGAAGGTCGAGCCCGGGTTGCGTTTCAGCGCCTTGGCGGTGCGGAACGAGGCCACCGCCGCCGTCAGGTTGTGGTGCCACGGGCAGGCATAGGTGTTGTATTCTTCGTCGTTGAAGGTGTGATCGGGACGCAGTTCCAGCCCCGGCTTGGCGCGGAACAGTGCGATGCGGTCGATCTTGCGACGTTCGGGGGGAATGTGCTCCTCGTAGCGCCAGCGCAGGCCGCCGAAGAAATCCAGTTGCCGTTCGCGCGGGTGGTTGTGGTTGTCGGGGTCGTTACGCGCCAGCGCGTAATAGCCCGAGCGGTCGAGATGGGCATCCTCCAGCGACACCGCCCCGGGGTGGCGGTCGAGATCGCCGGCATAGAGGTCCACCACGTAGTTCAACATCGCGTCGCGACGTTCCTCTGTGTGAAAGGCCAGCATTTCGCCCACGGTGCGCGTCTCGCAGAACGGGAAGAACAGGTATTCGGCGTTGAAGCAATAATAGAGCCAGAGGCCCGGTGCGGCCTCGATCACGCGGTTCACCGCCTCGACGAAGCTGTCGCCCGCCGCGATGTCATGGCCGATCCGCTCGACCCGGTCGGCCACGTCGGGGGCCAGGTCAAAGGCGTGGGGCATGAAAACCAGCACCGACGCAAACCCGGTGTCGAGGTGGTGGCGGATGGCGCTGTCGACCTCGACCTCGTCCTCGACGAAGATCATGGCGACGGGGCCCTTGGCGAGCGCGGTGCCGGGGCTGTCGAAAAAGGCGGAGAGGGTGGGGTACTGCATCGTCATCCTCTGGGGCTGCGCCGGTAAAATTCCGCAATTCGCGGCGCATTGCAAGTCGGGCGGCAGGTGGTGTAGGCAGGCGCCTTGAAACCGCTTGAGATGCAGGGTGTGGCCATGTCCGAAGCGAAGAAGCTATACATCAAGACCTACGGGTGCCAGATGAACGTCTATGACAGCGAGCGCATGGCCGAGGCCATGGGCGGCGCGGGGTATGTCGAGACGGACACGCCCGACGACGCGGACATGATTCTGCTCAACACCTGTCACATTCGCGAAAAGGCCGCGGAAAAGGTTTATTCGGAGCTGGGCCGGTTCAAGGGGCTGAAGGACGCCAAGCCGGACCTCAAGATCGGCGTGGCGGGCTGTGTCGCACAGGCCGAAGGCGAGGAAATCATGCGCCGTCAGCCGATGGTGGACCTGGTGGTGGGGCCGCAAAGCTATCACAACCTGCCAGCGCTGGAGGCCAAGGCACGGGGTGGGGACAAGGCGCTGGATACGCAGTTTCCGCTGGATGACAAGTTCGAGACGCTGCGCAAGCGCGGTGGCAAGGCCAAGCGGGGCCCGACCGCGTTCCTGACCGTGCAGGAGGGCTGCGACAAGTTCTGCGCCTTCTGCGTGGTGCCTTATACCCGTGGCGCCGAGGTAAGCCGCCCGGTCAGCCGCATCGTGGACGAGGCGAAGGAGCTGGTGGAACGCGGTGTGCGCGAGCTTACCTTGCTGGGTCAGAACGTGAATGCGTTCCATGGCGAGGGGCCGGACGGGAATGACTGGTCGCTGGCGCAGCTGATCTGGGAGTTGGACAAGGTGGACGGGCTGGAGCGCATCCGGTTCACCACCAGCCATCCCAACGACATGAGCGACGACCTGATCGCGGCGCATGGGGAGTGCGCCAAGCTGATGCCGTACCTGCACTTGCCGGTGCAGTCCGGCAGCGACCGGATTCTGAAGCGGATGAACCGCAGCCATACCGCGGAAAGTTATATCCGGCTGATCGAGCGGATCCGCGCGGCACGGCCCGATATCCTGTTGTCGGGGGATTTCATCGTGGGCTTCCCCGAAGAGACAGAGGCGGATTTCGCGGACACGATGGCGTTGATCGAAGAGGTCCGCTATGGCTACGCCTATTCCTTCAAGTATTCCACACGGCCCGGCACGCCCGCGGCGGAGCGTGCGCAGCTGGACGAGGAGGTGAAGACCGAGCGTCTGCACCGCCTTCAGGCGCTGATCACCGAGCAGCAGCGCGCGATCCAGGACGCGATGGTGGGCCGCGAGGTGGGCGTGCTGTTCGAGAAGGCCGGGCGGCGCGACGGACAGATGGTGGGCAAGTCGGATTACCTGCACGCGGTGCATGTGAGCGACTCCACCGTGCAGTCGGGCGACCTGCGCCGGGTGGAAATCATCGAGAGCGGCGCCAATTCTCTGGGCGGGCGGGTGCTGCCTGCCTGAATTTCCGGCGGTCTGGCCGTAACGCCCTCTGGTGGCGGGGTAATTTGGCCTGTCGGGGTGTGGATAACCCATAGGTGGCCATTGTTTCCCGCAGTGCCACAATATCTGGTTATTTATACTTCACAACGCGCCGGAACTTGCTAAAGTCAAACAATAATTTGTTTTTTGTCGCGGAATCGCTGCCTGGTACCGTGACAAGCGGGGGAAATAATAAAAAGGACAGTGGCTGTGACGAACACGTTTTCGAAAACAGTGCGCACCCTGATGAACGGCCTTGCTGCCGTGGCTCTGGGTGTCGTGGCGATGACCGAGCCCGGTCAGGCGCAAAGTGGCCAGCGGGTCGTGAAAGGTGAGCGTTACGTGCCGACGATCTGGGTCGATCCGGACGGGTGCGAACACTGGGTGATGGATGACGGCTGGGAAGGGTACATGACCCCGCACGTGAACCGCCAGGGCATCCCGGTCTGCCGCCGCGGCAACGTGTGCGGCGTGGTCAACACCGACCAGCTCTTTGCGACTGACAGCGCGAATATCAATTCGGCCGGTCGTGCGCGTCTGCAGGAGTTCTTCCGCAGCACGGGGGCGATTTCCTACATCATCACCGGGCATACCGACAGCCGTGCGTCGGACCAGTACAATATCGACCTGTCCTATCGCCGGGCCAACTCGGTGGCGCGAATCGCTGCCGGCACCGGCGCGCGGATCGCGGATGTACGCGGCTATGGCGAGCGTCTGCCCAAGGCATCGAACAACACCGCCGCCGGCATGCAGCAAAATCGCCGCGTCGAAATCATCTGCATTCGCTGAAGGGGGCCATGATGAAACTTCTTAAACTGATCGCCGTCGTTCCCCTTGCGGGCCTCGTCAGCGCCTGCGACGTGCCGAAGACTGACAAGACCGTCGACCGTGGCTTCGATTCCAAGCACCTGAGCCAGCTTCAGGCCGGGATCTGGGTCGATCCGAACGGCTGTGATCACTGGATCATCGACGACGGAACCGAGGGCTACCTGTCGCAGCGGCTGGACAAGTACGGCAAGCCGGTCTGTTCGGGCACCGCGCCGCCGACCGTGGCGACCGGGGGGTACAAGTCGGGTTCGCCCGTGCCGGACCCAAGCACCTGACATGCCGCTTTCGCCGAAATTCGTGCCGCAGCGATACCCGCTGCGGCATTTTTCGTTTCAAAGCCGTGACAATTGCGCCGTGGGCCTTGCCCTTGGGGGCGCATCTTGGCAGCATTGGCACAGGCCTTTGACAGGGAGATTTGATTGGTCACGAACGTGCTGACGTCGCAATCCGAAAGCAGCGACATTCTGGAAACGGTTGTCGAGTTCCCCGACAATTTCCTGTTGATCGACCTGTGCGGCGAATACGACCGCAACCTTGCCGAAATCGAGAAGAAGCTGGGCGTGCAGATCCTGCGCCGGGGCAACCAGCTTGCCGTGATCGGCGATCCGGAGCAGGCCAAGGAGGCGCGCGACGTGCTGCTGGCGCTGTACCAGCGGCTGGAAGAGGGCCGCACGGTCGAGCATGGCGACGTGGACCGAGAGCTGCGCATGGGGGCGGGCGGCAGTGCCGACCGCGGCGCGGGCGACGACGCGGCGGCGGATGGGGGTGACCAGCTTGAGATGTTCAAGGGCGGGCGGGTCGAGATCAAGACCCGCAAGAAGCCCGTCGAGCCGCGCACGGACGCGCAGAAGGCTTATGTGCAGGCGCTCTTTGCCAACGAGCTGGCCTTCGGCATCGGGCCGGCGGGCACCGGCAAGACGTACCTTGCCGTGGCTGTGGGCGTCAGCATGTTCATCGAGGGGCATGTCGACCGCATCATCCTAAGCCGGCCGGCGGTGGAGGCGGGCGAGAAGCTGGGTTATCTGCCGGGCGACATGAAGGACAAGGTCGACCCCTACATGCAGCCGCTCTACGACGCGCTGAACGATTTCTTCCCGGCCAAGCAGGTGGCCAAGCTGATCGAGGAGAAGCGGATCGAGATAGCTCCGCTGGCCTTCATGCGGGGGCGCACGCTGGCCAATGCGTTCGTGGTGCTGGACGAGGCGCAGAACGCCACCTCGATGCAGATGAAGATGTTCCTGACCCGGCTGGGCGAGGGCAGCCGCATGGTGATCACCGGCGACCGCAGCCAGATCGACCTGCCGCGCGGGGTGACGAGCGGGCTGCACGATGCCGAGCGGCTGTTGAAGGATATCCCGAAGATCGCCTTCAACTACTTCACTTCCAAAGACGTGGTGCGCCATCCGCTGGTGGCGGCGATCATCGAGGCCTACGACGCGGATGTCTGAGGCCGGGCACAATTTTCTTTGGAAGAAAATTGCCCGGAAAATTGCAATTTTCCGATCCGGAATTTTGCAAAATTCCGGCCTGCGCCCGGTGTGAGTAGTTCCGTCGATACGGTCATCGAGGATGACCGCTGGCTGGACGCGGGGCTGGAGCGGCTGGCCGTGCGGGCGGCGGAGGCGACGCTGGCGCACCTGGGGCTGGACCCCGCGGAGTGGGAAATCGCGGTGCTGGGCTGCGACGATGCGCGGATTGCCGCCTTGAACGAAGATTTCCGGGACAAGGCGGCGCCGACCAATGTATTGAGCTGGCCGAGCGAGGAGCGGGGCGCAGGCACCGACGGTGACGTGCCGGACCTGCCCGATGCGGGCCTCGACCCCGAGCTGGGCGATATCGCGATCGCCTTCGACACTTGCGCGAAAGAGGCCCGCGCGGCGGGCAAGCCGATGCAGGACCATGTGACGCATCTTATCGTTCACGGAATCTTGCATTTGCTGGGCTACGATCACGTTCGTGACAAGGATGCCACCTTGATGGAACGAACCGAGGTGGAGATACTTGGCAAACTGGGTCTGCCTGACCCATATTGAGTTACCCGTTGTCCGCGAACGCGGGCACGATTCGGAAAGGTAAGATGAACGACAGCAACGACGCCTCTTCTATGGCAGCGCATGGCGCGCGGTCCGAGGCATACAAGGGCGACGATCCGGCAGAGGATCAGAACGACACGCAGGGCGGGTTCTTCCGTCGCTTCTTTGGCGCGCTGGGCGTGGACGAAGAGTATGGCGGCGAGGAAGACGACCTGCAGGGTGATGGGGATGACACGACAGGCAACGGCCTCGCGCCCAACCTGGGGCTGGGCAACCTGCGGCGGCTTTCCGTCGAGGACGTGATGATCCCCAAGGCGGACGTTGTTTCCGTACCCGCAACAGTCACCAAGGATGAACTGGTCCAGACGTTCCGCGAAAGCGGGCTGACGCGTCTGCCCGTGTACGAGGGCACGCTGGACACGCCAACGGGCTTTGTCCACCTCAAGGATTTCGCGCTGAAGCACGGATTCAACGGGCAGGGCGCGGATTATTCGCTGGAAGAGCTGTTGCGTCCGCTGATGTACGTGCCGCCATCGATGACGATCGGCGTGCTGTTGCAGAAGATGCAGGCCGAGCGCCGGCACATGGCGCTGGTGATCGACGAATATGGCGGGGTCGACGGCCTGGTGACCATCGAGGACCTGATCGAACAGGTCGTGGGCGAGATCGCCGATGAGCACGACCAGGACGAGGGCGCCTATTGGTCCGAGGAAAAGCCCGGCTCTTATGTGGTGCAGGCCAAGGCCCCTCTGGAGGAGTTCGAGGCCGAGATCGGGCTGTCGCTGACCGACTCGGAAGAGATCGACGAGGAAGAGATCGACACGCTGGGCGGGCTGGTCTTCATGCTGCTGGGCCGCGTTCCGGCGCGGGGCGAGCTGGTCGAGCATCCCACGGGCATAGAAATCCAGGTGCTGGATTCCGATCCGCGGCGGATCAAGCGGCTGCGGGTGCGCCTGCCCGAGGCGATCGAGGGGTAATTCATGGTCCGTCTTGACGCGCTGACGCGGCAGATCGGTGAGGGCCGCGTGTGGACGCGCTATGCCTTTGCCGCCGGCCTGGGCGCCGCGGCGGCACTGGGGCAGGCGCCGTGGGGACTGTGGCCGCTGACGATTATCGCACTGGCGGTGATTTTCGGCCTTTGGCGCGAAACCCGCGGGTGGCTGTCGGCCACGATCCTCGGGCTGGTGGCGGGCACCGGCCATTTCGTCATCGCGCTCAGCTGGATTTTCGAGCCGTTCCTGGTGGATGCCGCGCGGCATGGCTGGATGGCGCCCTTCGCGGTGCTTGGGTTGTCGGTGTTCATGGCATCCTACTGGGCCGCGGCCTTTGCCGCCGCACGGTCAATCGCCCCCCGCAGCGGCGTGGCGCTGGTCGGGGCCTTCGTCATCGGAGAGGTGCTGCGCGGATGGTTTTTCACCGGGTTCGCCTGGGCGCAGGTGGGGCATGTGCTGATCGACACGCCCTTGCTGTATTGGGCGTCCGTGGGCGGGGCCCTGGGCCTGTGTGCGCTGGTCATGGGGGCGGCGGTGGCGCTGTGGCACCTGGGCGCGGGCCGGCGCATGGCCGGGGCCGCAGGACTCGCGGGCATCGCGTTGCTTTATGGCGCGGGCGCGGCAATGACGCCGACGGACGCCGCCGCACCGGGACCGGAGGCGCAGACGGTGCGGCTGGTGCAGCCCAACGCGGCGCAGCATGAGAAATGGCGGCCCGAGAACCTGCAGATGTTCTACGACCGCCAGCGGCAGTTCACCGCCGCTCCGGGCGAGGACGGACGACCCGACCTGGTGGTCTGGCCGGAAACGGCGATCCCCACCTTCCTGCACGAGTCCGACGACCTTTTGGGCGGCATCGCGGCCTCGGCGCAGGGGGCACCGGTGGTGCTGGGCCTGCGGCGGCTGGACGGGCAGCGGTTCTACAACTCGCTTCTGCGGCTCGACGAGACCGGCACGGTCAGCCAGGTCTATGACAAGCATCACCTTGTCCCGTTCGGGGAGTTCATGCCGCTGGGCGACCTGATGGCGCGGTTCGGCATCCATGGCCTTGCCGCCGAGGAGGGCGGGGGATATTCCGCCGGGCCGGGGGTGGAGCTTGTGGATATGGGCGGCTTGGGCACGGCGGTGCCGCTGATCTGCTACGAAGGGGTGTTTGCCCGCAACATCCTGTCTGCGCCCGAGCGGCCGGACATGATCCTGATGATCACCAACGACGCGTGGTTCGGAAAGATCTCGGGGCCCTACCAGCACCTTGCGCAGGGCCGGCTGCGCAGCGCCGAGCAGGGCCTGCCCATGGTGCGCGTGGCCAATACCGGCGTCTCGGCCATGGTCGACGGCACGGGCCGGATTCTGGCGCATATCCCCCTGGGCGAGGCGGGCTGGATCGACTTGCCCCTGCCGCCGCCCTTGCCGCCGACGCTTTACAGCCGGACGGGCGAGGCGCCGGTGCTGGTGCTGGCGGTGCTGCTGATGCTGGCGGGCGGGGTCCTGTCACGCAGGCAGCGCGAGGCGCGGACTTAGCGATTGACCTTCGGGTACGGCCCGCCTAAGGAAGCGAGGTACCTGCCACAACGGCTTCCTGGCGTGGCGGGAATTGACCCTAATGGAGCACTTTCATGTCCCGAGATAATTACGTTTTCACCTCCGAATCCGTTTCGGAGGGGCACCCCGACAAGGTGTGCGACCGCATTTCCGATGCGATCCTCGACGCGTTCCTGTCCGAGGACCCGCTGGCGCGGGTGGCCTGCGAGACCTTTGCCACGACGAACCGTGTCGTGATCGGCGGGGAAGTCGGCCTGACCGACCAAAACAAGTTGCGTCAATACATGGAAAGCGTGGAGGATATCACGCGGGCCTGTATCAAGGACATCGGATACGAGCAGGACAAGTTCCACTGGAACACCTGCGAGATCACCAACCTGCTGCACGAGCAATCGGCGCATATCGCGCAAGGTGTCACCGGCGAGCGCGACGACGAGGGCGCGGGCGATCAGGGCATCATGTTCGGCTATGCCACGAACGAGACCGACGCGATGATGCCCGCCCCGATCCAGTTCAGCCACGCGATCCTGCGGCGGCTGGCCGAGGTCCGCAAATCGGGGGCCGAGCCGACGCTGGGCCCGGATGCCAAGTCGCAGTTGACGGTGCGCTACGAGGGCGGCAAGCCGGTGGGCGTCACCTCGATCGTGCTGTCGACGCAGCATTTCGACGAGGACATGAGCAGCGAGGACGTGCGTGCGGTGGTAGAGCCCTATATCCGCGAAGTCCTGCCCGAGGGCTGGATCGGCGACGACACGTCCTGGCACGTGAACCCCACGGGCAAGTTCGTGATCGGCGGACCCGACGGCGATGCGGGCCTGACGGGCCGCAAGATCATCGTGGACACGTATGGCGGCGCGGCCCCGCATGGCGGCGGCGCGTTTTCCGGCAAGGACCCGACCAAGGTGGACCGCTCGGCGGCCTATGCCGCGCGCTACCTGGCCAAGAACGTGATCGCCGCGGGCATGGCGGAACGCTGCACCATCCAGTTGAGCTATGCGATCGGGGTGGCGCAGCCGCTGTCGGTCTATGCCGACACGTTCGGCACCGGCGCGGTCGAGCCCGCGGAGATCGAAAAGGCGATCCGCAAGGTCATGGACCTGACGCCGCGCGGCATTCGCGAACAGCTGGAGCTGAACAAGCCGATCTACCAGCGCACCGCGGCCTACGGCCATTTCGGACGTGAGCCCGACGCCGATGGCGGTTTCAGCTGGGAGCGCACGGACCTGGTGGATGCGTTGAAGAAAGCGGTCTGAGCCGATTGGCTTTGCTATGAGGCGCGGAAGCCCGGCTTCCGCGCTTTTTCATGGGCGACAGGCTGGGCCGAGCCAAGTAGTCTGGCCCTGAGGGAGGGACTGGGATGATCCTTGATATCGGCCTGCCGCTGGCGCTGGCCTTCATCATGTTCTCATTGGGGCTGGGGCTGCATTTCGCCGATTTCGGCCGGGTGCTGCGCCTGCCCAAGCCTGCGCTGACCGGCATCGTGGCGCAGATCGTGCTGTTGCCGCTGGTGGCCTATGCGCTGATCGCGGCCTGGGGCTTTGGTGGGGGCATGGCGTTCGGCATCATGCTGCTGGCCTTCAGCCCCGGGGGCGTCACGTCGAACATGCTGACCAAGCTGGCCGGGGGCACCGTGGCGCTGTCGATCACGCTGACGGCGGTCGTGAGCCTGTTGTCGGTGCTGACGCTGCCGCTGCTGGTGGCCTGGGCGGCGACGCATTTCATGGGCGAGTCCGCGCCCGAGATCAGCGTCGTGAAGGTGGGCGTGGCGATGTTCCTGATCACGGCGCTGCCGGTGTTCATCGGGCTGCTGCTGCGCCGGTTCGCGGCAAGGGTCGCGCTGCGGATCGAGCGGGTCTGCGAGATCGTGGCGCTGATCCTGTTCGTGCTGATCGTGGCGGCGGCGATTGCCAGCAACTGGGCGCTCTTGACAGAAAGCTTCGCGCGGCTGGGGCCGTTCCTGATCGTGCTGAACCTGGTGTTGCTGGCTGTAGGGATCGGCCTTGCCCGGTTGATGGGGATCGCCGGGCGCGACGGTCTGGCCATCGCGGTGGAGATGGGCGTGCAGAACGCCACCGTGGGCATCACCATCGCCAATATCGTCGCGGCCAGCACGGGACTGTCGGAATTCGCCGTGCCGTCGGCGGTCTATGGTATCTGCATGTACCTGGTGAACATTCCCGCGCTGCTGGTGCTGCGCCGGATTTTCGCGGCGGAGGCGTGAGATGAGCGAAGGCAAGCATTCCTCGGGCGCCCCGTGGCGCAATTTCTACGGCCGGTTCAAGGGCAAGCACCTGAAGAAATCGCAGGAAGCCTACCTGGACGAGGACCTGGCCGCGTGGTCGCCGGGGGCCGTGGACTGGGAGGTGAACCCCGAGCGAAAACCCATAGACCTCAGGGCATTGTTCGGCGAACGTGATGTATGGCTTGAAGTGGGTTTCGGCGGTGGCGAGTACATGATCCACCAGGCGGCGGAGAACCCGGACGTGGGGATCGTCGGCTGCGAGCCCTACATCAACGGGGTCGCGAAACTGCTTGGGCAGCTGCGTGACAGCCATGTCGAGAACGTGGCGATCCATCCCGGCGACGTGCGTGACATGTTCGACGTCCTGCCCGAGGCCAGCATCGCGCGGGCGTTCCTGCTCTATCCCGACCCGTGGCCCAAGAAACGCCACCACCGGCGGCGGTTCGTGACGCCCGAGCACCTGGAGCCGCTGGCGCGGGTGATGAAGCCGGGGGCGATTTTCAGAGTCGCCACGGACATTCCCGATTACGTGCGCCAGACGATGGAACAGGTGCCGCGCCACGGCTTTACCTGGTTGGCCGAGGGGCCGCGCGACTGGCGGGAGCCGTGGGGTGACTGGATTTCCACCCGCTACGAGCAGAAGGCCCTGCGCGAGGGGCGGGTGCCGCATTACATGACCTTCCGGCGCGATTGACCGCGACCGGCTGGTCTTGAGTATTTGAAGCAAGAAAAAGCCGTGACGCGGCGGGTCATCCCGCCGAGCGCATGGCTTACATGTCGAAGCCGTCCGGGCAGGCGACTTCGAACGAAAAGACCGTGCCGTCGACCTCGCCTTCGAGCACAAGCGGAAAGCCCGCGGCGTCGGTCGAGGTGCCGAACTGGTGAGTCTCGGTGCCGGTGCGAACCTCGATGCTGGTGACGCCGTTGGACACGAAGGCGGCCTCGAAGGCCGGGGCGCCGCCGCTGTCATGAGTGCGGGCGATCACGAAAGGGTCGCGTTCGCAGAGCAGCGGATGATCGAATTCCGTTTCGCCGAAATGGCCGGTCACGGTGCCATTGGGCGTATCGACCGGCGCGGCGTGGGCGGTTTGGGCCAAGGTCATCAAAAGGGCGATCCACGCGGATTTATAAAGCATCTCAACCTTCCAGGCGTTCGTGCAAAGTAATGGCGGCGGGGCTGGGACACGGCCCGCCCCTGGTTATGCAACCAGCTTGCCCTGCAATCGTTCCAGCATGTCGAGACATTGCGACAGCTGGTCGAGCGCCACGAACTCGTCGGCCTTGTGGGCCTGCTCGATCGAGCCCGGGCCGCAGATCACGGCCGACATGCCCAGGGATTGAAAGATGCCGGCCTCGGTGCCGAAGGCCACGCATTCGGCGTGGTTGGCGCCGGTAAGTTCCGACACGATGGTGCGGGCCTCGTTGTCGGTGGTGGGGATGAGGCCCTCGACCTCGCCGATGATCTCGGTCACGATATCCGACTCGGGGTCGACGGCGCGCATGGCGGGCAGGAGCTCTTGCTCGATATAGGTCTTGAGCGAGTCCTTGACGAAATCGGCGTCCGAGGTCTGCACCGGGCGCATTTCCCAGTCCACGACCGCCTCGCTGGGAATGACGTTGTGGGCCACGCCGCCCGACAGCCGCCCGGTGTTGATGGTGGTCCAGGGCGGCTCGAACAGGCTGTCGGCGGGGGCGCGGTCGCGCAGCCTGTGCTTGAGGTCCAGAAGGCGCGCGATGTAGCGCACGGCGTATTCCACCGCGTTGACGCCGCGATCGGGGGCCGAGCCGTGGCCCGCCAGCCCGGAAAAGCGGGTGGTGTATTCATAGCAGCCCTTGTGCCCTTCGATGACGCGCATCATCGTCGGCTCGCCCACGATGGCGACCCCTGGCGTCAGCCCCTTGGCGCGCAGGGTCTGGGCCAGCGCACGGGCGCCGAAACAGCCCGTCTCTTCGTCATGGGTGAAGGCGAAATGCAGCGGGCGGTCGGGGTTAAGCGCGGCGTATTGCGGGGCCATGGCCAGCGTGGCGGCGATAAACCCCTTCATGTCGCAGGTGCCGCGGCCATAGAGCCGCCCGTCATGTTCCAGCATGTCAAAGGGGTTCGACGCCCAGTCCTGATCGGCCACGGGAACAACGTCGCTATGGCCGGACAGCACGATGCCGCCATCGCGTTCGGGGCCGATCGTGGCGAAGAGGTTGGCCTTCTGCCCGGACGGGTCGGGAAAGATCTCGACCCGCGCGCCGACCATGTCGAGACGGTTGGCGATGGAGTTGATCAGGTCGATGTTGGGGTCTGTCGATATCGTGGGAAAGCCGATCAGATCGCCCAGAATGCGCGAGGTGCTATCAAGCAAATCGGTTCGAGCCGCCACGTTTGTCCCTTTCTTTCGACGATTTCTCTGACGTTGGTCCTGCTTGCAGGAAGGGTCAAGGGGGTAGGGCCCGTTGTGCGCGGAAACTGGGCGTAACCCAAAGATGTTTGTTGCCAACATGTCGCCACGCATGGCTCATGTCGGTGTTGGTGGCGAGAAAAATTCCAGGCATGGATGTGGTTTGCCGGCATATGCGCGTCACGATAAGAAAGTCTGCACCGTGAAGACATGGCCGGTATTGAGGAAGAGCGGTGATACCATGACGGCGATCAATTTTGTCGCCCGCAGTGGCGCGGTCCAAGTGAATCGTGGCGGGGTCCAGACGATCAGGGCGCAACGCCGATCCGGGCCGATGGCGGTCAGGAAACCTCTCTAAACTTTCGGCAAATCGACATTTGTGGGTACGAGCGCGTCGGCCAGAACCTCTAGGTGCGGCTGACAGATGGTCGCGTCGTCGTTGCCTCTGCCTCGAGCGAATGGATGCCTTACCAGTTGCGACAGGGGTGCTCGCCTTGGCAGGCCTCTTCTTCTGGCCGGAAATATCCCGGGGTTTGGGGCTGGCCCCAATCAAAAAATAAAGCGCGGCGCAGCCGCACGATTTGATTGGAACTGCGCGGAGAGCCTGTAAGCCGGATTCTGTCGTAGGACGACCATTCATCTGGTCCTGCGGTTGCCCGCAGGCTTTAGCTGCCAACCCGGATCGCGGGGCCAAGGCGGCCCGAATGCGATCCCTATTCGGCATTGCTCCCGGTGGGGCTTGCCATGCCGGTCCGGTTGCCCGTCCCGCGGTGGGCTCTTACCCCACCGTTTCACCCTTATCCCGGATCAAGTCCGGGACGGTCTGTTTTCTGTGGCGCTTTCCCTCGGGTTGCCCCGGCCGGGCGTTACCCGGCACCGTTGCCTTGTGGAGTCCGGACTTTCCTCGCGGGCGTTCACCCACGCGGCCGTCCGGCCCTCCGCGCGAGGGGTGATCTATGCGTTTCCGCGCGATTGCGCAACGGGCCATTGCGCGGCAAGGCCGGCCATGAGCGCCCGGTCAGTGGCGTCTTCGGGGCCGGTGGTGCCGGGGCGAAAGCGGTCGCGGAAGGCTTGCAGGCGTTTTCCCGGGTCGCAGGAGGGCGGGTAGCCGAAGCGCGTGGCGGCGGTGTCGAAATCGCTTTCTGGCGCATCCTCAGGCTCACCCGGCCAGATCGCGAGGCCCTTGCGGGCGAGTCTTTGCCAGTCGAAATGGGGGCCGGGGTCGGCCTTGCGCTCGGGCGCCATGTCGGAATGGCCGATCACCCGCTCGGGCGGGATGGACCAGCGGCGCAGGATGCCGGGCAGCAACGCCTCGAGCGTGGTCATCAGCGGCTCGGGAAAGGGGCGTTCGCCGGGATTGTCGAGCTCGATCCCCACGGAGCGGGAGTTGATGTCGGTCACATCCCCCCAGGACCCGGACCCGGCGTGCCAGGCGCGGGCGACCTCGGCCACCATCTGCCAGGCGCGGCCGTCGGCGGCGATGAGGTAATGCGCCGACACTTCGGCCTGCGGATCGCAGAGACGCTCAAGCGCGGCCTCGGCGCTGGGCATGGCGGTGTAGTGGATCACCACGATGTCGGGCTGCGCGCCAAGGCGGCGCGGCCCGAAGTTGGGCGAGGGGTGCCAGAGCGGCGCTGTCACGCGGCCTGTCCGAAGATCAGTTCTGCACCGCCGCGCGGAACGGGCGGGGATCCCAAGCGCAGGCATATCCATCGCCATCGGGGTCGAGCCCCATGCGGTCGCGGCGCGGTCCGCCCTGGGCCAGGAAATCGGTCTGCGCCTGGTCGGGCGAGTTGTACTTGGCGCAGTTGCGCTGGAACTTGGCCTGCTTGTTGATACCGACGCGGGTATAGAGCTGTTGACCCTTGGGGTGGCTGGTCTCCAGCGCGTATTGAACGATGTTGGGGCCGGTATTGCCGCTGCGTTCGGGCAGGGCGCCGGGCTGGACCACCTGGTACTGCGCCCGGTTCTGGGCGATCAGTTCTGCGTCATCCTGGATCGAGCGGGCGTTGCCCACGGCATCGAAATTGTTCTCGTTCGAGATGCCGCCCTCGCTGGTCACGGTCTGGGGCGCGGGGTTCGAGGGGCTGGCATGAACGATCTGCTGGCCCGAGTTCTGCGAGGTTTCGGCCAGCCGCGCCGCGGTTTCGCGGGCGATCTCGTCGCTGGTGGAGGCCGAATTGAGACCGCCGGTGGGCGTGTAGGCGCCCGAGCCGGCTTGGCGCGTGGCGTTCGTGGACGACGTGACCGTGCCGCCGGTGGCAGGCGCGTTCGCGCCTTGCGTCGCGCTGAGCGGTGCGCCCGGATTGGCCTGATTGCGGGTCTCGGGCGAGATCGCGCCGGCACGTGGCACGGCCGAGTTGCCTTGAAGCTCCGCATCGCGCGCGCGCTGCTGGGCGATATAATCGTCCGAGGTGCCGAAGCCAACGCCACTGCCGCTGTCAGGAAAGCCCGCGCCGCTGTCCGGGACACTGGGCGCACAGGCGGTCAGCCCGACAAGGGCCGTTACACAAAGAGAAAATCGCATCTGGTTAGGTCCTGCCGATTTGTTTTGCGACAACTTACCACCATTTGCCGGGTTTGGCCACAAAGCCCGCCGCCGCCTCGAGCGCATAGGCGGTGTTGAGCAGATCGCCCTCTTCCCAGGGCCGACCGATCAGTTGCAGACCCAAGGGAAGGCCATTGCGGTTGAGGCCCGTGGGCACCGCGATGCCGGGCAGGCCGGCGAGGTTCACGGTGACGGTGAAGACGTCGTTGAGATACATCTCGACCGGGTCGTCGGACTTGCGGCCCAGCTCGAACGCCGCCGAGGGCGTTGCCGGGGTGAGGATGGCGTCGATGCCTTGGTCGAAGACATCCTCGAAATCCTTCTTGATGAGGGCACGTACCTTGCGGGCACGGTTGTAATAGGCGTCGTAAAAGCCCGCCGACAGCACGTAGGTGCCGACCATGACCCGGCGTTTCACCTCGTCACCGAAGCCTTCGGCGCGAGTTTTCTCGTACATCTCGGTGATGCCGTCGCCCTGCGACAGCTTGGCGCGGTGGCCGTAGCGCACGCCGTCATAGCGCGCGAGGTTCGAGGAGGCCTCGGCGGGTGCGATGACGTAATAGGTGGGCAGGGCGTACTTGGTGTGGGGCAGCGAGATATCGACGATCTCGGCTCCGGCATCGGCCAGCATTTCCTTGCCTTGGCTCCAGTGCGTCTCGATCTCCTCGGGCATGCCGTCCATGTGGTATTCCTTGGGGATACCGATCTTCTTGCCGCGGACGTCGCCGGTCAGCATGGCCTCGAAATCCGGCACGGGGATGTCGGCGCTGGTGCTGTCCTTGGGGTCGTGGCTGCACATGGCTTCCAGCATGATCGCCGCGTCGCGCACCGACTTGGTCATCGGGCCGGCCTGGTCGAGCGACGAGGCGAAGGCGACGATGCCCCAGCGCGAGCAGCGCCCGTAGGTGGGCTTGATGCCCGTGATGCCGGTGAAGGCCGCCGGCTGCCGGATCGAGCCGCCGGTGTCGGTGCCGGTGGCGCCAAGGCAGAGGTCCGCGGAGACGGCGGAGGCCGAGCCGCCCGAGGAGCCGCCGGGCGTCAGTGCCATTTCGTCATTGCCGCGCCGCCACGGGTTGATGGCGTTGCCGTAAACGCTGGTCTCGTTCGACGAGCCCATGGCGAACTCGTCCATGTTGAGCTTGCCCAGCATGACCGCGCCCGCGTCGAAGAGATTCTGGCTGACGGTGGATTCGTATTCCGGCTTGAACCCGTTGAGGATGCCGCTGGCGGCCTGGCTCGGCACGCCCTTTGTGCAGAAGAGATCCTTGATGCCCAGCGGGATGCCGCACATTGAGGGCGCGTCGCCGGCTTGCAGGCGCGTGTCGGCGGCCTTGGCCTGTTCGCGCGCGATCTCGGGCGTGTGATGCACGAAGGCGCCAAGCGCGCCCGCGCCTTCGATGGCCGTCAGGCAGGCCTCGGTCAGTTCCTCGGAGGTGATCTCGCCCGCGCGGAGGTTATTGCGGGCGTCGGCGATGGTCATTGCATTGAGATCGGTCATTATTCCACCACTTTCGGCACGGCGAAAAAGCCCTCGCGGGCGTCGGGGGCGTTGGACAGCACCTTGTCCTGCTGGCCGCCGTCGGTCACAACGTCCTCGCGGCGCTTGAGGCGCATGGGCGTGACCGAGACCATGGGCTCGACGCCCTCGACATCGACCTCGTTCAGCTGGTCGATGAAGCCGAGGATCGTGTTGAACTCGTTGGCCAGCGCGGGGAGGTCGTCTTCCTCGACCCGGATGCGGGCCAGCTTGGCCACCTTGGCGGCGGTCGCGGTGTCGATGGACATGGGGGCATCTCCGTGTGCGTTATCGCATCCGCGTTTAGCGCCCGTGCGGGTGGGGTGCAAGGGCGTGGCGGCGGTAGAACTCGATCATCCAGCCCAGCATGAGCGCGTTGAGGATGTGCCAGCCGAAATGGGTGCCGAGGGTGAGGCTGTTGCACAAGGGCGCGTCGAGGCTGCGGAAGGTGAGCGACAGCAGCAACAGGCCTGCGCCGAGGGCGAGGCCCCGCGACAGGGCGGCGTCGGCGCGCAGGAGCCAGGCGTAGAGGAGTATGACCAGAGGCAGGGTGAGGTAGGACGCCGAGGGGCCATAGAGCGGAAGCTGCGACAGGAGCGGCATGGCCAGCGCCGTGACCCCGAGAAAGGCCGGGATGGTGGTGGCGGAGGCCAGAACGGAGAGGCCGAGATAATACCGGGTCGCGGCATAGAGATAGGTCAGTGCGAAGACCATGATCGGCAGGACGTCGAGCATCGCGGCCCAGGGCTGGGCATAGGTGTGAAAGAGGAACGAGCCGATGCCGATAAGTGCCAGGAGGATGGTGAGCAGGCGGGCCAGCGCAAGCTCGGTGCCGCGCAGGCGGTGGGCCATGACCAGCGCCGCGACCAGGAAGGCGGCATTGGTGAGCGCGTTCACCGGCTCGGCCCAGAAGCCGGGGTCGGTGCGTTCGCAATAGGCGTCGATGGCGCGGGTCCAGTCCATGTGGAAATCGGTGGCCTCTCTGCTAACTTCCTCGTTGGAATGACATAAGGAGAGCGTCATGAAAATCATCTGGCTTGGACATGCAAGTTTCCGCATCGAGATCGCCGATCAGGTGCTGCTGATCGACCCGTGGCTGACGGGCAACCCGATGCTGGACGAGGCGCACCATGACGCCGCCACCAAGGGGGCGACGCATATCCTGCTGACCCACGCGCATTTCGACCATGCCGCTGACCTGCCGGACCTGGCGAAGCAATTGTCGGTGCCGGTGGTGGGGCAGTTCGACCTGATGGGCTGGTGGGAAGAAAGCGCAGGGCTGGACGTGGTCGGCTTCAACAAGGGCGGCACGGTGCATCTTGGCGACGTGGCCGTGACGATGGTGCACGCGACGCATTCCTCGAGCTTTGGCGGCGAGAACGGTCCGCATGTGCCCGGCACCGAATGCGGGTTCATGATCGAGGGCGAGGGGCATGTGATCTATGTCTCGGGCGATACGGACGTGATGGCCGATATGGGCGTGTTCAACGACCTGCATCACCCCGATATCGGCATCCTGTGCGCCGGCGGTCATTTCACCATGGACATGAAGCGGGCGGCCTATGCGGCGAAGACGTTCTTCGATTTCAAGACGGTGATCCCGTGTCACTACAAGACTTTCCCGCTTCTGGAGCAGTCGGCGGCGGCGTTGAAAGACGGCCTGCCCGGGGTCGACGTGATCGAGCCGGAGGTGATGACGGCGATCGAGATCTGAGCGGGGCAAAACTTTTTTGAAAAGTTTTGCCAAAAGCTTTGAGAAAGCTTTTGGTGCCCGGGCCTTCAAGCGGGGTTCGGGCGTCGGCGTTGTTATGTGAGTATTTCTGGAAAGAAAAAGAGTGCGTTGCGCTTTAAACTTCACGCAGGGATTTGAAGAAGTCCTTCAGCAGCGCTTCCGCCTCGGTGGCGTTGATCCCGTCGTAGATATCCGGCGCGTGGTGCGTTTGCGCATGGGTGAAAATCCGGGCGCCGTGGGCCACGCCACCGGACTTGGGGTCGGCGGCGCCGTAGTAGAGCCGCGCGATGCGGGCATTCGCGATGGCGGTGGCGCACATCGCGCAGGGCTCCAGCGTGACAGTCAGGCTGTGACCGGGCAGGCGTTCGCTGCCGACGGCGGCACAGGCGGTGCGCAGGGCGAGGATCTCGGCGTGCGCGGTGGGGTCGCTCAGTTCGCGCGTTCGGTTGCCGGCCTGCGCCACGATCCGTCCTGCCGGGTCGGACACAACCGCGCCCACGGGCACCTCGCCGCGGTCCCGGGCGGCGCGGGCCTCGGCGAGGGCCGTGTCCATATGGCTTTTGAACGTCATGCCCCTGATTGCCGTGCGGGCGGTGCTTTCGCAAGGGGCAAGGATGGGGTAAGGCCGTGCCATGACTCGCAAACCCACCCAGAACACGCCCCCGGGCGACAGGATCGCCAAGGTGATCGCCCGCGCCGGTGTGGCCAGCCGTCGTGAAGCGGAGCGCATGATCGAGGCGGGCCGGGTGCGCGTGAACGGTGACGTGATCGACCGCGCGGCGCTGAACGTGACGGGCGCCGACCGGATCGAGGTGGACGGGCGCGCGCTGGATGCGCCCGAACCGCCGCGGCTATGGCTGTATCACAAGCCCGCGGGGCTGGTAACGACGACCCGCGACGAGCAGGGGCGCGAGACGATTTTCGACAAGCTTCCAGAGGACTTGCCGCGCGTTCTTAGTGTAGGTCGGCTTGACCTGAACTCGGAAGGGTTGTTGCTCTTGACCAATGACGGCGGCGTCAAGCGCAAGCTGGAGCTGCCCTCGACCGGCTGGGTGCGCAAGTACCGTGTGCGCGTGAAAGGGCGGCCCGAAGACGCCACGTTCGAGCCGCTGCGCAAGGGGCTGACGCTGGATGGCGAGGTGTTTCAGCCGATGTCGGTTGTGCTGGATCGGCAGAAGGGGGCCAATGCCTGGGCCACGGTGGGAATCCGCGAAGGCAAGAACCGCGAGATTCGCCGTGCGATGGAGGCGGTGGGCTGCCAGGTGAACCGGCTGATCCGGGTCTCTTATGGCCCGTTCCAATTGGGACAGTTGAAGGCGGGCGAGGTCGAGGAGATTCGTCCGCGGGTGCTGCGCGACCAGTTGGGTATGGACGAGACACCGGGCAAGGAAAAGCCAGCGAAGGGACGGCCGAAGGTTCAGCGGAAGCGTCGGTGAGGTAGCAATTTATATTTGAAAAACAGAGTGTTGTGCGGTCAATTTGATGTGGCTCCGCGACGATAGGCCTGTGGCGTGGTGCCATAGCGTTTGCGGAAGCGACCGGCCAGTTGCGAGGCGCTGGCGAATCCGGTCGCGGCGGCGATCTGGCCGATGCTGAGCCGGGTTTCGTTCAATAGCGCGTGGGCGCGGGCGATGCGCAGGTCGAGGTAATATTGCGCCGGTGTGGCGGCGAGGTAGCGGGTGAAATGCCGCTCAAGCTGGCGACGGGAGAGGCCCACTTCGGCGGCGACCTCGGAGATGTCCAGCGGGTCCTCGATATGGGCGGCCATCAGGTCGGTCGCCGCAATGAGCTGTGGGTTGTGACTGCCGAGCGCGGCGGCATAGGCAGGGCGCTGGGGCGCGCTGCGATTGCCGGCGCGGCGGTGCAGGCACATGTCGGCGACGATGGCGGCCAAGGCCGGTCCGTGATCGCGCTCGATGATTTCCAGCATCATGTCGGTCGCGGCAGAGCCGCCGCCGCATGTGAAAAGCCCGGCATCCTCCTCGTAAAGATGGCCGGTGGGCTCCAGGCCCGGAAACGTCTCGCGGAAGGCTGGCTGGTTTTCCCAGTGCAGGGTAAAGCGGCGGTCCTTGAGCCGCCCGGCGCGGGCCAGTGCGAAGGCACCGGTGCAGATGCCGCCCACCTGGATCCCGTGCGCCCATTGCCGATTGACCCATGTGACGGCCCGCGGCAGTGCCGTTTCCAGCGGGGCGATCCCGGCGCAGACGAAGGCCTTGTCGCTGCGCGACAGGTCCTGGGACTGGCTGTCGGGGGTGATGGTCACGCCGCAGGAACACGATACAGCTTCGCCGTCTATCGTGCTGATATACCAACGATAAAGCTCCTGTCCCGCGACCTGGTTGGCGACGCGCAGTGGCTCGATCGCCGAGGTGAAGGCCAGAAGCGTGAGCCTGGGCAAGAGCAGGAAATGATAGTCCTGCGGCGGGCCGTCATACTCGACCCGCAAACTGGCCGCGCCGCGCGGGACGAAGGATTTGCGTTCCATGTCAAATTCGTAGCATGTGCCGTGAAACTGGCAAGCAAGGACACTGACATGCGGGCATTGATACAGCGGGTGAGCGAGGCCGAGGTGCGGGTGGAGGGCGCGTTGATCGGGGCCATCGGGCCCGGTCTGCTGATCCTGGTCTGCGCGATGCAGGGCGATGGCGACGCGTAGGCCGATGCGCTGGCGGCCAAGGTGGCCAAGCTGCGGATCTTCAAGGACGAGGCGGGCAAGATGAACCGCTCGGTGCGTGACATGGGCGGCGGCGCGCTGGTGGTCAGCCAGTTCACGCTCGCCGCCGACACGTCGCGCGGGACCCGGCCGGGTTTTTCCCAGGCGGCGGCACCCGAGGAGGGGCGGCGCCTTTACGAACGCTTTGCCGAAGCGCTGGCGGGTCAAGGCGTGCCGGTCGAGACGGGGCGGTTCGGTGCCGACATGCAGGTGGGCCTGGTCAACGATGGGCCAGTGACGATCTGGCTGGAGGTCTGAGGTCTTACGCGCAGAAATGTCGCGCTTCCTTCGCGCGCGGGGTGCGCTAAGATCCGGTCATGCCCTATCAGTGGAACCAGACGCGGAACGGTGAAGACGAGGTGTGCGAGCTGCGGCTCTGGCCGCATCGGTCGCTGCCGCGCCGGGGCTTCGTGCTGTTCATCGTGATCACCTGCGGGATGCTGACTCTGCCGCTTTATCCGCTGATCGGGACGGTCACGCTGTGGGGGTTGCTGCCCTTCCTGTTGCTGGCGGTCTGGGGCGTCTGGGCGGCGCTGGAGCGGTCCTACAAGGACGCGCAGATGAACGAGGAACTGACGATCGACCGCGAGGCCGTGCACCTGGTGCGCACCAACGCCCGCGGTCCGGTGCAGGAATGGGATTGCGAAAGCTACTGGGCGAAGGTCGAGATGCACCCCACCGGCGGGCCGGTGCCGCATTACGTGACCCTGAAGGGCAAGGGGCGGCAGGTGGAAATCGGCGCGTTCCTGAGCGAGGACGAGCGCAAGGTGCTGTATGGCGAGATCGCCGATGCGCTGAAGCGGATCGCATTGCCTGACCCGGTGGGCGCAGGCTGACGGGCGCGGCGGGTCCGGTCCGCCGAGGCCAGATCGCACGGTGGCGCGGCTTTGACCTCCTTGACGCGCAGAAAAGTTGACGGTGCGCGACGGAGATGCGCGCGTGTCACGTAAGACACGCGAGTCCCTGCCAAAAAGGAGAATGAATCGTGCCCCTGAGAGATACTCCCGGCCACTACGGCCCCGTCAGCCGCATTTTGCACTGGGGCATGGCGGCGCTTTTCGCGGCGCAGTTCCTGTCGGCGGCGGCTCATTGGGCGTTGCCAAAGGAGAACGCCGTGCGTGACGTCCTTTGGAGCTATCACGGCACGCTGGGCGCGACGCTGTTCCTGCTGGTGCTGCTGCGCGGGGCCTGGGGCCTGGCGAATATTCCGCGCCGACCGCCTGCGCATGACGGGGTCGTCGGCCGCGCGGCGGTGGCGGGGCACCTCGCGATCTATGCGCTGATGGTGATCGTGCCGGCGGTCCGCCTTCTGGCGGCGGCGGGCAGCGATCGCGGGCTGAGTTATCTGGGGATCACGTTCGTGGCGCCGCGCGAGGTAGAGGTCGCATGGATGCAGGCGCCCGCCGAATGGCACGGCGAGATGGGCTGGATCCTGGCGCTGCTGGTGGTCGGTCACATTGCAATGGCCGTTGTCTGGCACCGGATGATCCGGCGCGACGACACGTTGCAGCGCATGGCCGGGTAGGGCGCGCGGTTCTTCTGCAACGGTCCGCACAAAGTGCGGCATCCTGCCTTTACGCGGGACGACAAACGCGGCATCGATGCGGCCTTGTAACTAGAAATTGGGCCGATGACACGTAACGATTATGAAACTGACGGCCGGTCGCGGCCAGGGTCCTTTCCCGAGGCCGCGTCCGAGCATCACTCCGGCGTTCTGCAACACCCGGAACGTTTGCGGGCCTTGCAAGAAACCGCGTTGCTGGACAGCCCCGAAGAAGAGGCGTTCGACCGTGCCGTCCGGCTGGCGCGCAGCCTGACCGGGGCGCCGACGGCGCTGTTCTCTCTGGTCGACGACACGCGACAGTTCTTCAAGGCGCTGAGCGGCTTCGCGCCCGACACAGGACCGATGCGAGAGACGCCGCTGTCGCATTCCTTTTGCCAGTACGTGGTGACCGGCAACGCGGCGATGAGCGTAGTGGATGCCCGCGAGCACGACCTGTTGTCCCGGAACCTTGCGGTGCCGGACCTGAACGTGGTCGCCTATCTGGGCGTGCCGGTGCAGGGGCGGCGGGGGCAGGTGATCGGCTCGCTCTGCGCCATCGACTCGTCGCCGCATGAGTGGTCAGAGCAGGATGAGCGCGCCCTGAAGGACATTGCCGCGTTCCTCGAGACCGAAATCGCGCTGCGCAAGCACATGACCGAGCGGGAATTGTTGATCGACGAGCTGAACCACCGCATCCGCAACATCTATTCGGTGGTGAACGCGCTGGTCCGGATGACGCGGGCCGAGGACCTGACGACCGAGGAGTTCGCGGCGCAACTGAATGGCCGGGTGCAGGCGCTGGCCGCGACCCACGGCCTGATCCAGCCGCTGGCGACCGTGACCGAGGATGCGGGCAACGACACCAGCCTGCATGCCCATATATCGACCCTGATGACGCCCTACACCGGGGCGGGCGGTCATGAGATCCGGATCGAGGGACCGGACCTGCCGGTGGGCTCGACCGCGTCGATCTACCTGGCGCTGGCGATCCACGAGCTGTCGACCAACGCGGTCAAATACGGGGCGCTGAGCGGGCCGGGACGCGCGCTGGAGATCACCTGGACCGACGGCGACGACACGGTTGAGCTGACGTGGCGCGAGGCGGGGCCGGGCCACGTGGCGCGCACCGCTTCGGGCACCGGGTTCGGCTCGAAACTGGTGAAACTGTGCATCGAGGGGCAATTGCGCGGCGAGATTGCCACGGCGACCGACAGCACGGGCCTGACCTACACGTTTCGCATCCCGCGCGATAGGCTGACCGGCGCGCCGGC
>NZ_JASHIN010000009.1:0-157173 GCF_030733705.1 Roseovarius sp. MMSF_3298
ACGGCGCCCTCGGCGACACCTCCACACTCGCAGACCCCTCCGTCGTCGACGACCTCATCGACAACAGAATGAACAAGAGCTGACCTCGTAGGGTGGGCATCCTGCCCACCTCACCACGCCACGGGGCCGGTGCCGCAGGTGCCGGCCCTTTTTCCTGCCCTGCCGTCTTTGCCTCCGTCAGAGGACGCCCTCTCGAAATGCGCAACTGGAAAATCGCCGCAGCGGAACTATTTCTCTTTCTCGAAATATCCACCGGAGGATCCCTCATCGCACATCCCATCCGCGCCCTCATCTCTGCCGCCGTCCTTGCCGCGACACCCGCGCTGGCCGAACAGCCGGTGTCGGGCCAGCTTGGCGAAGGCAAGCCCAACGACATCCACCTGGAGATGACCCGCGATGCCGACGGCGGCGTCGCGATTTCGCAATCCGAATTCCGGCTGGCCCATGGCGGCTACTACCGGCTCAACGTGGTCTGCCCGCAGGCGGTCACGCCCGAGACCGGCTTTCATTTCGAGTCCCCGCAGCTGATGGAAAACGCACATATCCGCGTTCTGTCGGTCCTCGAAAGCGAAATGGAGTTCTACGCCCAGGGTCTCAGCTTCCGCGCGATCCAGTGCGACGGCAAGGGCGGTGCCCGGTTCAGCTTTCACCCCATGCGCAAGGGCGAATACCCGTTTCTGGTCAAGGATCATTCCGCCCCGCCAAAAGAGGCCCGTGGCGTTTTCATCGTAGAGTGACGTGACGCAACAGGGTCGCACGCGCCTCCCACCCCGCGCATTGCCGCCGCTATGCCGCCTTGCGCGTCGCCAGCACCACGCCGACACCGGCCAGCGCCATGCCGCCCCAGGCCAGGGGAGGCATCACCTCGCCCAGCATGACCCACGCGATCACCGCGGCCAGCGGCGGCACCAGGAAGAAAAGCGCCGATACCTTGGCGACGTCACCCACCCGGATCATCGCCAGGAGCAGCCCCACCGCCAGCAGCGAATTGCCCACCACCAGGTAGAACAGCACGCCGACGAACGGCCAGCTCCAGTTGATCGACAGATCCTCCTGCAGCGCCAGCAACGGCAGGATCCCCAATAGCCCGGCGGCATAACCGACAAGGTTCGAGGTCACCGGGTGGTGTCGCAGCCCGTACCGCTTTTCCCAAAGCGACGCGGTGACGATGCCCCCAAGTCCGATCATCGCAAAGACGAACCCCATGAGGCTGGGCGGCTCCACCGCCGAGCGTGCTCCGATCACCATGCCAGCCCCGACAAGCCCCAGGATCAAGCCGGACCACTGCTTCAACCCCGCGCGCTCGCCTGTCCAGCGCGGCGCGATCAGCGCCACCAGGATCGGCTGCAGCGTCATCAAAAGCGCCAACGTCCCCACCGCGACACCCGCTTCCAGCGCGCAGTACGACATACCGAAATAAACCGATTGGATCAGTAGGCCGACAATGGCCAGATGTCCCCATTCCGCGCGGCTTTGCGGCAAAGGCGGACGCAGCACGGCCCAAAGTACCGCCATCGCCACCACCACCAACCCAAAACGCAGCGCCAGGATCGTCATCGGCGCGGCATAGACCAGCCCGACCTTCGCCACGCCATAGCCTCCCGACCACAGCAAGAGAAAGATGAACGGTGCAAGCCGTAGCCAGACGGGGCGGTCTGATGACATGAAAGGGCGCAGGTCCTTCGGCTGATCCGTCGCTGTTATGGGCCGACGGCGCCCCGAGCAACAGCCCTTTTTGCCCGCAAGTCTGTGTGCGGGTTCCGGTCCGCCCTCTGCGCCATGGCTGCCGAGAGCTTCAGACCAAAAGGTATCCTGATTACACCACCCTGATGTAGGGAAGCGTATTTCCGCCGACAGCCCTGCCACTTACGCAGATTTACGCGGATGAAAAATCATGTGACCTGACGTGGAACTCTTGGGCTCTAAAGTCGTTGGAGGTACAGCAAAAGGAAGAGGACTCATGAAAAAACACATCACAGCACTTGCTACCGCCGCCGCCCTGACCGTCACTGCATGTGACACACTGACCGAGGAGGAACAGGGCGCCCTGATCGGCGCAGGCGCAGGCGCCGTTGCCGCCCAGGCCTTTGACGCAAATCTCGGCTGGACCGTTGTGACCGCAGCTGGCGGCGCCGCTGCAGGCGCGCTTATCGCGCGGAACCAGCGCACCGACCAATGCGCCTATGCGGACGGCCGTGGCGGTTATGTGACGCGCCCCTGCTAAGCATCGGAAAATTTTTCGAATTTTCGAGCCCCAGAGTCTTCGCACGAAGACTCTGGGGCTTTGCGTTTCAGCCCCGCCCGCGATACGGTGGCACGCCCTGATCCGGCACCCAGACACCGGCCGGTATCTCACCGGTCTGCCAAAAGACGTCGATCGGGATACCCCCACGCGGATACCAGTATCCCCCGATCCGCAGCCATTGCGGTTCCAGATAATCCACCAGACGTCGCGCGATCGAAATGGTGCAGTCCTCGTGAAAAGCCCCGTGATTACGGAAACTTGTGAGGAAAAGCTTAAGCGACTTGCTTTCCACCAGCCACTTGCCCGGAACATAGTCGATCACCAGATGCGCGAAATCCGGCTGGCCGGTCATCGGGCATAGCGATGTGAATTCCGGTGCGGTGAACCGCACGTTATAGGCCACATCCGTCTGCGGGTTCTCGACCCGCTCCAGTTCGGCCTCTTCGGGGCTTTGCGGCACTTTCGTTTCGCCGCCCAGCTGCTTGAGATCCTTGTAGATATTGTCCGCCATTCCGTCCTCCGTCAGACCCCGCGCATGTTGCCCCACAGGGTCACGTGCAATTGCGGCAGCACCCGCGCGTCATACCACTTTTCTTCGGTCACCCTGTCCACCAGCCAGCGCATCCGCGCTTCCAGCCCGTCGCGGTCGACTTGGGCCGTGTCGTCATCGGGCGGCGGCGGCGTATGGTTGCCCGGCTGCAGGTAGACGGGCAGTTGCGGAAACATCGCCGCGGCCTCGCGCGCATAGGCAAAATCCGCCTCGTCGAACACTACGAGCTTCAGGATGGTCTGCGTGCCCTGGCCCGCCTCGACGCATTCCGCCACCAGCCCCCAGTCGGTCGGCATCCCGCTCGACGGCGGCTTGGGCGACAGCACCAGCATGTCCAGCGCCTCGAACCAACCGCGCACGACCGACCCTTGGGTTTCCATGGCGAAATAACAGCCCTGTTCCTGGCCAAGCCGGATCAGGTCCGCCATCGGCTGAATCGCCGGGTTGCCCCCCGAGAGCGTGATCAGGATCGGCTTGCCCCCTGCCAGGCGCGCCACTTCTTCCATGATCGCCTCGGGCGTCATTGCCTTCCACGTATCGCGATAGTCATTGTCCACCGCGTGCATGCTGTCGCACCACGAACAGCGGAAATCGCAGCCACCCGTGCGCACGAACACCGTCGGCTGGCCGATCAAAGCCCCCTCGCCCTGGATCGTCGGCCCGAAAATCTCGGAGACACGGATGAGGTGCTTCTCGCTCACGGCCGATACTCCGCCCATGTCTTCGGCGTCTCGCTGACCTTTGCCGCCGCCACCTCGGGCCACCGCGCATGGCACCAGTCATGGAAATGCTTCGCCAACCGCTCGGCGGTCACACAATCATCTCCCAGCACATCATTCAGGTGCCGATGATCCAGCGTCTCATCAACGTACCGCTTGAACTCCGCCAGATCGAGGTAATCCCGCACGAACCCATGCCCGTTCAACTCGGCGGCGCGAAGCTCGATAACGACCACATAGTTATGCCCGTGCAGCCGCGCGCATTGATGGTCCTCGGGCAACCCGTGCAACTGGTGACTGGCCGAGAAATGAAACTCCTTGGTGATCGTATACATCACGCCACCCCCGTCGCCGCTTTCCAGAACGTCTCATCCGCGTAGGCGGTCGGGTCCGGGACACCCGCCAAGTGAAACGCCTCGCGCCGCTCCACGCAGGTGCCGCAGCGCCCGCAATGCACGTCGCCGCCCTTGTAGCACGACCATGTCTCGGCAAAGGGCGTGTTCCAGCGCGCGCCCTCGGCAACGATATCCGCCTTCGACCCCGTCAGGAACGGCGTGTACAGCTGCACCTCGGCCACGCCCTCCAGCGCCTGATCCTGCATCGCCTGGAACGCCTCGACGAACCCGGGCCGGCAGTCAGGGTAGATGAAATGATCTCCGCCATGCACGGCGGCCGCCACCGCCTCGGCCTTCTCGGCGGCGGCCATGCCAAAGGCGATGGCCAGCATGATCGCGTTGCGGTTCGGCACGATGGTGATCTTCATCGTCTCTTCCGCGTAATGCCCGTCCGGCACGTCCACGTCATCGGTCAGGGCCGAGCCACCCAGCGCCGCGCCCACGCCCGAGATGTCCACCACCTTGTGCGGCACGCCCAGCCGCTTGGCACAGGCCGCGGCATATGCCACTTCCTTCACATGCCGCTGGCCATAGTCGAAAGACAACAGCCCCCGCAGCGTCCCCTCGCCCGCCACCTTGTGGGCAAGCGACACGGAATCAAGCCCGCCAGAGCAGATCACGATCGTATCCATTGATTTGGTCCTTGTTTTTTAACGCGGGTAGGCTGCGACCGCAGGGCGTTCACCTAGCGGTTTCGCGGCTCTCTTGCAAGACCCGCGCCGCCACGTTCCGGCCCGACCACCACCAGAAGCGCCACATCAGGAACACGCCTGCCAGCGCCAGCCCCACGGCCAGCCCCAGCCAGATGCCCACACCGCCCCAATCCAGCCAGAACCCCATCGCGTAACTTACCGGCAGCCCACGATCCAATAGCTGACGACGGCGATCAGCATCGGCACCCGCGTGTCCTGCACGCCGCGCAACAGGCCCAAGGCCATCACCTGCGCCGCGTCCACCAGCTGAAACAGGGCCGCCGCCGCCAACAGGCCCACGCCCACGGCGACCACCGCGTCGCGCTCCGGCTCATCAGGGTTCAGGAACGCCGCGATCATCGGCTCCGGCAGCGTCAGGAACAGCACCACCGTCACCGCCGCAAAGACGCCCGACAGCGCCAAGACCACCTTCGCCCCGTCCCGCAGTCCCGGCCCGTCACCGCGCCCGAACGCGTTGCCCGCCCGGATCGTCGCCGCGTTGCTCAGCCCCAGATGCACCATGAACGTGACCGAACTGACCTGCAGCGCGATCCCGTGCGCGGCCAGTGCGATCGTCCCCAGCCAGCCCATCATCACCGTCGAGGCGGCGAACAGGCTCACCTCCGCAAGGCTGGTCATCCCGATGGGCCAGCCCAGCCGGAACACCTGCCCGAACGCCTCCCAATCCGGCCGCCAGACGCGGCGGAACAATGCGTGCTCGGGCGTAACCTTGGCCGCATAAACCGCCAGCGCCACGAAGCTCGCGCTCGTCACCACCAGCGACGCCACGGCGGCCCCGCGCACCCCCATCTCCGGCGCGCCCCAGTTTCCGAAGATCAGTGCGTAGTTCACCACCACGTTCAGCCCAACCGCCGCCACAGTGACCCAAAGAACCACTTGCGTGCGTTCCAGGGCCGCCAGGTGCGACTTCAGCACCATAACCAGCAGCGCCGGGAACAACGCGAAGCCCACGATCCGCGCATACTCCCCGGCCAGCGCCGACGTATCCGCCTCCTGCCCCGCCCACACGAACAGCGGCCCCGACCAGATCATCACCGGCAACGCACAGGCGGCAAACAGCACCGAGGCCCAGCCGCCCATCCGCGTCACCCGCCGCACTTGCGTTTCATCCCCCGCGCCCTGCGCTGCCGCCACCAGCGGCATCACGGCCCAGGCAAAGCCCGACCCGAAAATGAACAGAACGAAAAAGAGCGTGCCCCCCAGCACCTCCGCCGCCAGCGCCTCGACCGAGTACCAGCCGAGCATCAGCGCGTCCGTCAGCGTGATCGCCAATTGCGCAAGGTGGCTGCCCACGAGCGGCAGCCCCAGATTCAGCGCCGCCCGGGCGTGTGCACGATATGTCGTCACATCGGTCATACCCCAGCCCATAGAGGCTTTCCCGCGTCCGCAATACCCCTTTCGACTGGCCCGCACAACCTCGTACACAGCCTCGCTTTTTCTTGCCAGAAATACTCATGGCGCAGCGTCGCCTACAGCACCGCCGCCACCAGTTGCAACGACACCACGGCGATCAGCGCCCCGGCGGCCATCTCGATCACCGGCAGCGCCCTTGCGCCCGCCCCTCCCGTGGCCAGCCGCGCCAACACGCCTGTCCGCAAGCTGACGGCAGCCACGGCCACAACCATGGTCACGCTCGCCGTGCCCAGCCCCATGATGAAGGCGCCGGCAATGCCCGCCAGGTCGATCCCGAAGCGCCATGTCAGGATCAGCAGGAACAGCGCCCCGGTACAGGGCCGGATCGCCACCGCGCCCACCAACGCAGCCGCCTCCCGCCAGCCATGCACATTGGCCGCTTCCTCCACGCTCGGCCCGTGTCGATGCCCGCAGGTCGAACAGACGCCGTCACCGTGATCGTGGGAATGGTCGTGGTGATGCCCGTGGCCGTGGCCCCTCGCCCGCCACAGCTTCATCGCCCCGCGCAGCACCAGCCACACGCCCACCAGCGCAATCGCGCCATAGCTCACCGCCGCCAGTGTCCGATCGGCCAGCCCCGTCACGGCCTCGCGCCCCAGCCCCAGCGCGTAAAGTCCCGCATAGACCAGCAGCACCGCCGCCGCCGCCTGCGCCAGGCTCGACGCCAGCGCCAGGCCCACCAGCCGCTTGACCGGCACCGCGCGACCCACGCCGTACCCGCCGATCAACAGCTTCCCATGCCCCGGCCCCGCCGCGTGAAAAAACCCGTAGGCAAAGCAGATCCCCCACAGGCCCATCAACGCCCCGGCCTCCCCGGCCCGCAACTTCTGCAAATAGCCCGCCATCGCCTGCTGCACCTCGCGCTGACCCTCCAGCGCCCAGGCCTGCACGGCACCTGCCCCGCCAAAGCCCCACAGCCAGACCGCCAGCGCCACCACGACAAGACCAAGCGCCGTCACGATCCCGCGCATGTCACCTCGGCGGTAAAGGCATAGTGGACACCCACCTTCGCCTCTTCAAAGAACAGCTCGTCGTTGCTGTTGCCCATTTCGGCCACCCGCGCATCGGCGGCATCCGTGTCCGGCGGCACGATCCGCGCCGTGCAGCCGTCTGGCAGGCCGTCTATGCCCACCAGGCTCAGCGCGGCATAGTAATAGGGATCATAAGGCTTCAGCCGCAGCACCTCGCCCGCATCGATCTCCCGCGCCGCAACCGGCCTGCGATGCCGCGTCACCAGCGCCCCATCCTGCATCCCCACCGACAGCGCCTCCGCCGGACCCAGCGCCACCGCTCCGTCCTCGTCATAGGCAAACAACGCGCCGTCAAAGCCCTCGGGCCAGTCCTGCAGGTCAAAGCCCAGCAACAGGGCCTTTTCCTCCTCCGTCAGGCTCAGATCCGCATCCGCATCCAGCCCCCGGTCACTCAACACCAGCATGGTGAATAGTGGATCATAGACCCACGTCACCTCGACCCCGTCAACGCGCCCCTCCGCATCGGTCTCCAGGGCAAGCGTCACATCCACAAAGACATGCGGATGCGCCTGCGCCATCGGCGCGGCAATCAGGCCACAGAGAAAGGTCAGGCAACGCCACATGCCGCAAGGTCTAGGCCCTCGCCGCCCCCACGGCAAGAGCCCCTGCACCGGCCATCGCGCGCCACCGGAAAATGCGCATTTTCCGGCCCATTTCCTGCGCAGGAAATGGCCGCGGCCGTCGCGCGCCTCAAGACCCCTTGCGCGTGTCGGGATGCAGCGACTTGCCCAGAATATGATCCGTGCCGTGCAACACATGCTGCGCCGTCGACACGATCAGCGGGTCAGGCCTTTGCACGATCTCCTCGTCCTTGCCCGGATAGTCCAGCGAGGCCAGGAAATGCCGCATGCAATTCAACCGCGCACGCTTCTTGTCGTTCGACTTGACGACGGTCCAAGGCGCATCGGCAGTGTCGGTGTAGAAGAACATCGCCTCCTTCGCCTCGGTGTAGTCATCCCACTTGCCAAGGCTCTGCTTGTCGATCGGGCTCAGCTTCCACTGCTTCAGCGGGTCCGTGGCGCGGCTGTCGAACCGCCGCTTCTGCTCCTCCTGCGTGACCGAGAACCAGTACTTGTACAGCCGAATGCCCGACCGCGTCAGCATCCGCTCCAACTCGGGCGTCTGGCGCATGAACTCCAGGTATTCATGCGGCTGGCAAAAGCCCATCACCCGCTCCACGCCGGCCCGGTTGTACCACGACCGGTCATAGAACACCATTTCGCCCACAGTCGGCAATTCGTTGATATACCTCTGGAAATACCACTGCCCCTGCTCTTCCCAGGTGGGTTTGTTCAACGCCACCACGCGGGCCTGCCGCGGGTTCAGATGCTCGGTGAACCGCTTGATCGTGCCCCCCTTGCCCGCCGCATCGCGCCCCTCGAACAGCAGCACGAATTTCTGCTCGGCCTCCTGCGCCCAGTGCTGCACTTTCAACAACTCGGCCTGCAACGGTGCCTTCTCCGCCTCGTAGGCGTCGCGGCTCATCTTCTCCTCGTAGGGATACTCGCCCGTCTCGAAGGCGCGGCGAAACGCGGTCACGCTGTCCTGCCCGCTCTCCGCCGTCCCGTTACCACGGGCCTTGGCGTTCATCTGTTCCACGACAGCCATCGCGCATCTCCTTCGCTCAATCAAATCAAGCGAAGTATACCGCCCTCTGCCATCCGGCACCTTGATCCCTGTCAAGCTCGCGCGGGCAAGAGCGCCGCATCGAACTGCCCCGCGGCAGAGGCAAAGCTCTGCACCCACGGCACCGGCCCGCCATCCCGCGCGCCCGATGCAATGGGCTCAGTGGGTCCAGGCGCCCCGGCGGTTGGTGGCGAAATTCTCGCCATAGCCGCCCCTCCGGATGTTGGGCTTGCGCTTGTGCGGCTCTGCCACGACCACGTCGATGCCGTGCTCCTTGGCATAGTCCAGCGCCGCCTCCTTGCTGGAAAAACGCAACCGCACCTGCGCCTGCGTGTCCGACGAACTGGTCCAGCCCATCAATGGATCCACGTCGCGCCCGGTCTCGTTGACATGCTCCAGCACCCAGGTGTTGGTTTTGGCCTGCCCCGATTGGGTGGCTGTCCGCGCGGGCTGGTAGATACGTGCTGGCATGATACGTCTCCGATCTGGTCTTGTCCTCCCGATTACCCCAAGCGGCCCCACTGTCACAAGAGGCCATTTGCGCGCGCCCCGCGGCTTTTTCTTGCCAAAAATACTCAAATCCCCACGCGCACCTCCTGACAAATCCCGTCACCATTCCAGGCACCATCGCCCGCCCGCCTTGAACTTGGGCTCGCAGGCATCAAGTCTGGGGCAAGTTTCAAGGAATCGCCCCCATGCCCTACGCCCATTCCGACAAGTCCACCGCCCTGATGCACGCGCCCGCACCCGACGTGAAGGCGCGCGAAAAGCTCGAGGGCGGCAAGCGGTTCGAGATGGTGACCGAGTTCTCGCCCGCCGGCGACCAGCCCACCGCCATCGCCGAGCTGTCCTCGGGCGTCAACGACGGCGAGCGGGACCAGGTCCTGCTCGGCGCCACCGGCACCGGCAAGACCTACACCATGGCATCGGTGATCGAGGAAACCCAGCGTCCCGCCATCATCCTCGCGCCCAACAAGACGCTGGCGGCCCAGCTTTACGGCGAGTTCAAGAATTTCTTTCCCAACAACGCGGTCGAGTATTTCGTCAGCTACTACGACTACTACCAGCCCGAGGCCTACGTGCCGCGCTCGGACACCTATATCGAGAAGGAATCCCAGATCAACGAACAGATCGACCGGATGCGCCACTCCGCCACCCGCGCGCTTCTGGAACGCGACGACGTGATCATCGTGGCCTCGGTCTCCTGCATCTACGGCATCGGGTCGGTCGAGACCTACGGCGCCATGACACAAGATCTGAAAGTGGGCTCCGACTACGATCAGCGCGCCGTCATGGCCGACCTTGTCGCCCAGCAATACCGCCGCAACGACCAGGCCTTCCAGCGTGGTACATTCCGCGTACGCGGTGACAGCCTCGAGATCTTCCCCGCCCACCTGGAGGACCGCGCCTGGAAGTTGAGCTTCTTCGGGGAAGAACTTGAATCCATTACGGAATTCGATCCCCTGACGGGCGAGAAAACCGACAGCTTCGACCAGATCCGCGTCTATGCCAACTCGCACTACGTGACGCCCAAACCGACGATGCAACAAGCCATCATCGGCATCAAGAAAGAGCTGCGCACCCGCCTCGACCAGATGGTCGGCGAAGGCAAACTGCTCGAGGCACAGCGGCTGGAACAACGCACCAATTTCGACCTCGAAATGCTCGAGGCGACCGGCGTCTGCAACGGCATCGAGAACTATTCACGCTACCTGACGGGCCGCGCCCCGGGCGAGCCGCCCCCCACGCTGTTCGAGTTCATTCCCGACAATGCCATTGTTTTCGCGGACGAATCCCACGTCTCCGTCCCCCAGATCGGCGGCATGTACAAGGGCGACTACCGGCGCAAATTCACCCTGGCCGAACACGGCTTCCGCCTGCCCAGCTGCATGGACAACCGCCCCCTGAAGTTCGAAGAATGGGACGCCATGCGCCCGCAATCGGTCTTCGTCTCCGCCACCCCGGCCAAGTGGGAGATCGAGCAAACCGGCGGCGTCTTCACCGAACAGGTGATCCGCCCCACCGGCCTCCTGGATCCCCAGGTCGAGATCCGCCCGGTCGAGATGCAGGTCGACGACCTGCTGGACGAGGTGCGCCGCGTGTCCGAGGCCGGCTACCGCACGCTGGTGACCACCCTCACCAAGCGCATGGCCGAGGACCTGACCGAGTACCTGCACGAACAGGGCATCCGCGTCCGCTACATGCACTCCGACATCGATACCATTGAAAGGATTGAGATTCTTCGCGATCTGCGCCTTGGCGCTTTCGACGTTCTGATCGGCATCAACCTGCTGCGCGAAGGGCTGGATATCCCCGAATGCGGCCTCGTCGCCATTCTGGACGCGGACAAGGAAGGCTTCCTGCGCTCCGAGACCTCGCTGATCCAGACCATCGGCCGCGCCGCGCGCAACGCCGAGGGCCGCGTGATCATGTATGCCGACCGCATGACCGGCAGCATGGAACGCGCCATCGGAGAGACCAACCGCCGCCGCGAAAAGCAGATCGCCTATAATGAAGAACACGGCATAACCCCCGAAACCATCAGGAAAAACGTCGAGGACATCCTGCAAGGCCTCTACAAGGGCGACGTCGACATGAACCGCGTCACGGCCAAGGTCGACAGGCCCCTCGTCGGCGCCAACCTGCAGGCCCATCTGGACGGCTTGCGCACCGAGATGCGCAAGGCGGCCGAGAACCTTGAATTCGAAGAAGCCGCCCGCCTGCGCGACGAGGTCAAACGCCTCGAGGCCGTCGACCTCGCCGTCCACGACGACCCCCTGGCGCGGCAGTCCGCCGTCGAGGCCGCGTCGGACACCGCCACGAAGTCACAGGGCCGGTCGACGGCGGGTCGCCCGGGGCAACGAGGTGGGAATGTGAAGCGGAAGAAGCGGTAGCGCGGCAAGACAATTCCGCATTCCGCAAGACCCGTGCTGGGCCAGCGCCGACCCGCGGGGTGGCGCATCCGACGGCTGGTCGGCTCACTTTATCCCCGCCACATCCGCCCGCGTTCGGGTCGATGCGCTTACCTCACCCAAGCGCCGCCCCTGGGGGCGGGTCGGCGCTGGCCCGGCACCTTCGGTGCTATTCGGGCCGGGTCTGCCAAAGACCCCTTAAAACACCCCCGCCACCTCGTACATCACCGGCTCGAACCGCGAGCACATCGCCGCAAACTCCCGGTTCCGCCGCCGCATCTCCTCGGACCGCAGCATCGCCTGGAAATCCTCCCGCCGCTGCCATTGCGAGTAATTGGCGATCCGCGTCTGCGCGTCGTTCACATGCAGCGCGGCGGCGATGAACCCGGTCTGTTTCGAGATAAATTCCGCATAAGCCGCCTCCAGCGCCTCCAGCAAATCCGCGCAGGTGCCCGGCGAGCATTCGAACGTTGTGACGACAGTCTGGCACGTGGCCCCGGCCTCGATCTTCAACATGGGCGATTCCTCCTCTGCTCGAGCCTAGCACAGCACCGCCTCAAAACGAGATCGTATCCACCAGTCGCACCCGCACGCCCTCGATCACCTGTTCCTGCCCCGGTACGCGTGCGGTCCGCAGCGTCTTCTGCTGCTGCAGGATCCGGTCCACCACCGCCTGGTCCCGCGGCGACAGCCGGTTCTCGTCACAGGCGTCCGTCCGGGCCCACAGGTTGCGCGAGATCGGCCCCGCGATGGCGCTCGCCACCGTGTCCTGGCTGAAATCCCGCGCCACGATCCGCCGGTCACGCTCCAGCGTCTTCAACGTCTCGACGAAAATATCGACCGTTTCCTGAAACGCCATGTCGCGAGTCTTCAGCTGTTCCGGCGTCGCCTCCGGGTCCTGCACGCAGCGTCGCGCGGCGAAAAGCCAGTCATGCACGATATAGACCGGTCCGTAACTCCAGGGCGAAAACCCCCGGAACGCCTGCGCCACGCGCGGAATCGACCCGCCATCGGTATACATCACGCCGGGCGCGATGACGGCCGGCACGCTCCCCTCGGGACGGATGAAACGCAACTCGAATCCCGGCACCGGCACATAGACGAACCGCCCGCCGCTGCCCGAGCCCGCAGTGCTCTGTTCCAGCCAATAGACCGACACCGCGCCGTCGAATTCCCCCGCCCGGGCGCTCTCGAAATCCACCTCGGCACAGCCCGAAAGGCCCGCCAAGGCCAAGAAAATCGCCCCAAGCCGCTGCATCCAACCCCCTTCTTTTCAAGCGTCGCGCCGGGTCATCATGGCACGTTTCCGCCGATTTCCAAAACCTGCCGGGAACCACCATGCCCACGACGCGGTTGTATCGCCGAACGCCACGAGGGATGCGCCACGGGGCCATCCGGCGTTCGCAGAAAAGGAGTAGAATGATGAAATCGTTTCTCAGAACCACCGCGCTGGCAGCCCTGCTTTCCCTGCCGCTCGCCGCGACCGCAGCTGAAACCGCTGTCTCGGACATTTCCGTCGAGGCCGACCTGAGCTCCATCCAGAACGCCACCGCCGCCAATGTCTGGGCCAACCTGCCCGCCGACCTGAAAAGTACTCTGGCCGTGCAACTGGCCGACCAGATCGCCCCCGAGGGCGAAGACGGCGCCCAGATCATGATCGACATCACCTCGGTCGAGCTGGCCTCGTCCTTCGAGAACGTCGCCGACCTGGCCGACTCGAAGATTTCCGGCGACGTGGTCATCGAACGGCCCGGCGACCAGTATGACGAAGCCTACAGCCTGACCGTCAACGCCGAGCAGGCCGCGGTTCTGCTTCCGGCGGACGCCGACATCATGCTGCTCGCCCCCGGCAGCATGGAGTTCTACAACGCGATGGTCGGCGCCTTCGCCAACAACATCGCCGAGAAGATGCAGTAAGCGACCAAATCCCTAACGGTCTTCGCCCGTCCCGCTTCGCCGGGGCGGGCGATTTCGTTCAGACGCGCAGCGCGCGTTCCGACAATTTCTGGAAAAAGGGCGCGTGGTGCCGCAGGTAGTCCAGCAGATGCGGCGCCTTCTCGACCAGCGCGTCGAATTCCATCTCCTTGCGCAGCATTTCCTCCGGGTCCGCCGTGCGGATGCCCGAGGACGTGCGCGCTTCTTCGTGCCACGCGCTGACATGCTCCCAATCCTCGGGCGGGGCCTGCCAGTCGAACGCGGCCTCGGTCCACTCCAGCCCGATCCGCGCCCAAAGCGCGCGCATGATGCCCTTGGGGTCGGCCCGCACCGCCTCTGCCTCGATTACCACGGGCGACAGCCCTTCGGCCTCGGCCGCCTGGTACAGCCGCCATTGCGCCTCCAGCCCGACGTTCTCCAGCGTGAAGTCCGGATCCAGCTTGTGATAACTCAGCAGCGACGCCACCGGCGGACGGACCAGGAAAACATGGGTGATCCGGCGCAGCATCCGCGCGTCCTCCAGCATCCGCGGCACCACGTAAAACGCCATGTCCTTGAAAAACACCGGGCCAGCCTCGGCCCGCTCCTGCAACATGTCGCAGATGCCCTCATAAGTGGTCGGATGCCCCGGCACCGGCTCGAACCCCGGAAAATCCCGGCCCTGGCCCACGTAATAGTCGTACATGAACGGCTCGTGCAGCACGTCCAGGTCGCCGCGTTCGCGCATGATCCGTTCCGTCGCCGTGGACATCGACCGCGGATGCGCCCAAAGCGCGATGATCTTGTGCATGCAACGGCCCTCCTGCGACGGACCCTACAAAGCGCGCGTCAGAGTTTCTAGGCCTTTCACCCGCCGGCTCCCTCGCTCAGAGCGACCCCTCGTCGGTCAGTGACATGGGCCGCGTGGTGGACCCGTCGCGATAGGCAATGCACTGCCACGGCGCCTGCCCCGGCCCCACGCCCACGATCACCTCCGTGCCCGCCTCGGAAAAACTCGAACTCAGCAGGACCACGTCAGGATTGTTGGTCTCCTCGGTCACAGCCTGCAGACAGGCCTGCTCGGCGGCGCTTGGCATATCGGAGGCCGCTGCGTCCGAGCCGCTCGCCGTCCCGGTCGTCCCTGCCGACGGGTCGTTGCTGCCTTCCACAAGGTAGTCTCCTGCGGCCCAGCCCTCAAAACCCGGATCGGCCAGTGTCGCCACCCGGCACCAGCGCCGCGCTTCTTCCATCCGGCAGCCCAGGTTGCGGACGTTCTGCCCGTTGTTCAGCGTCGTCACCACGGCCGCGCCGCCCGACGGAGCTTCGCGCAGATTCAGCACACCGCCGCCCGACGTCGCCACGCGGTAAAAATCCGGCCCGCCCTGCAGCCCGTCGGCATAGTCGTTCTGTACCGTGTCACCGGTCGCGCCCTCGATGCTGATGGAAAGCTCGTAGTCAGACACTTCCTCGCGCCGTGCCGCGCTGCGCATCATGTAGACCGAGATCGTGTAGGTCCCGGATGCAGGCAGCACCCCGTCGAACCGGTTCAGATCGGGCACCATCTCGCCCATCGTCCCGGCATTGGCAATTGCCTCGTCGCCCGGCCCCTTTCCGGGGGCGTAGACGTTGAAATAGGTGGCCAGGTTCGTCGGCTCCAATCTGACCTGCATCCGCTGCCCGGCCTCTGCACCCAACGTGTAAAGCACGCTTTCATAGCCGGTGATGCTGTCGGTGATCGTCGTGCCGCTGGTGCCCGCGTCGAAGCGGACCGTTTCCGTCCGCGTGTCATCCTGCGCCACCAAAGCGGCAGGCGCCCCACAAGCAATCGCCATTGTCAGGAAAAATGCTCTCGCGTTCATCAGTGGTCTCCCTTGAACTGTAGCTGTTCAGTCAAAGGCCCCGATAACTAATGAAAACTCGCTTGTTTAAAGAAATGGGCCTGCCCGCCGAACCGCGGGCAAGCCCAGCATAGCAAATTCCTGACGCCAGCAGCCCAAGAAAGAACCGTCGGTCAAAACGACAGATCCCGGGGCAGCCTCAGAAGTCGAACAGCTCTTCCAGGAACCCGCCGCGCTTTTTCTTCTTCTGCGGGCGGCTGTCGGCCTGCCAGACGCGGGCATCCGGCGCCTCGGGCGTGGTCCGCTCGATGATCTTGTCCAGCTCGCCACGGTCAAGCCACACCCCACGGCATTGCGGGCAATAGTCGATCTCGACACCGGCGCGGTCGGTGATCACCAGCGTTTCTCCGTCAACCGGACATTTCATCGGGCAGTCCTCCTGTAATCCTGTTCATTGCATTCCAGATGGGCATCGCCCGCCGGTTTCTCAAGCCTCAGCGCAGGACATGCACCGCGCAGGCGGCATGCCGCACAACGTATTGCGCGGTCGATCCCAGCAGCAGGTCCTGCATCCCCGGGCGGTGCCCCGCGATCACGATGCAATCGACCTTGTGGCTGTCGGCATAGTCCACGATGGTGCGCCCCGAATGGCCATCCACCACCACGCCGGCGGCGTGCTCCAGGCCCGAGGCTGCGCTGTCCAGCTCCGCCTGAATCGCGATCTTGCGTTCTTTCACGTAACCGCCGGGCAGATAGGTCGCGGCATAGCTCGGGATCTGCTCGATGACGTGAAACAGCGTGATCTTCGCGCTGTGCTCGGCCAGCACTTCGGCCACGTGCATCGCGCCTGCCGCATCGCGATCTTCGTCAAAGGACACAGGCACAAGGATATGGGTATACATGACGGTCTCCTCCTCTTTGGACACGCCATTGTCCCACAGCCGCGCCCCCGCCCACCTTGACATGGATCACCCCCGGCGCAACACGCGCCCGTCCGTCACCAGCAGCCCCAGCGCGATCAGGCCGAACCCGACCCACGCCTCCGCGCTTAGTCGCTCGCCCAGGAACACCGCGCCAAGCCCCGCCGCAAAGGGCGGGATCATCAGCGTCACCAGCATCAGGTTCGCCGCGCCCGCGCGCCGCAGGATGGCGAAGTAAAGCAGGTAGGCCAGCGCCGTCGACAGCGCCGCCAGCGACACCAGCGCCGCCCAGACATGCATCGAAAGGTCGAACCGCGGCACCCCGTCCACCCACAGCGCCACGGGCAGCATCAGCAGGCTCGATCCGATCAGCATCCCCAGCGCGTTCATCTGGGGCGCCTGCCCCGCCAGCGCCCGCTTGGCCCAGACACTGGCCAGCGCATAGCTCAGCGCCGCGCCCAACACCGCAAGCTGTGCAAGGTTGCGAAGGTCCACACCGCGCAGCAGGTCCGGCCCCATGATCGCCGCCACGCCCGCCAGGCCCAGCAAGGCGCCCACGATCTTGCGCGGCACCATCGGCTCGTCGCGCAACAGCAGCCCCGCCACCACCGCACCGAACACCGCCGTCGTCCCATTCAGGATCGAGGCCAGCCCGCTCTGGATCGCCACCTGCGCCCAGAAGATCAATGAGAACGGGAGCGCGTTGTTCAGCGCCCCCATCACGAGATAGGCGCCCCAGATCCTTGGCTCCCTTGGCAGCTGCAGCCCCAGCGTTCGCACGACCACCAGCAGAATCGGCACCGCCCAGACGACCCGATGCAGCGTGATGGTCAGCGGCGGAACCTCGGTCAGCGCAATTTCCGCGAAAAAGAACGACCCGCCCCAGACGGCGGCCAGCGCCAGCAGCATCAGGGCGGAGGATGGGGATATGGACGGGCTGTCGCTCATGCCCGTTGGTCGCATGACACCCTTGTCCGGACGACCCGTTTCTTGCGGCAAATACCGCG
Source organism: Roseovarius sp. MMSF_3298 (assembly GCF_030733705.1). Lineage (NCBI taxonomy): Bacteria > Pseudomonadati > Pseudomonadota > Alphaproteobacteria > Rhodobacterales > Roseobacteraceae > Roseovarius > Roseovarius sp. MMSF_3298. The sequence goes on from NZ_JASHIN010000009.1 coordinate 17,284, forward strand.
CGTCAGGTCAGTCCGGCCTGCCGTCCGGCAAGCCGCGGCGTCAGGCCACGCCGTCGCCGGTGCGCTTCAATTGCACACCGTTGATCTTCCAGCCGCCTGGCCCCTGGATCATCTCGTATTCCAGCTCGTAATACACGCCGTCCGCACCGCGGATCAGCACGTCCTGAACCAGTGCATCGCCCTTGTCCCGCTCACCCAGGAATTCCACTTCGGCCGGGCGCCAGACCATCGGATAGCCGTTGCGCACCATCTGCCCGAACCGCTCGGGCGAGCCGAAGATGCCCTGGATCATCGGGCTGGCATGGGTGAAGGCCCTGTCGAAATCGTCCTGCTGAAACGCGTCAAGCTGGTCCGTGATAACCTGACGCGCAGCGTCGTCGGCACGCGCCGGCATGGCCAAAAGGAAGATCACTACAAGAAAAGAAAGAAAACGGGTCATCAACACACTCCTCTGAGAGGGATGATAGCCCGTCCTGCCCGCGCATCAATGCCGTGCCGGCTACTGCTCCTGCAGCGACTGCAAAAACACCACCAGATCCGCAACCGGTTGCGACACCATCACCGGCTGTCCAGCCCCCGTGCGCACCGCGATCTGGCGCGTCGTGTCAAAGAAATCGCCGTAGACCGGCATGCTGGACCCGTGCGACACCAGCGGGTCGCGCCCGTCGATCCTCTGCGCCACGCGCTCCACCGGGAAAGTGCCGCCATGGCGGGCGGTCAGCGTTGTCAGGTCCGAGGGCTGCACCAGCAGCACCTCGCGCATCGGCCCGTGACCATCGGCACGGGGTCCGTGACAGCTAACGCAATGCTGTGCATAAAGCGCGGCACCGGCTCCGGCGTCCCCTTCCGCCAGGACCGGCCCCGCGCCCAAGGCCAGACATGCAACCGCCCCGATCAGCCGCGGGCGTCCGGCCCATCCTTCATGCGTGCTGAATGCTCTCATATGCTCCTCCGGGCGTGCAGGGATGCCGCGCCCCGGCCACCGGCATCTGTGCTCCGGCGCGGTTCGAACGGCATCGCAGGAATCATTCTGCACCCCGGTCGCGCGCCGCGCCTTGATCTGGATCAGATGCGCGATGTATTGGCGCGCAGGGCTCTACCGCACCTGCAACCCCGAAATCCGCGCGCGGATCATACTATCGGTGTCGTCACTGTCGCCGGACACGGCCAGTCCCACCAGCGATGTCGCCGGCCCGCCAAAGGCGCGGCGGAAATCGGCGTTGAGGTCCACGCTCTCGCGCGCCTCGCCCGTCCCCGCACCGCGCAGCACCACCGTCTTGCCCCGCGCACCGAGATAGGGGCTGTTCAGAACCTCGCCGCGCGCGTGGTCACCGCCCCAGACATAGACCAGCACCCGCACGTCCTCGTTCGACAACAGCCGCGTCACCCGGCTGCCCTGCGCACGCTCGGCCGCGCCTTCCGGCAGGAACACGAAGTAAAGCGCCAGGTTGCGGTCGTCCCCACCCTTGCGCGCCAGGTTGGTGGGCGGCACGCTTTGCGACACCTGCCAGTTCCACGATGCCCCGCTGGCCTGCCACGCGCTCTTGGGCAATTCGCGGTAAAGCAGAGACACTGCGGCGTCCGAGGTCACGTCCAACGCCCCGCCCCTGCGGGCATAGTCGTTGCCCGAGAACAGCGAGAACCTTTGATGCTTCCAGCTTCCATCAAACGATACCGGCGCGGCATGGGCATCGGATACCGAAAAAGATGTCATAGCGGCCAAGGCCACCGGCAGAACGAAACGCATGATCATAACCTCCCTGTTGTCTGCCTTGCAGTTAGACGCCCCGCCCACACGGGCCAGTCACCTATGCGTGAAGCACAAGTCGCCGCGCATCTCGATTGAACGGATCCGTTCCCCCTGGCGACCCATCTGCATCCGTCACAGAGCAAAGGACACGCCACCCATGCCACCACCCTTCGCCTTCCCCTGGAAACCCGCCCTGCGCCTCGGCACCGGCCTGATCGTGATGGCCCTCACCGCGCCCGACGCCCACAGCGCCGCCCTGCCTTGCGACCCGGCCCTGGACCGGCTGCCGCCACCCGGCGCCCGCGCCGCTCCGAACGAGCCTTGCCACCCGGCAAACTGAAACCGCTCTTCTGTTTTTGGTGCCCGCGCCCTATATCTCTGGTGTCAGACAACAGGAGCCTTTTGATGCACCGCGTCCTCACCATGACAGCCCTCTGCGCCAGCCTTGCCGGCACCGCCTTCGCACAGGATTTCGACGAGCCCGACCCGGCCGACCTGGTGCCCGCGCATTTCAGCGCCGCCAGTTTCGCGGCCCTCGACCAGTACGATCTCTACGACGTGACACTGGCGCTCAAGCGTGGCCGCAACATCCGGCTGGCCGATTGCACGCCGTCGCAAAGCCGCGCGATTTTCGAGGCTTCCTACGATCGGCGCGCGCCTGCAATGGACATGCTGCGCGCCACCTGCGCGGGTTAATCCGCGCCCGCCAGCCGCTGCGCCAGCGCCCACGCATCCGGGTCGACATTGACCGGGTCCTGCACGGCGCGCGCCTGCCCCGGCATCCGCGCGCGCTCGTCCCGCTGCACTGCGCCCGACACCTGCGTCAGCCGGTCAAAGAACGCGCCACCCGAAACATCGGGGTCCACGATCAGGTAGAAATCTCCGATATCGTGCGGGTCGCCATCGGGCGCTTTCAGCGGGCCAAGGTCCACGCCCGCCCGGCTGCCGGTCATGCCCGCCGCCAACAGTTCCGCCATCAGGCCGAACCCCCAACCCTTGTAGCCCCCCATGCTGACCAGCGAGCCTTTCAGCGCCGCCTCCGGGTCCGTGGTGGGCTTGCCGTCCGCATCGACGGCCCAGCCTTCGGGGATCGTCTCGCCCGCCGCCTTGGCCATGGTGATCTTGCCCAGCGCAACCGTGGTCGTGGATTGGTCGAACAGCATCGCCACCCCGCCCTTGCCATCCGGCACGGCAAAGGAAATCGGGTTCGTGCCGATCACGCGGGATTTTCCTCCCGGCGGCGCCACCACCGGCGTCGCGTTGGTCATGCCCAGCACGATGAACCCGGCCCGCGCGATCTGCGCCGTGAAATAGCCCAGGCTGGTGCAGGTATGCGCATGACAGACAGCAAGGCTGATCGTGCCCATCTCCTTCGCCGCCTTCACCGCTTCCGGCAGCGCCTTCGAGAACGCCGCCTGGGCAAACCCGAATTTCGCATCCACCTCGACCACGCCGGGCCGCGGCTTGCGCACCTCCGGCACCGCGTCGCCCTTGACGCGCCCCGTCCGCAACTGCTGGCAATAGCTTTCGAGGTAATAAAGCCCGCAGATCCGGTTACCGAGGCCTTCCGCCTCGCGCACCGCCGCGGCGACCTCGCCCGCGATCCACTGCTCGGCCCCATGTTTCATCAGCGCCGCCTTCGCCGTCGTCTCGATCTCGCCCAACGTCACCTGCATGGCATCCCCCGTTTTCGCTTGCGTAGGGTGGGGTTTCACCCCACCACGATCCGCCCGTTCTCCAGCTTGACCACCCGGTCCATCCGCGCCGCAAGCTCCAGATTATGCGTCGCGATCAGCGCGGCCAGCCCGGTGCCCCGCACCAGTTCCACCAGCGCCGCGAACACCTGGTCCGACGTGCCGGGGTCCAGGTTCCCCGTCGGCTCGTCCGCCAGCAACAGGCGCGGCGAATTGGCCAGCGCCCGGCAGAACGCCACCCGCTGCTGCTCGCCGCCCGACATGGCACTGGGCCGGTGCTTCGCCCGGTCGGCAATACCCACTTGGCTTAGCAACTCGGTCGCCCGCGCGTCGGCCACCTTGCGGCTGATGCCATCGGCCAGCTGCGGCAGCACGATGTTCTCTTCCGCCGTGAACTCGGGCAAAAGGTGGTGAAACTGATAGACGAAACCCACCTCCTGCCGCCGCATGATCGTGCGCCGCCGGTCCGACCGGCCCACCATGTCCTCGCCGCCGATCTCGACCGTGCCGGCATCGGCCGTGTCCAGCAACCCCGCGATATGCAACAGCGTCGACTTGCCCGCCCCCGAGGGCGCCACCAGCGCCACCATTTCGCCCGCGCCGATCGTCAGGTCGATGCCCGACAGTACACTCACCTCGTTGGCCTTGCCCTTGTTATAGGCCTTCTCGACCCCCGCCAGATTCAGCATCGCCTCACTCATAACGCAGCGCCTCCACCGGGTTCATCCGTGCCGCCCGCCGGGCGGGGAAAATCGTCACCACGAAGCTCAGGAACAGCGACAGGCCCACGGCACTCATCACGTCCCAGAACTCCAGCTTGGCGGGCAGGAAATAGATCCCCCGCGTGTCGGGTGTCCAGATCGGCTGCTCGCTGAAACTGTCGATCACCGCGAAAATCTGGTCGATATAGATGGCAAAGAGACACCCCAGCACCGTCCCCATCACCGTGCCGATGATCCCGATGAAAGCACCGCACATGAAGAACACGCGCAGCACCGACCCCTCGGTCAGCCCCATGGTGCGCAGGATGCCGATATCCCGCCCCTTGTTCTTGACCAGCATGATCAAGCCGCTGGTGATGTTCATCGCCGCAATCAGCACGAGGATCGACAGGATGATGAACATCACGTTGTCCTCCACCTCCAGCGCCCGCAGGAACCCGCTGCTGGAATCCCGCCAGGTCCAGATCTGCGTGTTCTCCCCGGCGGCGCGCAGCAGGGCCAGCGACATGTCGTTCACACGCTCGGGTTCCTCGATCATCACCTCGATCTCGTCCGCCTTCCCCTCGCTGTTAAAAAAACTCTGCGCCTCCTCGAACGGCAGATATACACGGACGCGGTCGATATCATACCGCCCTGCGCTGAACACATAGACCACGTCATAGGCATTCACCCGAGGGCTGGTGCCCAGCGCCGTGCGGTTGCCGGTGGGGTTGATCACCCTGATCTTGTCGCCCACGCCGATCCCCAGCGTACTCGCCACGCCGGAGCCGATGGCGATGGGAAAGACCCCTGTCTCGGCCGCGTCCTGCGCGAAATCCTCAATACTCCCCTGGGAGGTCTCGGGGTCTGCGATCCGTGGCAGCCCCTTCAGATCCTCCAGCGTGATCCCCCGCACCTCGACCCCCGCATTGCGGTCGCCCACGGTGGCCAGAACCTGGTTCTTGATCAACGGAGCCGCCCGCGTGACGCCCTCGACCTGCCGCAACCGCTCCGCCATCGCCTCGTAATCGGTGATCTGCCGGTCGATCCGCCCCGTCTGCTGGTCCACCGTGCCGGCACTGTAAACCGTCACATGCGCGTTCGACCCCAGGATCGTATCCACGAACTCCGCCCGGAACCCGGCGCGCACCGCCAGCGTCGCAATCAGCGCGAACACCGCCAGCGTGATGCCAATGAGGCTGATCCACGTCATGACGCTGACCCCGCCCTCGGCCCGCTTGGCACGCAGGTAGCGCCACGCGATCATCGTCTCGAAGGCGGAAAACGGCTTGGGCTGTGCTGCCACGATGGAACCCCCGGGTAATTCAGTTGTCCCTGCGGTGTATCGTGGCCCCGGTCAAGGTCAACCCCGTCTTCACATCGGTTTCAAATCATGCCGATATATGCAGCAGAGACACAGGGGGGAAACGTACAATGCCTGCCGGTGCCCTGATCGGCTTCTACCTTCTGCTGGGCCTCCTGCCCCTCGGGCTCGCCTGGGCGCAGGGGCTGGAGCCGCGCACCGCCTTGGACGAACTGGCGACCGGACTTGGCCTCGTCGCCCTCGCGATGATCCTGCTGGAATTCCTGCTGCTCGGACGCTTCCGATCCGTCACCGCGCGGGTCGGAAGCGACGTGGTCATGCGCAGTCACCAGCTTCTGGCGCGCGCGGCGCTGGTCTTCGCCCTGCTCCACCCGTTCCTGTACATCTCGCCCCGGGCACAGGCGCCGGTCTGGGACGTCACCCGACAAACAGTGGCCGAGACCTCCTGGCATGCGCTCTGGCCCGGCATCGCGGCCTGGCTCCTGCTTGGCGGTCTGGTCGGCATGGCAATCGGACGTGACGCCACCGGCCTGCGCTACCAGCACTGGCGTCTTCTGCATGGGCTTGCCGCTCTGGTCGTTGCGGGCTTCGGCGTGCTGCACGCCCTGCGCGCCGGGCGCTACAGCGCCGAGCCGTTCCTGGCCTGGGTCTGGCTCGGCCTGCTGACCGTGGCCGTCGCGGCGCTCCTCTATGTCTACCTGATCGCGCCGCTTTTGCGCCTGCGCCGCCCCTTCCGCATCACGGATATCCGGCATGAGGCCGATCGCACCTGGGTTCTCGCCCTCACCCCCGACTTCGACGGCACGTTGCCCTACCGCGCCGGTCAGTTCGCCTGGCTCAATGTCGGGCATTCGGCCTTTTCGCTGAACGAGAACCCGTTTTCGATCTGCTCCGCGCCCGCGGCCGGGGGCGACGTGCAATTCCTGATAAAGGAGCTTGGGGATTTCACCGGCACCCTCGACCGCCTCCGCCCCGGCACCCGCGCCTGGCTTGAGGCGCCCCACGGTCACCTCACGCTCGACGGTCGGGAAAAGGCCACAGGCATCGCGCTGATCGCTGGCGGCGTCGGCCTGGCCCCGATCATCGGCATTCTGCGCCAGTTGCGCGCCACCGGCGACACCCGGCCCACCACGCTGATTTACGGCAACCGCCACGCCGGCCAGATCGCCTTCGCCAAGGACCTGAAGGCGCTGGAACGCGACCACGGCACCAAGGTCATCCATGTCCTGTCCGAGCCGCCCGCCGACTGGACCGGCGAAACCGGCTATGTCACCCCCGACCTGCTGCGCCGGGAATTCGGCACGCCGGACCAGCGTGACTGGCTCTATGTCCTCTGTGGCCCGCCGGTGATGCTGCGCGTGGTCGAAGACAGCCTCATCGCCCTCGGGATTCCACCCCGCAACATCCTGTCCGAGCAGTTCGTCTATGAATGATCGATCTTCCGCGAAAGCAACACGCAACCGCATCCGTCGCGCGGTCTTCTTGATCGTCGGCCTCCTCGCGCTTGCGCTCGCGGCCTTCGCCCTGCGCGGGCTTGTTTGACAGGCCTACTCCGCCGGTGTCGCAACCGGCTTGCGCCGCACCATTCGGCCCAATCCACCCAGCAGCATCGCGATCAGCGTGTACCCCGCCAGGAACCCACCAAGGCCAAAGCCCGCCCCCGCCACCGTCGCCGGCACGGCAGGCTCGAAATCGCCCCAGGTCTTCTGCGCCAGCTCCGGGTCCAGGTACTGCCACCCGATCAGCGCCGCGCTGACCGAGTTCGTGGTTTGCAGATGCTCCAGATGGGCAGACAACCGCTCATGCCGGATCAGGACCTGCCCCATGCTCTCGCTTCGCGCCTGCGCCATGGCGGTGCCGCGCGCAAGGTCACTCAGCGCCGCGTCGCGGCTCAGGCCAAGCGCCGCGGCATCGGAGTCGAACCTTTCGACCACCCATGCCAATTCATCCACGGCGCCCGACAAACGCTGCTTATACTGTTGCGAAAACTCGGGAAATTGCGACGCGGCCAGCGCACAGCACAGCCCGCCCGCCAGGGCCAGTCCCTTGGTAATCATCGCTCTGCCTCTTTTTGTCTTTTATTGTTTTGAGGCAAGTATAGCGCGTTTCGCACGAATCCAGAAATAAAGATTGCCGTGAACGGTTGTGGCACCGGCTCAGTCCCGGCGCCGCAAGCCCGTTACATCCAGGTGTGAAACGACCGATCCGCCATCGGCTCTACCGTGCCGGCCTCACCGCGATGCGGCGCGTAGATCTCGGCGATCTTCTCGACTGCGGCCTCGGGCGCCATCTCCTCGCTCTCGCCCGTCCGGCGGCTGGTCAGTTCCACCACGCCGTTCTTCAGCCCACGCGGCCCCACGGTGATCCGCCACGGCAGGCCGATCAGGTCCATCGTCGCGAACTTGCCGCCCGCCCGCTCGTCGCGGTCATCATAGAGCGGATCCAGCCCCTTGGCCTTCAGCGCCGAATACAGCTTCTCGCAAGCCGCATCCGCCTCGCCGTCCCCCTGTTTCAGGTTCACGATCCCGGCGTGGAACGGCGTCACGCCCTCGGGCCAGATGATGCCCTTGTCGTCATGGCTGGCCTCGATAATCGCACCCACAAGGCGGCTGACGCCGATCCCGTGGCTGCCCATATGCACCGGCACCGGCTTGCCGTCGGGGCCCTGCACCGTGGCGCCCATCGGCTCGGAATACTTCGTCCCGAAATAAAAGATCTGGCCCACTTCAATGCCCCGCGCCACGCGGCGGCGGTCCTCGGGGATCTTGTTGAACACCTCTTCATCGTGCGTTTCGTCCGTCCGCGCGTAACGCGATGTGAACTCTTCCAGCACCGCCTGGCATTGCGCCTTGTCGCTGTAATCGATCTCGCGCTCGCCGAATTTCAGGTCGGTGATCTGGCTATCATAGAACACCTCGGACTCGCCGGTCTCGGCCAGCACCAGGAATTCATGCGTGTCGTCCCCCCCGATCGGGCCGGAATCCGCCCGCATCGGAATGGCCTGCAAGCCCATCCGCTCATAGGTGCGCAGGTAGCTGACCAGGTGGCGGTTATACGCGTGCAGCGCGTCTTCCTTCGTCAGGTCGAAGTTATAGCCGTCCTTCATGAAGAATTCGCGCCCCCGCATCACGCCGAAACGCGGCCGGATCTCATCGCGGAATTTCCACTGGATATGATACAGCGTCAGCGGCAGATCCCGGTAACTGCCCACATGGGCGCGGAAGATATCGGTGATCAGTTCCTCGTTCGTCGGACCATAGAGCATATCCCGATCCTGCCGGTCGCGAATGCGCAGCATTTCCGGGCCATAGGCATCGTACCGCCCGCTTTCGCGCCACAGGTCCGCCGATTGCAGCGTCGGCATCAGCATCGGGATATGCCCCGCCCGCACCTGCTCCTCGTGCACGATATTCTCCAGCTTGCGCAACACCTTGAAGCCCAACGGCAGCCACGAATAGATACCCGCGCTGGCCTGCTTGATCATCCCCGCCCGCAGCATCAGGCGGTGGCTCGCGATCTGCGCCTCCGAGGGCGTCTCCTTCAGAACCGGCAGGAAATACTTGGACAGGCGCATGGGGAACCTCTGGTCATTGCGTGCTTAGGCCCCGTTTATGACCTCAAGGCCCGCCAGACAAGCCGGAAGGCGCTTGCAACGCTGCCCCCCTTGCGCGAAAAGCAAGGAGACGCATTTCGTTCTTCCGAGGTGGCATGGCCCTTCCCGTCCGGACACAATTTCAATTCTGGGGCATCGCCATCGCGCTGTTCCTCGTTGTCATGTGGTTCCTTGGCGACGTGATCCTGCCCTTCGTGCTGGGCGGCGCCGTGGCCTATTTCCTCGACCCGGTGGCGGACCGGATCGAACGCCTGGGCGCCTCGCGCGCCGTGGCGGTCGCGCTTATCACGCTGGTGGCGATCTGCATCTTCGTCATCATGGCGCTGCTGGTCATTCCCACATTGGTCAATCAGACCGCCAACCTGATCGACATCGCGCCGCAGCTCTTCAACGACCTGCAAAACTTCCTCACCACCCGCTTTCCCGATCTCGTCGACCAGGATTCCACCCTGCGCCAGTCGCTGGCCACGCTCGGCACCACCATCCAGGAACGCGGCGGGCAGGTGGTCGAAACCGTGCTGACGTCGGTCGGCTCGCTAGTCAACGTGGTGGTCCTCCTGGTGATCGTGCCGGTCGTGGCCTTCTACCTGCTCTACGACTGGGACCGCATGATTGCCGAGATCGACCGCCTTCTGCCGCGCGAACATGCCCCGGTGATCCGCCGTCTGGCGCGCGAGATCGACCAGACGCTCGCCAGCTTCATCCGCGGCATGGGCACGGTCTGCCTGATCCTCGGCACGTACTATGCCGTGGCGCTGATGCTGGTGGGCCTGCAATTCGGACTGGTCGTCGGCGCCTTTGCCGGGCTCGTGACATTCATCCCCTACGTGGGCGCCATCCTCGGCGGCGCGCTGGCCATCGGCCTCGCGCTTTTCCAGTTCTGGGGCGACTGGCTGTCCATCGGACTCGTCGCCGGCATCTTCGTGCTGGGACAGGTGGTCGAGGGCAACATCCTCACGCCCAAGCTGGTCGGTGAATCCGTTGGCCTCCACCCGGTCTGGCTGATCTTCGCACTATCGGTCTTCGGCGCGCTCTTCGGCTTTGTGGGCATGCTGGTCGCGGTGCCGGTGGCAGCGGCCATCGGCGTTCTTGCCCGCTTCGGCGTACAGCAATACATGGACAGTGCCCTCTATACCGGGCAAGGCGACCGGGACACCGAATAATGGCACAGCAGCTCAGCTTCGACCTGCCCGCCAAACCGGCACACGGGCGGGAGGATTTTTTCGTTTCCGCCGCCAATGCGCAGGCCGTCGCCCTGATAGATACGTGGGAATCTTGGCCCGCCCGCAAGCTGGTGCTGCACGGCCCGCCCGGCGCGGGCAAGACCCACCTCGCCCATGTCTGGGCGGCGCAAAGCGGCGCCACGATCCTGCCCGCCGCTGACCTGCCCGGCGCCGACATTCCCGCCCTCGCCCGCAGCCACGTGGCGGTCGAGGATTGCGAGACCATCGCCGGACAGGACGCCTCAGAGACCGCCCTTTTCCACCTGCACAACCTGACGCTGGCCGAGGGCCATTCCCTGCTGCTGACGGCCAGCACAGCGCCCAAGTACTGGAACCTCGCGTTGCCCGACCTTGCCAGCCGCGTGCAGGGCACGCCCGCCGTGGAACTCGACCTGCCCGACGACATGTTGCTGACGGCGATCCTCGCCAAGCTCTTCGACGACCGCCAGTTGACGCCCACGCCGGACGTCATTCCCTACCTTCTGCGCCGCATCGACCGCTCGTTCGAGGCCGCCCGCCAGGTCGTCGCCCTGCTCGATTCCGCCGCACTTTCGCGCAAACGCGCGCTCACCCGTCCCTTTGCCCGCGACGTGCTGGACAAGGCAGGGATGTAACGGCACAGTCGTCACCTTATCGTTACGTCGCAATCCCATAAGGGCCACATGACAAACGCCGATTTCCTCAAGTCCACCGCCCCGGCCCCCGTGACGATCGACGGCCTCGACATCACCGGCCCCGGACGCTTCTTCAACCGAGAGCTCAGCTGGCTGGGCTTCAACTGGCGCGTTCTCGAAGAGGCGCAGAACCCGCGCGTCCCCCTTCTGGAACGCCTGCGATTCCTGTCGATCTCGGCCAACAACCTCGACGAGTTCTACAATGTCCGCGTCGCGGGCCTGCGCGAGCTGGCCCATGCCGGCAACACCACGCCTGCCGCCGATGGCCTCACCCCCGCCGAACAGCTTGTCCTGATCGACGAAGACGCCCGCAAGCTTCTGGCCCAGCAACAGGGCACCCTCGAAGACCTGCGGCAGGAAATGGAGGCCGAGGGCATCATCATCCTCGACATCGACAGCCTGACCAAGGACGACCGCGCGCATCTCAGCGACATCTTCCTCGAACAGGTTTTCCCGGTCCTGTCGCCCTTGGCCGTCGATCCCGCGCACCCTTTCCCCTTCATCCCGAACCTCGGCTATTCGCTGGCCCTCCAGATGCAGCGCAAGTCCGACAAGCGCCCGCTTCAGGCGCTCCTGCCGATCCCCAACCAGATCGACCGCTTCATCACCGTCCCGTCCGAGCCGGGCCAGTTCCGCGCCCTGCCGCTCGAAGACCTGTTGCTGCTGAACCTCGATCACCTTTTCCCGGGCTATACCTACAAGGCGCACTGCAATTTCCGCGTCCTGCGCGACAGCGACCTCGAAGTCGAGGAAGAGGCCGAGGACCTCGTGCGCGAGTTCGAGGTCGCCCTCAAACGCCGCCGCCGCGGCGAGGTGGTGCGTCTGAAGATCTCCTCCGGCGCGCCCGAGGAATTGCGCCGCACCATCATGCAGAAGCTCGAAGTCCGCCCCGAGGAGGTGGTCGAGGTCGACGGCATGATCGGGCTGGCGGATCTCAAGGAAATGGTGCTCGACAGCCGCCCCGATCTTCTGTGGCCCAGCTTCACGCCCCGCGTGCCCGAGCGCGTGCAGGACCATGACGGCGACATGTTCGCGGCCATCCGGCAAAAGGACATGCTGCTGCACCACCCGTACGAGACCTTCGACATGGTCATCCGCTTCCTGACGCAGGCGGCCCGCGATCCCGACGTGGTGGCGATCAAGCAGACTCTCTACCGCACCTCAAAGGACAGCCCCATCGTCGAGGCGCTCTGCGAGGCCGCCGAAGACGGCAAGTCCGTCACCGCGCTCGTGGAACTCAAGGCCCGCTTCGACGAGGCCGCCAATATCCGCCAGTCGCGGCGACTGGAACGCGCGGGTGCCCACGTGGTCTATGGCTTCATAGACCTCAAGACCCACGCCAAGATCTCCACCGTGGTCCGGCGCGAGGGCGACAAGCTGGTGACCTACACCCATTACGGCACCGGCAACTATCACCCCATCACGGCCAAGATCTACACCGACCTCAGCCTCTTCACATGCGATTCCTCGCTGGGCCGCGACGCCACCAAGGTCTTCAACTACCTCTCCGGCTACGCCCAGCCCGAAAAGCTGGAAAACCTCGCGATCTCGCCCACCACGCTGAAGCCGCGCCTGCTGGAAATGATCGCCGCCGAGATCGAGCATGCCAAATCCGGCAAACCGGCCGAGATCTGGGCCAAGATGAATTCCATCATCGAACCCGACGTGATCGACGCGCTCTATGCCGCCTCACAGGCCGGCGTGAAGATCTGCCTTGTCGTGCGCGGCATCTGCGGCATCCGCCCGGGGATAAAGGGGCTTTCGGAAAACATCCGCGTCAAGTCCATCGTCGGGCGCTTCCTCGAGCATTCCCGCATCGTCTGTTTCGGCAACGGCGCGGGCCTGCCCTCGAAAAAAGCCAAGGTCTACATGTCCTCCGCCGACTGGATGGGCCGCAACCTCAACCGCCGCGTCGAAACCCTCGTCGAGATCACAAACCCCACCGTCAAGGCCCAGATCGTGGGCCAGGTCATGGCCGCCAACCTCGCCGACGTGGCGCAGACATGGGTCATGTCCCCAGACGGCAGCTTCCACCGCGAATTGACCGAGGAAGGCACCTTCGCCTTCAACTGCCACCGCTTCTTCATGGAAAACCCGTCGCTGTCGGGCCGCGGCTCCGCCGGGGCGGCGGACGTGCCGAAACTCACCCATACCGACGATTGACCCTTCCGGCCCCCTGTCGCATATAGGGGGCCGTTACCAAGCCGGGGATGTCATGGACGGCACGACCGATCCTGAACACAGCGAATGGGGCCCCTTCGGGCGCCCGCTTTTCGACAAGGACGCGGCCAAGGCGCTCAGCCGCGTGGGCGTGGTCGACGTTGGCTCCAACTCCGTCCGCATGGTCGTGTTCGACGGCGCCGCCCGCAGCCCGGCCTATTTCTACAACGAGAAAATCATGTGCGGCCTCGGCCAGGGCCTGTCGGAAACCGGCCGCCTGAACCCCGAGGGCCGCGAACGCGCGCTGGCCGCCATGAAGCGCTTCGCCCGGCTGGCCGAGAACATGGACACCGGCCCGCTGACCGCCGTGGCCACCGCCGCCGTGCGCGAGGCCACCGACGGCGACGATTTCCGCGACGAGATCAAGCGCGAAACAGGCGTCCACCTCTGGGTCGTCGACGGCCCCGAAGAGGCGCGCCTGTCGGCCCAGGGTGTCCTTCTGGGCTGGCCCGGCTCCTATGGCCTTGTCTGCGACATCGGCGGCTCGTCCATGGAACTGGCCGAGATCAACGGCGGACAGGTCGGCAAGCGCCTGACCTCCCGCCTTGGCCCCTTCTCCCTGCAGGAGGTCAAGGGCGGCAAGAAGGCCCGCAAGGCCTATATCAAGGACACGCTGGAGCGCATGCACGACCAGCTGGGTGAGCAGAAGAACCGCCTCTTTCTCGTCGGCGGCTCGTGGCGCGCTATCGCCAAGATCGACATGGAACGCCGCGGCTATCCCCTGCACGTGCTGCACGAATACCGCATGACCCCCAAGGACGTGCGCAAGACCGCCGACTACATCGCCGACAACGACTCCGAAGAGCTCCGCAACCGCGCCGGCGTTTCCTCTCAGCGGATGGCCCTCGTCCCCGACGCCGCCGAGGTGCTGCGCCGCCTGGTCAAGACCTTCGGCCCCCGCGACATCGCCGTGTCCAGCTACGGCATCCGCGAGGGGCTCTTGTACGAACAGATGCCCCAACAGTTGCGCGACCGCGACCCCCTGATCGAGGCCTGCCGCTTTGCCGAGGCCAAGGATGCGCGCCTGCCCGGCTATGGCCGCGCAATCTATCACTTCGTGGAACCGCTCTTTCGTAGTGCCAAGCACGACAAGCTGCGCATCATCCGCGCCGCCTGCCTCTTGCACGATGTCAGCTGGCGCTCGCATCCCGACTACCGCGCGCAAGACTGTTTCGACAACGCCACCCGCGCCAACCTGGGCGGGCTCAAGCATTCCGAGCGGGTTTTTCTCGGCCTTGCCCTGATGCACCGCTATTCCAACAAGCGTGATGGCACCCAGTTCGAGAAACTCGCCGAACTTCTGGACGAGCGTGACCAGCACCAGGCCGAAGTTCTGGGCAAGGCCATGCGCTTTGCCGCCATGTTCTGGCTGCGCAAGGACACGCAGCTGGGCGAGCTGACATGGCACCCCAAGAAGAAGCAGCTTGTCCTGCGTCTGACGGAAGAAGCCGTGCCGCTCTACGGCGAAGTGGCGCAGACGCGCCTCGCCTCGCTCGCCGACACGCTTCAGGCCGAATTTGACGTCAAGCTGCTGCGCCCGCGCCGCGCGAAGGCCGTGCCGGGCAAGTCCTAGGACCAATCAAGGCACCAAAGGCGACCCGCGTCAGATCTCGATTTCCTCGTCGGGGTCGATCTCTTGCTCTAGCGGTGTCTTGCGGCGAATGATGATATCGCCGTTCGGCATCATCTCGGGCGCGTGATAATTGCTCAGATCATCGATCTGGCCCATCAGGTCGGCAAAGGCCGGGCCCATCTCCTCGACGAAATTCCGCAGCGCCGGCTGCATGTCCTTCGCCATTCCTTCAAGATCGCGCATCGCCGGCTCCATCTCGCGCATGATGCCTTCCATGAACATCTGCGCCCCGCGCTCCATCAGGGAAAAGCCTTCGTCCTCTTCCTCCTGCGCCAGGGCGGGCGCGGCGGCAAGGCACAACGACAGGGCGGCGATGGGTACGATGCGTTTCATACGCCCAATATAGCGCGTTTGCGTGACGATTTTAAGATGTCAGGTCGATATCCAGCGTGACCGGGAAGTGATCCGACGCCGCCAGCAGCGCATCGCGCAGGTCCGGAACCTTCCAGCAATCGGGGTCCTCGAACGGGTGCCAGATGCGCCATTTCGGTCCCTTCGCCCGCAACCCACTGGAAATCATGATGTAATCCAAGAGCGCCTGAAGGTACCGTCCCTCGTCCTTCAGGTAGAACCGCGCGGTGCTGTTCTGGGCGCCGATCCGCTGGGTCAGCGCCCGTCGTGCGTGCGGATCATAAAGCCTTAAGCCGCCCGCCTCGGCCCCGTCCATGATCACCTCGATCGACGAGCGGCCAAACAGGTTCTCGTATTCATCCAGACCCGGACCGTCATTCAGGTCTCCCAGCAGCATCAGGTGCTCACCTGCCTCCAGATGCGCCCGGACGCGCTTGCGCAGCCACACAGCCTGCGCCTGCTGCTTGC
The DNA here is from genome assembly GCF_030733705.1 of Roseovarius sp. MMSF_3298. Lineage (NCBI taxonomy): Bacteria > Pseudomonadati > Pseudomonadota > Alphaproteobacteria > Rhodobacterales > Roseobacteraceae > Roseovarius > Roseovarius sp. MMSF_3298. The sequence goes on from NZ_JASHIN010000009.1 coordinate 32,935, forward strand.
GCCGGTTGGCAATGGACAGCCGCATCACCTCGTCCCGCGTGGTGGCCCCGTGCGGCGCCTTCGACTTCAGATGCGCGCCGATCATGCGAAACCCGAACCCACCCTTCACCTCCACCGCCACTTCCAGCGGCGGCTTGGAGAACGTCACCAGATCCTCCGTCGCGTCGATATCCAGGTCGATCCGGAACACGCCGTCGAAGCGCGGCGCCCCACTCGACCCTTTCTTGCCGGTTTCCTCGCCCTTGGGATCATGCCGACAGGTCATCACGTCCGGGTCGTAAAGCAGCGCGATCTCCTGCTGCGTATCATTCACGAACCCCATCAACGCCTTGCGCGCGCGCAGGTCCATCAGCCTCGCGAACGCCTCCAGCGCCTTGACCGTATCGCGCTTGCCATTGCTGTCCGGCGCCTCGATCACCATCACCGCGTCGGCATCCATCGCCGTGAACACCATTCCCAGAGCGGCAAGCTGATCGCCCCGCGTCACACCGTACCGCGCCGAAGGTCCATTGTCGTCCAGCACCGCATCATGGTCATCGAAAAGCGCGTTGAACCACTCGATGTTATAAGTGGCGAACCGCATCGCTCAGGCCGCCTCGCGCTGGATCTGCTCCCACGCGTCGTTGACGTCGGTCAGGCGCTTTTCGGCCAGCTTGATCGCCTCCTGCGGCACGCCGCGCGCCACCATCCGGTCGGGATGCATCTCGCGCACCTTGTCGCGCCAGACCTTGCGGATCTCGGCCAGCGGCGTGTGGGGCGTGACCCCCAGCACCGCATAGGGATCGGGCCGCGCATCCGGCACGAAGCGGCTTTTCAGCGTGTTGAACTCCCGCTCGGGCAGGCCAAAGATCGTGGCCACCTCCGACAGGAAAATATCCTCGTTCGGATGGTACACCCCGTCCGCCACCGCGATGTGAAAAAGCCCTTCCAGCAAGTCGTTCAGCGTCGCTGCATCTTCGCCGAACATCGCCTTGATCCGCTTGGCATATTCCTCGAACCCCGCCACGTCCTGCCGCGCGAGGTTGAACACCCTCGCCGCACCCGCCTCGTCGTCGCGGGCGATCTGGAACACCTCGCGGAACGCCGTCACCTCGTCGCGCGTCACCTGCCCGTCCGCCTTGGCCATCTTCGCGCCCAGAGCGATCACGGCAATGGCAAAGGCCACCGTCCGCTCCGGCGGCGTGCGCAACCGGTCGAACACGCTTGTCAGCGGCTCACCACTGGCCAGCGCCGACAGCGCCTCGGATATGCGACTCCAGATCGACATGGCGGCCAACCTAAAGGGCGTGGCCCCCGGGGGACAGGAGTTTCTGCATCAGAACAAGATCGATCCGCCGCCCGAATTTGAGCCCGGCCTGCGGAACGCGCCCCACCTCGACGAAGCCGATCCTGCGGTGAAAGGCAATGCCGCCGTCGTTCTCGGCACTGATCCCGCCGATCAGGGAATGCACGCCGCCCGCGCGGGCATGTTCCTCCAGCGCCGCCATCAGGGCCCGGCCCACCCCATGGCCCTCCGCGCCGGGGCGCAGCAGCACCGTATGCTCCAGCGTCTCGCGATAGCCCGAGCCGTTGCGGTACGGCCCGTAGGTGGCATAGCCCAGCAACTCGCCCGCGTCCTCGGCCACCAGAAACCCGTGGCCCGCCTCGTCCCGCGTCTTTATGGCCAGCGCCATTTCCAGCATGGTCTTCTCGTCTTCGGTGAAACTGACCGTCGTCTCGCGGATATAGTGATTGACGATCCCCGCCAGCGCCGCCGCGTCGCTGGCCTCCGCCGCCCGGACCTTCATGCCAGCACGCACGCCCCGCGCGGCGTGGTCAACTCCGCCCGCAACGCCGCCGGGCCGGTCTCATAGACGACACGTCCGTCGCTCAACACTGGCCCAAGCGCCGCCTCCAGCGCCTTTGCCTCCGGGTGCGTCACCACCAGCCGGTCCAGCCGACAGCCCGACGCCGGCAACATCTGCGCGGGGTGCTGCGCGCATTGCCATTCGATCACGGCCGGAAACAGGTTGTCCCACGGCAGCCGCCCATTCTCGGGCACCGCCATCTGCCAGCGCAAGTCGCCCCGCGCCAGCGGCACCGGCACACCCGCCTGCGGAAACCGCGCCACCACCGCGCCAAGATCGGGCGTATTGCAGATCCAGTTCGTCGGCCTCGGCCGCCCCTCGAACCGGTCCAGATCGAACCACCGCGCATAGCCCGGCGCGGGTGCCTCGGGGTCGATCGCGATAACTTCCAGGTAAAGCCCGTCCTCCAACCCAAGCAGCATGTTATGCGTGCCGAAATGCGCGTGCTGCCCCCCGGGCCGCAACGCGATGCCCAAGCTCTCCTCTGCATAGGCACGGCCCTCGTCCAGCGTCTCGGACGCCACCGCGAAATGATCCAGTTTCAGCATGTTACCCCACCGTAAGCCGCCACAGCACCCAGAGCGCCGCCAGCACTGTCGGATAGAACGTCGCCGCGAACCCGAAGGCCCGCAAGGGCGGCGCCACGTGGTACCCCACCCAGAACGCCACCCGCGCCACGGCAAAGCCGATCCCCAGCGCCAGCACCGTGCCCGCGCCCAGGAAAAAGCCAACCAGCGGCCAGATGCACAAGGCCAGCACCACCTGCTCGACCGTGTTCTGCAACACCCTGGCGTCGATCGCAGCACCGCCCGTCAGCGGCTGCCCGTCGATCGTGTCATCGTCGAAAAACCGCCGCTGCGCCAGCCGTCCGATCATCAGCACAAGCACCACGCCGGGGCCGAACGCAGCCCCCATCAGCGTCGGCTGCATCATCGCCATCGGCACCGGAATCTGGCGCCCGATCCACAGCACGGCCACGGCCCAGACGAGCCCCGCCGCCATGCCGACCAGGATCGTGGGCCGCTTTTGCATCAGGCTGCCCGCGCCTCGCGGATCAGCCGCAGGATATCCTGCGCCGCCTCGGGGATGTTGGTGCCGGGGCCGAAAATGGCCTTCACACCCGCCTTGGTCAGGAACTCGTAATCCTGTTGCGGAATGACCCCGCCGCAGATCACGATGATATCGCCCGCATCCTTGTCCTTCAGCGCATCGATCAGCTGCGGCGCCAACGTCTTGTGCCCTGCCGCCTGGCTGGAAATGCCGATCACGTGCACGTCGTTGTCGATGGCATCCTGCGCCGCCTCGTCCGGCGTCTGGAACAGCGGGCCGACATCCACGTCGAAGCCAATGTCGGCAAAGGCCGTGGCGATCACCTTGGCGCCCCGGTCATGCCCGTCCTGCCCCATCTTGACGACCAGCATCCGGGGCCGACGCCCCTCGTCCTCGGCAAAGGCCTCGACCGATTTCTGGATCGCGGCAAACCCCTCGTCACCCTCGTAGGCCTTGCCGTAGACCCCGGCCAGCGTTTTCACCTCGGCGCGGTGCCGTCCGAATTCCTTTTCCATGGCCATGCTGATTTCCCCCACAGTAGCCCGTGCCCGTGCCGCCTCGACCGCGGCCTCCAGCAGGTTGCCGCCGTCCTTGGCGCGGCGCGTCAGTTCATCCAGTGCTTTCGTGCAGGCGTCCTCGTCACGCTCGGCGCGGATGCGCTCCAGCGCCTCGACCTGCCCCTTGCGCACCTTGACGTTGTCCACGTCCAGGATGTCGATCGGATCTTCCTTGTCCTTGCGGTACTTGTTGACGCCGACGATCACCTCGTCGCCCCGGTCGATCATCGCCTGACGGGTCGCGGCACTTTCCTCGATCCGCAGCTTGGGCATGCCGCTGGCGACGGCCTTGGTCATGCCGCCCATTTCCTCGACCTCTTCCATCAGCTCCCACGCCTTTTCGGCCAGCTCGGCGGTCAGGCTTTCCACGTAATAGGACCCCGCCAGCGGGTCGACCACCGCCGTCACACCGGTCTCTTCCTGCAGGATCAACTGCGTGTTCCGCGCGATCCGCGCGCTGAAATCCGTGGGCAGCGCGATCGCCTCGTCCAGCGCGTTGGTGTGCAGGCTCTGCGTGCCCCCCAGAACTGCGCTCATCGCCTCGTAGGCGGTGCGCACCACGTTGTTGTAGGGGTCCTGTTCCTGCAGGCTGACCCCGCTGGTCTGGCAATGGGTCCGCAGCATCTTCGAGCGGTCGTTCTTCGCCCCGAACTCCGTCATGATCCTGTGCCACAGCAGGCGCGCCGCGCGCAGCTTCGCCGCCTCCATGAAGAAATTCATGCCGATGGCGAAAAAGAACGACAGCCGCCCGGCAAAGCGGTCCACGTCCATCCCCGCCTCGATCGCGGCCTTCACGTATTCGCGCCCGTCCGCCAGCGTATAGGCCAGCTCCTGCACCAGGTTCGCGCCCGCCTCCTGCATGTGATAGCCCGAGATGCTGATTGAGTTGAAGCGCGGCATCTCGTTCGCCGTGAACTCGATGATGTCGCTGACGATCCGCATGCTGGGCTCGGGCGGATAGATATAGGTGTTGCGCACCATGAACTCTTTCAGGATGTCGTTCTGGATGGTGCCCGACAGGGCGCTGCGGTCATGCCCCTGTTCCTCGCCCGCGACGATGAAGCTGGCCAGCACGGGGATCACCGCGCCGTTCATCGTCATGCTGACGCTCACCTGGTCCAGCGGGATGCCGTCGAACAGCACCTTCATGTCCTCGACGCTGTCGATGGCCACGCCCGCCTTGCCCACGTCGCCCACCACGCGCGGGTGATCGCTGTCGTAACCACGGTGCGTCGCCAGGTCGAAGGCGACGCTGACGCCCTGCTGCCCGGCCGCAAGGTTGCGGCGGTAGAACGCGTTCGATTCCTCGGCCGTGGAAAAGCCCGCGTATTGCCGGATCGTCCAGGGCCGCCCGGCATACATCGTGGCTTTCACGCCGCGCGTGAACGGCGCTTGCCCGGGGATGGTGCCAAGGTGGTCCATCCCCTCGACATCTTCCTCGGTGTAAAGCGGTTTGACGTCGATCCCCTCAAGGGTCTTCCACGTCAGGTCGTCCAGCGGGCGGCCCTTCAGCTCGCCTTCCGCGATCTTACGCCAATCGTCGGTTTTCGATCCCATCGTCTTGTCCTCTTCGCTTCTGGTCCGGGCGCGGGGTTGTCCCCGTCTTGGCCGGTCCGGTTTCCTCTGTCAGTTGCGCCAATCCTTCCGCCCCGGCACGCAGCCAGAACAGGTCATCGGCATAGGCCTCGCGCATGTCACGCAAGGCGGTGTCGTCGAACGGTTGCCACTTGCCAGGCCCCTCGGGCAGGCGCGCGGGGTCGCCGCCGCGATCCTTCACGATCCGGCGCAACTGGCCCAGGCCGGGGCCCTTGTTCATCCACTCCCGCGCATGGGCGCGCGGCATCGGGCCAAGCCCTGTCATGTGTTCCAGCACCCGCTCGGGCAGGCCACCGAAAATCTCGTAGGGCAGCACGGTCAGCTCGACCTTGGGCAGCGCGCAGGCCGCGTCCAGCACCACGTCGCGCCACAGCCGCGGCGAGGCCGCCAGCCTGTCCAGCGCCGCGCGGTGGGGCACGCGATGCCCCCGCGCCACGCCGTAGGACACGACCGACGCCCAGAAACTCTCGTGGCTGCGGATCGACAGGCAGGCCCGCGTCACCTGGCCGTCAAAGGCGTGGGCGAACCGTGCCAGCCGCTGGCCGATATCGGGATAAAGCCGCCCCTGCCGCAGGCAGCGACGCGGCGCGCCGATCATGTTCTCGTCGCTGATCACCAGCACCCGCGTCCCCGCGCGACGCGCCTTGGCTATATTGATCGCAATGCGGGCACGCGCGCGGTCCAACTGGTCCTGCGGCGGGCGCGGGCTGTCCACCGGCATCACCCCGGTCAGCAGGCCATCGCGCGTCTGTTTCGGGCCCCAGGCGGTGACGCCCATCCGCGACAACGCGGCGCGATTTTCCGCCAGATAAGCCTGAAATGTCGTGGTAGCCGTGCGGTGGGCCCCGATATGCAGAACAACATCCATGATCACGCGCCTTTCCCGTGCGGCCCGCGATACACGGGCGGTCGACCTTGCGTCGCGCAACCCTGCACCGCGGGACCTGACCACGGGATTAACGGTAAAATTTTCGCGGCCCTGCGGCCAAACGGCCTTCGCTTTCGGCGCCCCGGGCCTTATATCTGGTCGAGCAGGAGGCCAAATGCGCAAGCTGATCGTTCTTTCTTTTCTGGCGCTTACTTCGTTTTCATTCGTCGCGAACAGCGCCCGCGCGACCGATGTATCGCTGAATGACGGGATCATACTTCCCGGCGAAAGCGTCGATTTGAAAGAATTTCTCTGGATAAAGCGCCCCATCGTCGTCTTTGCGGACAACGCCTCGGACCCGCGATACATCGAACAGATGAACTTCATCACCGACCGGCTGGATGATCTGGACCGGCGCGACGTCGTGGTCCTGACAGACACCGACCCGTCCGCCGACAGTGTCCTGCGTCGCACGCTGCGCCCGCGCGGCTTCATGCTGGCGCTCATCGGCAAGGACGGCAAGGTCGAGCTGCGCAAACCCGCGCCGTGGAGCGTGCGCGAGCTTTCGCGCGCGATCGACAAGATGCCCATCCGGCAACAGGAAATCCGCGACCGGCTGAGCGGCAACTGATCCCCCGCGCCATTCATGCCCGCTCTCCCACCGCGACCACCAGAACGCGGTTGGCGCGGTCCATCAGCATCAGCGTGCCCTCGGTCGTCTCATAGGCCAGCACGGTCTCAGGCCGCATCAGAAGGCGGCGGAATTCCACCCCCACCTTGCCCTCCATGCAGGGCCGCGCCTCCAGCCCTGCGCGGCGCATCCCCATGCCAAAGGTGCGCTGCATGTTGACCGCATCGACCATCGCCGCATCCGGCGTCATCTCCGGGTCGTCCAGCGCCGCAACGCCTCGGCGCGGCAATGCGCGCAGCATGTCGGGCACATTGCGCTCCACCGGCACCCCGGCGCCGATATCCGAGCTTACCAGCCGAAACGCCGCCGCGGAACACCGCGCCTTGGACGAAAACGCCAGCGTTTCCCCCAGGCTGAACCACGGCGCCAGCCGCGCCCGCATCGACACCTCGTCGTCGCGCGTGCAGGCGCCCAGCAGGACCGCGCCCGCCATCGCCACCGGCAGGATATGATGGCCGCTAAGGCTCACCGCGTCATTCGAACTCCATGATCACGTCATCCACCGCCAGGCTGTCACCCGGACCGGCGTTGATCTTGGTCACCAGGGCCTTTTTCTCGGCCCGCAGGATGTTTTCCATCTTCATCGCCTCCACGGTGCACAGCGCCTGGCCTTCCTGCACCTCGTCGCCCTCCGCGACGTTCACGCTGACGATCAGGCCCGGCATCGGGCACAGCAGCATCTTCGATGTATCAGCGGCAAGTTTCTCGGGCATTAACAGCGCCAGTTCCGCCTGCCGGGGCGTGCGCACATGCACCTTCAGATCCGCGCCCCGGTTGCGGATGCGGAACCCGCCCGAGACCTTGCCGACCTTCAGCACCAGCGTCTCGTCATCCACGTTCAGCACCGCCAGCGCGTCGCCCGGCGTCCAGCCGCTGGAGACCCGGTGGCTGCCGCCATCCGCAAAGGTCACCGTCGCGCCATCGCGATCCGCGTCGATGCTGACCTCGAAACTGATGCCTTGCAGGCTGACGACCCAATCCTCGCCCACGCGGCGCTCGTGGTTGTCCATCCGGCCCGACACCCGCGTGCGCCGGATTTCCGCCACCCGGTGCATCGCAGCACAACTGGCCGCGATCCGCCGCAGCGCCGCCTCTTCCAGTTCCACGCCCTCGAACCCGTCCGGGTACTCTTCGGCAATGAACGCCGTGGTCATGTCGCCCGACACGAACTTGGGATGATCCATCACCGCGCTGAGGAACGGCAGGTTGTGCCCGATCCCTTCCAGTTCGAAGCTGTCCAGCGCAACGCGCATCGCCTCGATGGCCGCGCCCCGGTCGGGCGCCCATGTGCACAGCTTGGCGATCATCGGGTCGTAATACATGCTGATCTCGCCGCCCTCATAAACGCCGGTATCATTGCGCACCGCCGTCTCTCCGGCCTCGGCCTCGTCCTGCCACTTGCCCTTGTCCAGCAGCGGCCCAGCCGCCACCTCCACCGGCGGGCGATAGCGTACCAGCCGCCCAATGGAGGGCAGGAAGTTCCGATACGGATCCTCGGCATAAAGCCGGCTTTCCATCGCCCAGCCCGTCAGCGTGACGTCGTCCTGGTTCAGCGACAGCTTTTCGCCCGCCGCGACGCGGATCATCTGCTCCACCAGGTCCACGCCGGTGATCAGCTCCGTCACCGGATGCTCCACCTGCAGGCGCGTGTTCATCTCGAGGAAATAGAAGTTCTTGTCGCCATCGACGATGAACTCCACCGTGCCCGCGCTGGAATAGCCCACCGCATGGGCCAGCGCCACGGCCTGCTCGCCCATCGCCTTGCGGGTTTCGGCGTCCAGGAACGGGCTCGGCGCTTCCTCGATCACCTTCTGGTTCCGCCGCTGGATCGAGCATTCCCGTTCGCCCAGGTAAATCCCGTTGCCGTGGCTGTCGCACAGCACCTGGATCTCGATATGGCGCGGTTGCGTCACGAACTTCTCGATGAACATCCGGTCGTCGCCGAAACTGCTGGCCGCCTCGTTCTTCGACGCCTGGAAGCCCTCGCGCACCTCCTCGGCATTCCACGCGATCCGCATACCCTTGCCGCCGCCGCCCGCGCTGGCCTTCAGCATCACCGGAAAGCCGATCTCTTCCGAGATCTTCAGCGCCTCCTCGGCATCCTCGATCAGGCCCATATGGCCGGGCACGGTGTTCACATCCGCCTCGGCGGCGATCTTCTTTGAGGTAATCTTGTCGCCCATCGCCTCGATCGCGCCCTTGGGCGGCCCGATAAAGGCCACGCCCGCGGCCTCCAGCGCCTCGGCGAACTTGGGGTTCTCCGACAGGAAACCATAGCCGGGATGCACCGCCTCGGCGCCCGTCTGCTTTAGGGCGTCCATCACCTTGTCGATGACGATATATGACTCCGAGGCGGGCGGCGGGCCAATATGCACCGCCTCGTCGGCCATCTCCACATGCAGCGCGTGGCGGTCGGCGTCCGAATAGATCGCCACAGTCGATATGCCCATCTTGCGCGCCGTCTTGATGACCCGGCAGGCGATCTCGCCCCGGTTGGCGATCAGGATTTTCTTGAACATCTCACGTCCCCTTCAGTCTTGCCCGCCCCGGCACGCCCGCCGGTCGGAAGTGATACGAAAAAGACCACCGCCCCGCTGCCGCGAGGGGTGGTCTGATACAGGTTGAATCGCCCGGAAACCGGGCGCGCTATTCAGGCTACAGGCATTTTTCCGGGTAGACTTGGCAGAACGCCACGTTGCCCGCGGCGCCGACGGCCGCCCCGGTAAGCAGCGATCCCCCCACGACGGCCGCTGCGCCGGTGCCCGCGGCCCCGCCGAAAAGCGCCTGTTCCGGCACGGTGTTGCCGCAGGCCGCAAGCGGGCCCAGAAGCCCCAGAACAAGGAAAGGTTTGACCAACTGCATCGTATATCGCCTCGCGCGCTATGATTATGACTGCGCGCAGTCAATGCCATGGCGGGCCCCGCGTCAAAGCGGTCCTTGCCCCGCCGCCGGATTTGGGCGACCTCCCGCCTACCTTTGCAAACCTCTGACCGTGCAGCAAAAAAGGGCGGCCTTTGCAATACTGCAAAAGGCCGCCCATCAGGGGAAGGGTAACGGTTTAGACGGTATGTCTCGGCCCATTGGGGAAAGGCCGCCACTACAGGTTCGAAATTGCACGCAATCGCTCGTTGCGCCAAGCTGGAAATCTCAGCTTGCGGATGATCGGCTGTAATTCGCGTGTATTTCCAAGGCGTCGGCAAAAACGTGCCTAAATAAGGGACCGGAATTGAGCCAATCATTCCCACCCCCCTCCGTCGAAGGCGTCGGGAAAGGCGCGCTGCGCCGCCGGAACATCCAGAATCAGCAACGCCTCGTAACTCTCCGAATCGAACGGATCTTCCGCCGGCAGCACCTCGCGCCCAAAGAGCCAGCTCAGCCGCCCGGCATCCAGGTTGCCCCGCTCGAAGGGCTGACCCCCGAAATTCTCCCACAGCGCGCGGACAAAAGCCGCATCCGCCCGCTTGTCCGCAGGCCGGCGGTCGCGATAGCGTTCGCGCCGCACGATGGCGGTGGCGCCCTTCGGATTGGCGCGGCGAATGGTGAACTGGAAATCGCTGCCCGGCAGTCGGCCCGGGAACCCGCGGTGCTTGATCATGACCCACCTCCGCCATTGCGAAGGGACCGCCGGATCTCGTCTTGGGTCAGGACAGGCCCGAGGGCCTGCCCCTGTCGTGTGTCCGCGTGCTTACTTGAGCTTGCCGGTGTAAGTCGGCTCGGTCGAGATCGGCTCGGGATCGACCACGACGAATTCTTCTTCTTGCTGCTGCTGGGCGCAGGCTGCCACGAGGGCAACCAGACCAACCGCGAGGACGCTCTTGATGCTGTTCGACATTTTTGTCTCCTGTCTCTGTACTCCAACAGATGACGCGCATAACGCCCCACCTGCCCCTCGTTCAAGGGATGGGTCACGGGTTTGTAACCGAGTGTGAACATAGCGGAATCCATCCGATTTTCATACGTGGCCGGCGCAATCCCGCCCGCCTGTGTCTGGAAAGCCTCAAACCGGCGAGGGCCTGCGCTTTGACCCGCAAGATATTGTGCTTCCATCAGAACAGCTCCAAGATACAGGCGGCGTCCGCGACCGAGAAGCTCTCGAAAATCTGCACCACATCTGGGTCGAATTGCCCGAATTGCGAGGGCCTGTCGGCCAGCGAGATCACGATGCGATCCGGGGTCGTTTCGCTCATGTCGATCCGCTCCAGCGCATACCCGTTGCAAAGGTATTCCAGGTCGGCGGCCTGGGTCTCGAAATCCTCCGTGCCGGTAAAGCCCTCGGCAATGAAGCGAAAGCGCACCGTCAGCCCCATCGCCGCCTCGCCGGTGATGACCTCCTGCAATTCCGCCTCCAGCCCCGACGGCAGGACAAGGCGCTCCTCCTCTTGCGCCTCGCCCTGCTCTGGGGCGGCCAGCGCGATCAGCGCGGCCAGCGTCCCTGCACATATCCCCTTCATCGCGCCCACCTCGTCCAGCGCGCCACATGGCGCGGATCGGCCAAAAGCGCCGCGATGCTCTCCTCTAGCCGGGCGCGGTCGTGCCGCCCCTCGACCTGCCCGCCCGCGGTCACGGTGACGCCACCGCCGGCCTCGGCAACCCGCACCACCGGCGCAAACCCCCGCACCTGCCGCAAGGCGCGCCACAGGTCCTGCCGCACCTGCTGCGCCAGCGCCAGCTTGCGCACAGGGCCAAAGCGCGCCTCGGCGCTCACGTCGAACCGCACCGGCACCCGCCGCGCCACGGTCACGGCATCCGCCTCACGCAGGATATGAAACCCCTTGCTCATTCTTGCTCGCACCCTCGACCGTCCTCGTAGGGTGGGTGAAAACCCACCATCCGCGCAACTTGGGCTTTCGCCCACCCTACACCGCCCTCTAGAGCGGAATATTGTCGTTCTTCTTCCACGACAGCTTGCTGTGCCGAGCATTGACCGCACCGTGTCTCTACCAAAAAAGTCATGGTTTTGGCAGCAACCCTACAACCGCTGAAGCGTCTGCAGTTAGACCTAAAGGTGTGCTCGCGCCATTGTATCCCAGCCGAGCCCAGCGCCTGATTTTCTCCCAGCGGGTCTCAAATTCCTTGTCAATTTCCGCAAACTCGATTGCGAATGAGGCAACAATTGATTTGATTTTGCGACGCACTTCAGCATCGGACGCCGCAACTGCCTCTGCTTGCGCCTGATGGCACACCATGTTCATTGAAAGAAGCAGATTTCTTTTAGCGTATTCGTCTATTGGCCAATCACTTATGTCTGCGATCAACTCTTGGGTGTGTGCGATAAAGGCCGGTCGATCCAGTTCGTAGGTATCAGCGTCTAGGGCTTCAGTTACAGCGGCTGAAATCACGTCAACTTCCGACATTGCAGAATAGAACCAAGCGCGCAGGTTTGATGGTGATGCGGACGCCAAAGAGGCGCACAAATCCTCTCTAAGATCTCGCAATTTCCGCGTGTAAATGTCGCGCCTCTCTTCCCGCCGGAACTCGCAGGTTGCCACCTCTTCCACAGCATCCGTCAACAGGTGTAAAATGTTCAGAAAACCATCAGGACCGTCGCTCTTAATCGCCTCAGAAACTATTGAAACTATCTGCTCGCCTTTGTTCTCGCGGCGAACAACGCGTACAACTTTGTGAAGGACCTGTTGTAGTCTTTCGATCGCCAACATTGATCTGCCTCACAACGGAATATTGTCGTGCTTCTTCCACGGCAGCTTGCGCTTCTTGTGGCGCAGCGCGGCAAAGGCCCGGCTCACCCGCTTGCGCGTGCTGCGCGGCTGGATCACCTCGTCGATGAATCCCCGCTCGGCGGCCACGAAGGGGTTGGCGAAACGCGCCTCGTAATCCGCCGTGTGCTTGGCGATCTTCTCGTCATCGCCCAGGTCAGCGCGGTGGATGATCTCCGTCGCGCCCTTGGCGCCCATCACCGCGATCTCGGACGTGGGCCAGGCATAGTTGATGTCCCCCCGCAGGTGCTTGGAAGACATCACCACGTAAGCCCCGCCATAGGCCTTGCGCGTGATCACCGTCACCTTCGGCACCGTCGCCTCGCCATAGGCAAAGAGCAGCTTCGCGCCGTGCTTGATCACCCCGTTATGCTCCTGGCTTGTACCGGGCAAAAAGCCCGGCACATCCACGAAAGTCAGGATCGGGATCTCGAAACAATCGCAGAACCGCACGAACCGCGCCGCCTTGCGGCTGCTGTCGATGTCCAGACACCCGGCCAGCACCATCGGCTGGTTCGCCACGACTCCCACCGTGCGCCCTTCCAGACGAATGAACCCGGTGACCATGTTCTTCGCGAAATCCTCCTGGATCTCGTAGAAATCGCCCTCGTCGGCGATCTTCACGATCAACTCCTTCATGTCGTAAGGCATGTTGGGGTTGTCGGGGATCAGCGTATCCAGGCTGGTCTCGGCGCGGTTCACATCGTCGAAGAACGGGCGCACCGGCACAGGCTCGCGGTTGTTCAGCGGCAGGAAGTCCACCAGCCGCCGCACCTCGGCCATCGCCTCCACGTCGTTCTCGAAGGCCGCATCGGCGACCGAGGACTTTTTCGTATGGGTCGAGGCCCCGCCTAGCTCCTCGGCCGTGACCTGCTCGTTGGTGACGGTCTTCACCACGTCGGGGCCGGTCACGAACATGTAGGAACTGTCGCGCACCATGAAGATGAAGTCGGTCATCGCGGGGCTATACACCGCCCCACCCGCGCAGGGCCCGGTGATCACGCTGATCTGCGGCACCACGCCCGACGCCTCGATATTGCGCTGGAACACCTCGCCATAGCCCGCAAGGCTGTCCACGCCTTCCTGGATCCGCGCACCGCCCGAGTCGTTGATGCCGATGACCGGCGCGCCATTCTGCATCGCCATGTCCATGATCTTGCAGATCTTCATTGCGTGCGTATGCGACACCGATCCGCCCAGCACGGTGAAATCCTGGCTGAAGACGTACACCTGACGCCCGTTGATCGTGCCCCAGCCGGTCACCACGCCATCGCCGTAGGGCCGGTTCTTCTCCATCCCGAAATCGGTACAGCGATGGGCGACGAACATGTCGAACTCTTCGAAACTGTCCTCGTCCAGCAGAAGGTCGATCCGCTCCCGCGCGGTCAGCTTGCCCTTCTCGTGCTGGCCGTCGATACGTTTCTGCCCGCCGCCCAGCCGCGCGTTGCCGCGGCGCGTGTCCAGTTCCTGCAGGATATCTTTCATGCTGTCCCCCTCGTTGACTGGCGCGACCCTACTGGTTGCGCGCGGGCCATCCAAGAAAATTTCCGCAAATTTGCCAAATCTGGCGAAGCGGTGCTTGCTAACTTGCAAATCTGCAAATTTACCCTCTTGGCGCCGCTCTCGGATGACACGAAGCCCTCCGAACAATCACCAGCCAACAGAAAACGGAGGGCCACTCCCCAACTGCAGGGCGCACCGACGCCGGACACGACCCGTATCACGCAAAGACCGGCGTACAGAACTGTGCTATACCTTGGATTAGCGGAGGACGAACCGATGAGTTTTGTTTCAATCACGACATGGAGAATGGTGGGGGAGACCGAGACCTTCGCGCACGTGAAGGAACTGATGGAGCGAAAATACTTTCCGGGGCTTCTTGCCCTGGGCGCCGAACATTCGATGCTCGTCGATACCGACCTGGACCGGTTCGCCATTGTGACGGTCTACCCCTCCCGCGAGGTGCGCGATCAAACCTTCGCACGCATATCGGCACTTCGCAGCGAAGGCGCGGAAGAATTCGGGGCAGAATTGATGGATGCCTACGCCGGAGACATGCTGGCTTCGTCCGGGAACTGAAACCATTCGCCTGAGGCCCGAGGCGACAGCAAGGGGCAAAACGCGGACAGCATTCCGCTCACCGCCCCGTCTGGACATCCCCCGCACTCCGGGATAGCGCCTTCGCCATGCCCACCGTCCGCTTCCTCGACCGCAGCACACCGCCGCATATCTTCACCCTGATCGTGCTGGCAGGGATCTCGACGCTGGCGCTCAACATCTTCCTGCCGTCCCTGCCCGGCATGACCGCCTATTTCGAGACCGATTACGGCGTGATGCAACTTGCCGTCGCGGGCTATCTCGGGATCAACGCCATCTTGCAACTGCTGATCGGCCCGATCTCCGACCGGGTCGGGCGCCGCCCGGTGATCCTTGGCGGGCTGGTGATCTTTCTGCTCGCAACGCTTGGCTGCCTGCTGTCGACCAACATCTGGATCTTCCTGATCTTCCGCATGTTCCAGGGCGGCATCGTCGCCGCGATGGTCCTGTCGCGCGCCGTGGTGCGCGACATGGTCCCGGCCGACCGGGCCGCTTCGATGATCGGCTATGTCACCATGGGCATGTCGGTCGTGCCCATGATCGGCCCGGCCATCGGCGGTGCGCTGGATGCCGCCTTCGGCTGGCACGGCAGCTTCTGGGCGCTTTTCGCCATGGCCGCGGCCGTCCTCTGGCTGGTCTGGAACGACCTCGGCGAAACCGCCCCGCTCGAAGGCCGCACCTTCCGCGACCAGTTCGTCGAATACCCCGAACTTTTCACTTCCTACCGCTTCTGGGGCTACGCGCTGGCCGCCGCGCTCTCCTCCGGCGCCTTCTTCGCCTACCTGGGCGGCGCGCCCTTCGTGGGCACAGAGGTTTTCGGACTCAGCCCGTCGGAACTCGGCCTCTTCTTCGGCGCCCCCGCCGTTGGCTATTTCACCGGCAACTTCCTGTCGGGCCGCTTCTCCACCCGGATCGGCATCAACCGCATGGTCTTCTACGGCGCGCTCGCCAACGCCATCGGCCACGGCATCAACCTCGCCACACTCTATGCCGGGATCAGCACGCCGGTCACCTTCTTCGGCCTGATGACATTGATGGGCCTCGGCAACGGCATGACCATCCCCAACGCCACCGCCGGCGCGCTGTCCGTCCGCCCCAGCCTCGCGGGCACCGCCAGCGGCCTTGCCGGCTTCCTGATGATCGGCGGCGGCGCCGGGCTTTCGGCTCTGGCCGGTGCCCTGCTGGGCCCCGGCACCGGGGCCTTCCCGCTGGTGTGGCTGATGCTGCTGACGGCCATTGGCGGCATCCTCGCCATTACACTCGTCATCCTGCGCGAACGGCAGTTGGGCGCGCCCTCTATCTGAACCCTGCCCTTGCGCACACCGCTTTGCAAATCTAAACCTTCGCTTACGCAAACCTGCAAAGCGAGCCACCCATGGCCACCCAGAAACTCTATGCCGGCGCCAAGCTGCGCGAAACGCGCCAGCGCCTCGCCCTGACGCAAAAGGATTTCGCCGCCAAGCTCGGCGTCTCCCTGCCCTACCTGAACCAGATGGAGAACAACAATCGCCCGGTCTCCACCACGGTCATCCTCGCCCTGGCGCAGGAATTCGGCTTCGACGTCACGGAACTGGCGACCGGCGACGCAGAACGGCTGGTGACGGACATGCGCGAGGCGATGGCCGATGCCGTCTTCGCCGACGACACGCCCAGCCTCAGCGACCTGCGCCTGACCGCCTCCAACGCCCCCGCCATGGCCCGCGCCTTTCTCGAACTGCACCGCGCCTACCGCGACACCCACGAACGCCTCGCCTCCCTCGACGAGGCGCTGGGGCGCGAGGATGCACGCCCCCAGACCTCTCCCTGGGATGAGGTGCGCGACTTTTTCCATTACTGCGACAACTACATCGACGCCGTCGACCGCGCAGCGGAACATTTCGCCGGCCCCGCGTCCGGTCCCCGCCGCATCACCGACCTGGCCGAGTCGCGGCTGGATGCGCTCGGCATCAAGGTCGTGGACAGCGACGACCCGAGGATGCGCCACTACGACCGCGACGCGCGCATCCTGTACCTCTCGAACCACGCCGAGCCCGAGACCCGCCGCTTTCAGCTCCTCCTGCAAGTGGCTCTGCTGACACAGGAAAAGCTGATCGAGGCCACGCTCGATTTCGCCCGATTCCAGTCCGACGCGGCGCGCGACATCGCCAAGATCGGCCTTGCGAACTACTTCGCCGGGGCGGCGCTGATGCCCTACACGGCGTTCCTTCAGGCGGCGCAAGACCACCGGCACGACCTCGAACGCCTCGCCACCCGCTTCGGCGCGTCCATCGAACAGGTCTGCCATCGCCTCTCTACCCTGCAACGCCCCGGCGCCAAGGGTGTGCCCTTCTTCTTCGTCCGGGTCGACCAGGCCGGTACGATCACCAAACGCCATTCCGCCACGCGGTTGCAATTCGCCCGCTTCGGCGGTGCCTGCCCGCTCTGGAACGTCCACCGCGCGTTCGAGACCCCCGGCCGCTTCCTGCGCCAGCTGGCCGAAACCCCCGACGGCGTGCGCTACATCAGCCTTGCCCGCGACGTCTCCAAGCGCGGCGGGCACTTTGGCGCCCCCGTCCGCCGCTTCGCCATCGCCCTCGGCTGCGAGGTGAAACACGCCGACGCCCTGGTCTACGCCGACGACCTCGACCTGACGCTCTCACAAGCCTACGAGCCCATCGGCATCTCCTGCCGCATCTGCGAGCGCACGCACTGTCACCAGCGCTCGGTCCCGCCCCTGGAACGCCGTCTGCAGGTTACCCCCGACGAACGCGGCGTTCTGCCCTACAAGGTAGGATAGCCGCGCGGCAGCCCTTGAACCCACCCGTCCCGGACTTGATCCGGGACCTCTTGCGTAGGGTGGGTTTCCAACCCACCACCCCCAAAAAAGAAAACCCCCGGCCAAACCGGGGGTCCTCCAATGCTCACGGATAAAGCCTGAAATCAGGCCATCCACCAGCGCTCCATCCAGCGCTCGCCGTCCATTTCCCAGTTCGACGCCATTTCGCCGTGCGCGACCTTGTCGCCGACCGCGAAGACATAGTTGGCAAACATCGGGATCACGACGCCGCCCTGGTTGGCCACCAGGTCCTGCATCTCGTAATACATCTCCCGGCGCTTGTCCTCGTCCAGCTCGGCGCGGGCCTTGACCAGCAGCTCCTCGAACCGGTCATTGCACCAGAAGCTGTCATTCCACGCCGCCCCGCACTGGTAGGCGGTGGCGAACATCTGGTCCTCGACCGGACGGCCGCCCCAGTAGACGGCGGTGAACGGCTTCTTCATCCACACGTCCGACCAGTAGCCGTCCTTGGGTTCGCGCACCACGTTGATGTTGATGCCCGCTTCCTTGGCCGAGGCCTGGTACAAAATTGCCGCATCCACCGCGCCGCTGAACGCCGCATCCGACGACGACAGGTTGATGTCGATGCTGTCCAGACCGGCTTCCTTGAGGTGGAACTTCGCCTTGTCGGGGTCGTACGTCTTCTGCTCCATCTCGGAGTTATGATAGCGCTGACCCTCGCCGATGGGATGGTCATTCCCGACCGAGCCATAACCGAACAGGATCTTCTCGACCATTTCCTCGCGGTTGATCCCCCATTTCAGGGCCTGACGGATGTTGTTGTCCGTGTAAGGATCGGTGTTGGTGGACATCGCGAAGGTGTAATGCTGCGTGCCCGCGACCGACTCGATGCTCACGCCGGGGTTGCGGCCCAGCAGGTTCGCGGCCTTCAGGTCGACCCGGTCGATCGCATGCACGTCGCCCGAGACCAGCGCCGTGGTCCGCGCGTTCTGGTCCACCACGCACAGCATCTCGATCGTGTCGAACCACGCCACGTCGTCGCGCCAGTGGTTCGGGTTGCGCTCGAACTGGCTGCTCACCCCGGCGTCGAAATTCTTCAGGATGTAGCTGCCGCAGCCATTGCCGGACTGCCAGTCGATACCGTCTTCCGTCGCCGGGCAGACCACCAGGTGATAATCCGACAGGATGAACGGGAAGTCGGCGTTGCCGCCATCCAGCGTGAAGACGACCGTGTCGTCGCCCTCGGTGGTGATGTCGGCGATCGGCGCCACGATCGGCCCCGCGGCCGAGGTCGAATTCTCGCCCCGGTGATGGTTGATCGACGCCACCACGTCCTCCACGGTCAGCGACTTGCCGTCATGGAACGTCACGCCCTGGCGGATCTTGAAGCGCCACTCGCTGGCATCCTCCGACGCTTCCCAGCTTTCGGCCAGTTCCGGCACCAGCGAGCCGTCGGGGGCAACTTCGGTCAGACGCCCGTGAACGCCAAAGCCCAGCGCCAGCATGTAACCGTTCTCCCACTGGCCCGGGTCCAGCGTATCCGTCGTCTGGCCGTGACCCTTGGCCACGCGCAGGTCACCGCCGCGTTTCGGCGTGCTCTGGGCGAAGGCGCCCATCGGCAGGGCCGCCGCGGCACCCGCCGCGACCGTGGTTTTCAGAAATCCGCGACGGTCCAGAAGTCCGCCTTTGATCAATGACATGTCATGTTCTCCCTTGTTGACACGATACTGTTTTATGCTCTGCGCATGACGCGCATATGTCTCGGATGGTCCGATGCGTCCCGGCGCGCGCTTGTCGTACACGCAGCGCCTCGCGTCGGTCCGGAATGTCCGGAAACGACATTGCGGCAACCTTAGACGCCACGCACGACCACGTGCAACGCGAAAGCTACGGACATCCCATCCTTACTCCCCAGCCTTCTGTTGGTGCCGACAATACGTTTATTGATTGACGAGTCAATCAAAACTCAATACCGACTCCCGTTATCACCTTCGGAGGACGAATTGCCCAAGATCGGAATGGAACCGCTTCGGCGCTCGGCGCTGGTCGAGGCCACGATCCACGAGATCGGCGCGCGCGGCTCGCTCGACGTGACCGTCAGCCAGATCGCCCGCCGCGCCGGCATGTCCTCGGCGCTGGCGCATCACTATTTCGGCTCCAAGGAACAGATCTTCGCCGCCGCCATGCGCCATATCCTCACCCTCTACGGGGCCGAGGTGCGCGGCGCGCTCATCATGGCCAGGACGCCCCGCCAGCGGCTCGAGGCCATCGTCCGCGCCAGCTTCGCCCCCGGCCAGTTCCGCGACGAGATGATCGCCGCCTGGCTCAACTTCTACGTCCAGGCCCAGAAATCCGACGAGGCGCGCCGCCTTCTGCATGTCTACCACCGCCGCCTGCGCTCCAATCTGCACCACGCCTTCCGCCAGCTTGCCCCGGCGGAGGAGGCCCGCACCCTCACGCGCGGTCTGGCCGCGATGATCGACGGTCTTTATATCCGGCAGGCGCTGCACAGCGCACCGCTCTCGGGCGAAACCGCCATCGGTGTGCTGCTGCACTACATCGACACCTCACTCCCGGAAGGCGCCCCCACATGACACGTCCCAATATCCTCATCTTCATGGTCGACCAGCTGAACGGAAAATTCTTTCCCGACGGCCCCGCCGACTGGCTGCACGCGCCCAACCTCAAGGCGCTCGCCGCCCGCTCGACCCGGTTCAAGAACGCCTACACCGCCTCGCCGCTCTGCGCGCCCGGCCGCGCCAGTTACATGTCCGGCCTCCTGCCGTCGCGCAGCCGCGTCTATGACAACGCCGCCGAATTCTCCGCCGACATTCCCACCTACGCGCACCACCTGCGCCGCGCGGGCTACCAGACCTGCCTGTCGGGCAAGATGCACTTCGTCGGCCCCGACCAGCTTCACGGCTTCGAGGAACGCCTGACCACCGACATCTACCCCGCCGATTTCGGCTGGACGCCCGACTACCGCAAACCGGGCGAGCGGATCGACTGGTGGTACCACAACATGGGCTCGGTCACCGGCTCCGGCGTGGCCGAGATTTCCAACCAGATGGAATATGACGACGAGGTCGCTTATAACGCCACCCGCAAGGTCTATGACTACGGGCGCGGCAAGGACGACCGCCCGTGGTGCCTGACGGTCAGCTTCACCCACCCGCACGATCCTTACGTCGCGCGCAAGAAATACTGGGACCTCTACGAAGACTGCGAGCACCTCCTGCCCGAAGTGCCCGCGATGGATTACGAGGATCACGACCCCCACTCCCAGCGCATCTTCGACGCCAACGACTGGCGCAGCTTCGATATCACCGAAGAGGACATCCGCCGCTCCCGCCGCGCCTATTTCGCCAACATCTCCTATCTCGACGACAAGATCGGCGAGGTGATGGAGGCCCTGCGCGGCACGCGGCAAGAGGACGACACGATCATCCTCTTCGTTTCCGACCACGGCGACATGCTGGGCGAGCGCGGCCTGTGGTTCAAGATGTCCTTCTTCGAGGGCTCGTCGCGGGTGCCACTCATGATCTCCGCCCCGTCGATGAAACTCGGCCTCGTCACCGAGCCGGTCAGCAACATCGACGTCTGCCCCACCCTGTGCGACCTCGCCGGCGTGGACATGTCCGAGGTCATGCCCTGGGTCGCCGGCGAAAGCCTCGTGCCGACGGGACAGGGCTCAGCCCGCAAAAGCCCCGTCGCCATGGAATACGCCGCCGAGGCCTCCTATTCGCCGCTCGTCGCCCTGCGGCACGGACGCTGGAAATACACCAACTGCGCGCTCGACCCCGAACAGCTCTTCGACCTTGACGCCGACCCGTACGAGCTCACCAACCTGGCCGAAGACCCCGCGCACAAGGCCACCCTCGAACGCTTCCGCGTCGAGGCCGCCGCCCGCTGGGACCTAGAGGCGTTCGATGCCCAGGTCCGCGAAAGCCAGGCCCGCCGCTGGGTCGTCTACGAGGCGCTGCGCCAGGGCGGCTACTTCCCGTGGGACTACCAGCCGCTGCAAAAGGCCTCTGAGCGCTACATGCGCAACCACATGGACCTCAACGTGGTCGAGGAAAACGCCCGCTACCCGAGGGGCGAATGATGCTCACCGTCTATGGCCGCGCCACCTCCTCCAACGTGCAACTGGTCATGTGGACCCTCGCCGAGCTTGGCCTCGACTGCGAGCGGCTCGACTATGGCCACGCCCATGGCGGCCTCGACACGCCCGAATTCGGGTCGATGAACCCGCACCGCAAGGTCCCCGTCTTGCGCGACGGCGACCTCGTGGTCTGGGAAAGCACCGCCATCCTGCGCTACCTCGCGTCGCGCTACGGCGACGGCGGCGCCTTCTGGCCCGCCGATCCTGCCTTGCGCGCGCCCGTCGACATGTGGGCCGAATGG
Organism: Roseovarius sp. MMSF_3298; assembly: GCF_030733705.1. Taxonomy (NCBI): domain Bacteria; kingdom Pseudomonadati; phylum Pseudomonadota; class Alphaproteobacteria; order Rhodobacterales; family Roseobacteraceae; genus Roseovarius; species Roseovarius sp. MMSF_3298. The sequence goes on from NZ_JASHIN010000009.1 coordinate 54,535, forward strand.
GCCAAGAGCACGCTGGTCGCAGGCTTCACCCACCCCATATTCTGGCCCCGCGTCCGCACACCCGCCGCCGACCGCGACGAGGCCCGCCTCGCCGCCGCCATCACCGCTTTCGACGGCCACCTCGCGCGCCTCGCCGACCAGCTCGACGCACAGCCCTACATCTGCGGCGACCACTTCACCGCCGCCGACATCGTCGCGGGTCACCTGCTTTTCCGCTGGTTCACCATCGACGTCCCCCGCGCCGCCAACCCGACGGTCGAGGCCTATTACAACCGCCTCACCCAGCGCCCCGCCTACCAGACCCACGTCATGGTCCCCTACGACGCGCTGCGGGTGGAGGGCGCCTGATGCGTCTTCCTCTGGCCATAAATATCCGCGGGGGTTGGGGGCTGGCCCCCAATCCGAGCCCACCATCCAAGCGAGGTTCCTGATGCAAGCCGATTACGTCATCGTCGGGGCCGGCAGCGCCGGGTGCGCCATGGCCTACCGCCTGTCCGAGGCGGGCCATTCCGTGCTCGTGATCGAACATGGCGGCACCGATGCCGGCCCCTTCATCCAGATGCCCGGCGCGCTCAGCTACCCGATGAACATGAAGATGTACGATTGGGGCTACCGTACCGAACCCGAACCGCATCTTGGGGGTCGCCGCCTCGCCGCCCCGCGCGGCAAGGTCATCGGCGGGTCCTCCTCGATCAACGGCATGGTCTACGTGCGCGGCCACGCCCGCGACTTCGACCACTGGCGCGACGAAGGCGCCACCGGCTGGGGCTATGCCGACGTCCTGCCCTACTACAAGCGCCTGGAAAACTGGACCGATGCCGGCCATGGCGGCGACCCCGACTGGCGCGGTTCCGACGGCCCGCTGCACGTCACCCGCGGCCAGATGGCCAACCCCCTCACCCGCGCCTTCATCGAGGCCGGCGAACAGGCCGGCTATCCCGTCACCCCCGACTATAACGGCGAACAGCAGGAAGGCTTTGCGCCCTTCGAGATGACCGTCCACAAGGGCCAGCGCTGGTCTGCCGCCAACGCCTACCTCAAGCCTGCCCTGAAGACCGGCAAATGTGACGTCGTCCGCGGCCTCGCCGCCCGCGTCGTGTTCGAGGACGGCCGCGCGGTTGGCGTCGAGGTCACCCGCAAGGGACGCCAGGAGATCATCCGCGCAAACGCCGAGGTGATCCTCTCGGCCTCCGCCTTCAACTCGCCCAAGCTTCTGATGCTCTCCGGCATCGGCCCGGGCGCACATCTCGCCGAACACGGTATCGACGTGATCGCCGACCGCCCCGGCGTCGGAGCGAATCTTCAGGACCATCTGGAGGTCTACGTCCAGATGGCCGCCTCCCAACCGGTCAGCCTCTACAAGTACTGGAACCTGCCCGGCAAGGCGCTCGTCGGCCTCACCTGGCTGCTGGGCAAGACCGGCCCCGGTGCCACGAACCAGTTCGAATCCTGCGGATTCATCCGCTCGGCGGCGGGCGTGGATTACCCCGACCTGCAATTCCACTTCCTGCCCATCGCCGTGCGCTATGACGGACAGGCGGCGGCCGAAGGCCACGGATACCAGGCCCATGTCGGCCCCATGCGTTCCGAGAGCCGCGGGCACGTCACCCTCAATTCCGCCGACCCCGCCGCGCCGCCGAAGATCTTCTTCAACTACATGAGCTGCGACAGCGACTGGCAGGATTTCCGCCGCGCCATCCGTCTCACGCGCGAGGTCTTCGCCCAGGACGCCTTTGCTCCGTTCTCAAAACACGAGATTCAGCCCGGCGCGGACGTGCAGTCCGACGACCAGATCGACGATTTCATCCGCGAACACGCCGAAAGCGCCTATCACCCCTGCGGCACCTGCCGCATGGGCCGGGCGGACGATCCGCGCAGCGTCGTGGACCCCGAGGGCCGCGTGATCGGCGTTTCGGGCCTGCGCGTCGCCGACAGCTCGGTCTTTCCGCGCATTCCCAACGGCAACCTCAACGCGCCCTCGATCATGGTAGGCGAGAAGATGGCCGATCTCGTCCTCGACCGCGCGCTTCCCGCAGACAACGCCCAGGCCTGGATTCACCCCGACTGGCAGACCGCGCAACGCTGATCCCCGCGCCGGTTTGATCCGCATCAAGGTGCGCGCCCCGGCGCGCGCCTAACCTCTCCTTCGACACGCGAACACCAAGGAGGACCCCGGATGTCACACACCCCGCACGAGCTGCACGAAGAATTCCCCGACATGGCCGACCGCATCACGGCGCTGAAAACCTCGGACGCGCATTTCGCCCGGCTGATGGACGACTACCACGCGGTCAACCGGCAGGTTCACGCGGCGGAAACCAACGTGACCCCGGTCGCGCCCGCCGCCGAGACGGACATGCGCAAGGAGCGCGCCCGGCTGAAGGACGAGCTCTACGCGATTCTCAGCGCCTGACACATCCGGGTCGACCGCCCCTTACCGCACCGCCCGGTGCGGTAAGGCCGCCGCGTGCGAAAAATCGCACCGTCGCGTTACCACCCAGATACCGACGCGATACCGACGTGCTATTTTTGAGGTTCCTGTCGAAATTAACCAAGTGATTCAATACTTGGTCTGATGCGCAGCGGGCGTCACCGCGCGCCGCTTCAGCACGGCCTCGCGCCAACTGATGAAGCTGACCGATCCCACGATCACCAGCCCGCCCAAAATGACCCACGGATCAAAGGGTTCGGCAAAGAACGTCACCCCCAACAGCACCGCCCAGACCAGCTGCAGGAACGTCACCGGCTGCGTCACCGCCAGCGGGGCCGCACGAAACGCCAGTGTCATGGTGTAATGCCCGCCCGTGGCAAAGGCCGCCACGCCCATCAAAATCACCAGTTCCCAAAGGGTTGGCGTCACCCAATTGCTCAATGCGACAGGCGCCAGCCCGATCGTCACGGTGATCGACAGCATCGCCACGACCAGCCCCGGACTGCAGCGATCGGACAGCATCTTGGCCAGCAGGTACGACCCGCCAAAGGCAACCGCCGTGAACAGCATGGCGAAATGCCCCGATTGCAACTCGCGAAAGCCCGGGCGCAGGATGATCAGCGCCCCGCACAGCGCGACAAGGATCGCCACCACCCGCCGCAAGGCCAGCTTTTCGCCCAGGAACAAGGCCGCCCCCAGCGTCACGTAGATCGGCGAAAGGTAGTTCATCGCGGTCACATCCGCGATGGGAATGCGCGCCATGGCAAAGAACCACAAACCCACCCCGGCCGAATGCGCGATGCCGCGCGCAGCGATCAGACCCCAGGTTCCGCGATCCAGTCGCAACCGGCTCAGCGTGCCCAGCATTGGCAATAGGAAGATCAGCCCCAGCACATAGCGCAGGAACGCCGCCTCGGGCGCGGGGATGCGGGTGCCCAAAAGCTTGACCATGGCAGTCACGCCGACGAACAGAACACCGGTCACGACCATCCAGAAAACACCCCAGCCGGGCCGTGCATTCAACTCTGAACTCATGGCCGCATAAAGCCTCCGCCGCTCCGGGATGTCGAGCGCAAAAGCACGGGTTTTTCAGAGGCCGTTAACCTCGTCCTGCCATGATTGCGCCAAGGCAAGCCTTGTCGCGGTGGCAAAATTTTTCGAAAAAATTTTGCGCCCGTCGGCGCGGCAGGCGCTCAGATCTTCTCTTGCGTGTACTTGCGCAGTTCCGCCCGCGCCACCTGCCGCCGATGCACCGCGTCCGGCCCGTCCGCCAGACGCAGGGTGCGCAGGTGCGTCCACATCGCCGCCAGCGGCGTGTCCTGGCTGATGCCCTGCGCGCCGAACATCTGGACGGCCTCGTCCACGACCTTCAGCGCCACCTTGGGCGCCACGACCTTGATCTGGCTGATCCACGGCGCCGCCGCCCGCGCGTCGCCCTGGTCCATCATCCATGCCGCCTTCAGGCACAAGAGCCGCGCCTGCTCGATCTCCATCCGGGCCTCGGCGATATAATCGAAATTCGCCCCCAGCTGCGCCAGCGGCTTGCCAAAGGCCTCACGCTGCAAGGCGCGGCGGCACATCAGCTCCAGCGCCGCCTCGGCCTGCCCGATGGCGCGCATGCAATGGTGGATGCGCCCCGGCCCCAGCCGCCCCTGCGCGATCTCGAAGCCGCGCCCTTCGCCAAGCAGCATGTTCTCGGCCGGAACCCGCACATCGGTAAAGCGGAAATGCATGTGCCCATGCGGCGCATCGTCCGCACCGTAAACCGTCATTGGTCTAAGTTTTTCAATGCCTTGCGTGTCGGCAGGCACCACGATCATCGAATGCCGCTGGTGCTTTGGCATGTCGTCATCGCCAGTCTTGGCCATCACGATATAGACCGCGCAGCGCGGGTCACCCGCCCCCGTCGCCCACCATTTCTCGCCGTTCAGGACATAGTCGTCCCCGTCCCGCACACAGCTCAGCGAGATGTTCGTCGCATCCGAACTCGCCACGTCGGGTTCCGTCATCAGGTAGGCCGACCGGATGTCCCCCTCCAGGAGCGGTTGAAGCCAGCGGGTCTTCATCTCGTCGGTGCCGTATTTCTGGAACACTTCCATGTTGCCGGTGTCGGGCGCGTTGCAATTGAACACCTCCGCCGCCATCGGAGTTTTGCCGATTTCCTCTGCAAAATAAGCGTATTCCACCGTGCTCAGTCCCGCGCCGTCCTCGCCATCGGTCAGCCAGAAATTCCACAGCCCCGCCGCCTTGGCCTGCTGCTTCAACCCTTCGAGGATCTCGGCCTGACGCTCGGTATACGTCCAGCGATCTCCCTTCCCGATCTCGTCGTGATAAGGGGCCTCCATCGGCATGATGACATCGCGGACCATGGTGCGCACCCGGTCAAGCAAGTCGGCAATATGCGGTCGGATCTCGAAATTCATGGCGGTCCCTCCCCGGTCGCGGCTGCATCCCGTGATGCCACGCCGCCCCGTCATGGTCCAGCCTCGTCCGTCAAATGCGCACACATCCGGCACATATCTGGTGGATCAGAGCGACCGAGTGACCCCCTGATTTTACCTTGTTGCGTGTCCGGCCGGTCATGAGGTTCCCGGTGACGCCCACGCTAACACCCATCGCGACCCAACATCATCACCCAGATACGCCCCGGCGCCTCGACCAGCGCGACGCTTTCCGCCTCAGAGGCCAGCATATTCTTTCGATGCCCCGGCGACCTTGCCCAACCGGTCAGAACGCTATCGAGACCTGATTGACCCTTGGCGATGTTTTCCGCAATGAAACAAAAGCCGTAGCCGGCGCGGCGGGCGCGATCTGCGATGCTGCTGCCATCCGCTCCAGCGTGGCTGAAATACCCTTTTCGCGCCATGTCCGCCGCATGCGATGCGGCGGCACGCGTCAACGTACCCGACACCTCAAGCGGTGCACGCCCCTCGTTGGCGCGGAACGCGTTGATCCACCCCAGTGCGGCATGACCCCGGTCGACCACGTCCTGCGCCACCGCCGCAGGTGCACTAAGGGCGACAAGGCATGCAATTATGAACGCGCGCGTATCCATGGCTGGATCCTAGCGGACCGCGCCTGACAGGGCCAGAGCGGTCAGACAAACCCTTCGAGAATGTCCAGCGCCGCCCTGTGCTGTTCCCGCCCGGCAGCGGCCACCACGCGGCCGCCCGCATGCGCCACGCCACCGGACCAATCAGTGACGATCCCACCCGCAGCCTCGATCACGGCGATAGGGGCTTGTATGTCGTAGGCGTTCAGGCCCGCTTCGATGACGAGGTCCACCTGCCCGCTGGCGACGAGCGCATAAGCATAGCAATCCAGCCCGTACCGGGTCAGCCGGACCTGACTGGACACCGCACGAAACGCGGCTCCCTCGGCCTCGGTGCCGACTTCGGGAAAGGTCGTGAACAGCGTGCAGGCCGACAATGCACGGTCGCTTCGCGTCTTCAGAACGCGTTCACCCTGCGGCCCGCGCATCATCGCGCGACCAAACCCACCCTCGAACCGTTCGCCGATGTATGGCTGGTCGATCAGGCCGTAAATCGGGCCGCTCTCGTCGGACACCGCGATCAATACGCCCCAGGTCGGCGCTCCCGCCACGAAGGCGCGCGTGCCGTCAATCGGGTCCATCACCCAAGTTAGACCACTGCTGCCGGGACGGGTTCCGAACTCCTCTCCCAGTATCGCGTCGTCTGGCCGGCGTTCGGCAAGTATCGCGCGCATCGCCTGCTCCGCCGCCTTGTCGGCGGCGGTAACAGGGTCAAAACCCGCAAGGGTCTGCGCCTTGTTTTCGACCCCGATTCCTTCGGTCCGGAACAACGGCAGGACCGCACGCCGCGCGGCATCTGCCAGCGCGTGCGCGGTGTCAACGATTTCGGAACTTTTACAAACCATCCTGCCCTCGCCACGTCTTACATGGCATGGATAGACGGCATGTCAGACAGGCTCAAGCGACGTCGCTCAGAACCCTGGCAAGGTCGAAAAGGCGGCGGCGTTGATTTTCGGGTATGGCATAGTAGGACCGAATGAGATCAAGCGCTTCCTTGTCCCCCAGAAGGTCCGCCGGGATCATGTCGGCGCAGTTCTTGTCACCGCTCTCCTGGTCGAGTCCTTCGAAGAAAAAGCTGACTTCCACATCCAGCGCATCCGCAATGTCCCAAAGCCGCGATGCGCTGACGCGATTGGCGCCGGTTTCATATTTCTGAATCTGTTGAAATTTGATGCCCACGCTTTCGGCCAGCTGTTGCTGTGTCATTCCGACGAGCCAGCGACGGTGGCGAATACGTTTCCCGACATGCACGTCTACGGGGTGCGGCATGGGTGATCCTTTCTGTATGTACTGTGCCGGGCTTTAAACAGACATCCCGAGCAGGCGTTCAATAAAATTCGGCCGCGCATCCCAGCGACACTGACGAAAAAATAAGCGTCAGGAATCGGTATATCAAGAAGTATTGCACCCCGAATAAGGGATCGGTCCCTTATACCTACAATCTAAACGAGCAAATACTTCTTTAGCATAGTATGCCACAACCCAAGGGGGCAGTTTGACTTCTTTTCATGTAATCGTTTATTCGGTCGAAACGCCGGACATGCCGGATTTTTGGATGGAGGAGACTGGAGATGCGCGCGTTCCGGATCGATTCGCACGATACAACCGCAAGCCTGCAGGAAATTGCAGCTCCGGCCGCGGCTCCGGGTGAAATCGGCGTTCGCATCAAAGCCTGCGGCCTGAACTTCGCCGACCTTCTGATGCTGAAGGGCGACTATCAGGACACGCCCGAGCCGCCCTTTACCTTGGGGATGGAGGTAGCAGGCACTGTCGAGACGCTTGGCGAGGGCGTCAAGCGGCCGGCGGTCGGAAGCCGCGTCGCCGTCTTCGGCGGTCATGGCGGGCTGGCCGAGTTCGGCTGTTTTCCGGCAGACCGCTCGGTTGTCCTGCCCGACGAGATGAGCTTTACCGATGCCGCCGCGTTCCAGATTGCCTATGGCACCAGCCACGTCGCTCTGGATCACAAGGCGCGCCTCCAGCCAGGCGAGACGCTACTTGTGCTCGGCGCAGCCGGAGGTGTCGGCCTGACGGCGGTGGAAATCGGCAAGCTCATGGGAGCGACTGTCATCGCCTGCGCCCGGGGGGCGGACAAGCTTGATGTGGCGCGCAAGGCCGGGGCCGATCATCTGATAGATGCCGAAAATGACGATATCCGCGAGGCTTGCCGGGCCCTTGGCGGCGTCGACGTGGTTTACGACCCGGTCGGCGGGGATCAGTTCAAGGCCGCGATGCGGGCCTGCCGCCCCGAAGCGCGCATCCTTACGATCGGGTTCGCCAGCGGCGACGTGCCGAAAATTCCCGCCAATCACCTGTTGGTCAAGAACATCTCGGTGCTCGGGCTCTACTGGGGCGGCTATCTCGGCTTCAAACCAAAGGTCGTCACGGACAGTCTTGAACGTCTGATCGGCTGGTACACGGACGGCAAACTGAAACCGCATGTCAGCCATGTCCTGAACCTCGAGCAGGCGCAGGACGGGCTAGACCTGATGCGCGCGAGGAAATCCACCGGCAAGGTCGTCATCAAGATCGACTGAGTGCTTCGGATCATGCTTGCCGCAGCAGCGTCGGCGTCGCCGTTCGAAATCCCTGCCGCAACAGGTCCGCCAATTGCCGCGTGATGTCGTCGCGATTGGCGACGCCATACATATTGATCTGCTGAAACCCCAGGTCCGGCAGCGCGCCTTGCGCATTGATGGCCTCCTGGTGCGGCGGGATGCTCGTTTCCAGCAATGCGCCCACGGCCAAGTCCGCGCTGATCAGCGCCTCGACCGAGCGATCCTCGTCCGACTCGATCGCCAGTTCCCAGTCTATGCCCGCCGTATCCAAGCTGCGCAGCACCGTGGTCCGGAAAATGCAGAAGTTGCAGAATCCAAGGCGCAATGGTCGTTTGCGCCACGCCTGCCCACCCAACGCGCCGACCCATTTGAGCGGCATCTTCGTCAGTGTCTCGCCCCCCGGCGTCAGTGCCCTTTCGGTGGTCAGGATCAAGTCCACCTCACCCTTCTTGAGCGCCTCGTGCAGACGTATCGTGCTGGAGGATTTCAAGGCGATGTTCACACGTGGAAAGAAACTGTTGAAAGTCTTCAGTACACGCGGCACCACGGGATAGACGATGTCATGCGGAACCCCCAATACTATTTGCCCTTCGTAAACCTCGTCCGACAGGCGCCCCACCGCTTCGTCGTTCAGGTCCACGATACGCCGCGCATAGGTCAGAAGCTGCTCGCCCGATGCCGTCAGTGCGATCCGCCGGTTGCTGCGATCCAGAAGGTCGATGCCCAACATTTCCTCCAGTCGCTTGAGTTGCATCGATACGGCGGATTGCGTCAGGTTCAGCACCTGCGCTGCCCGCGTGACGCCGCCCTGCTCGGCTACTTCAAGGAACGACCGCAGCGTGGTCATGTCCAGATTTCGCATTCATCACACTCCTTGATGGCTACGGGCTCAAACATTCATTTTAATTATCATACATGACGTGGCACTTACATCAACAGAAAGAATGCCTCGACTTGTTTGATCACAAAAATGAAAGGAACGCCTCATGCCTATTCTCTCGCACAGCCGCTACGCACCTTTCCGCCGCTCCCGCCGCGTGTCGCTCCTCGACGTCATAGATATCTATCGTCAACGCCGCGCACTCGACCGTCTTGATGACCACGCGTTGCAGGATATCGGCCTGACCCGAGAGGAGGCCCGGGCCGAGGCGCGCCGCCCGATCTGGGATGTTTCCAGTCGTTGAAATGTGAACTGACTGTTTTCGTACGATTTCCGTGCGGATTTGCTTGAAAAGAGGCGGCGCGCCACCGATATTACTGCCAAACCCCTCGTCGGGGTTTAATAGGGACACTTATCGGAGGCTTGAATGGCTGAATTCGAAACGATCCGGACGGGAACTGGTGCGCGTACCGCTGCGATCGACGAAGGCTTGCGCGCCCACATGAACAAGGTCTATGCGACCATGTCGATCGGCATGTTGCTGACCTTTGCGGCCGCTTGGGCCGTGGGCAACAATGCGGCGATGATGGAGACGCTGTTCACCGGCTTTACCCGATACATCGTCATGTTCGCTCCGCTGATCATGGTCTTTGCCTTCGGCGCAGTGATCAACAAGCTCTCTGCCGCCGCGGCACAGTTTTTCTTCTACGCCTTCTCGGTCGTGATGGGCGTGTCGATCTCGTACATCTTCGTGGTGTTCACGGACTTCTCCATCGCGCAGATCTTTCTTGTGACGTCGATCGCTTTCGCTGGCCTGTCGCTCTGGGGCTACACCACCAAGAAGGACATCTCCGGCTGGGGCAGCTTCCTGATCATGGGTGTGATCGGCCTTATCGTGGCGTCGATCATCAACATCTTCATCGGGTCGCCCGCGATCATGTTCGCGATTTCGGCCATAGGTGTGCTGATCTTTGCGGGCCTGACGGCGTATGACACGCAGTCGATCAAGAATGAGTACCTGGCGCATGCGCATCACGGCGACAGTGAGTGGTTGGGCAAGGCCGCCATCATGGGCGCTCTGCGGCTCTATCTGGACTTCATCAACATGTTCATGATGCTGCTCAACCTCCTGGGCCAGCGCGAGTAATCTTCGCCACATTCGATTGCCACGGGGCCGGTTGTATTGACCGGCCCTTTTCTTTTGCCCTGGTGGGAATGTCGCTGGAGATTTCCCGTCCAGGGCTTGCCCCGGGACCTCACGGTCGGGATCAGTTCCCGCAAGCTGATAACGCGCCGCAGCCACGTTCTACTAAAGCAAAAGGCCGCGCCAGACGGCACGGCCCTTTCAGCATTACGGTCGGGCGGATCTTACTTGATCTTACCTTCTTTGTATTCGACATGCTTGCGCGCGACGGGGTCGTATTTGCGCACCGACATCTTCTCGGTCATGGTGCGGGCGTTCTTCTTCGTCACATAGAAGTGGCCCGTGCCGGCGGTCGAGTTCAGGCGGATCTTGATAGTGGTCGGCTTCGCCATGGGTATCTCTCCTGCGGCGAGGTGTCAGCTACCCCGCGAAATTCGTCATGAAGCCCGCCTTTTATACGGGCAGGCCTGCATGTCAACCGGATTCTCCGCGCCTCAGTTCGAGCTGATGCGCGTCGGCATGCGGTAGAAATGATGCACCCCGATCGTCGTGGTCCGGGCGAAGGTGCGCGACCATTTCGGACGCACCGCCTTGGTGTGGTAATGCGTCGCTCCATCGGTCAGTTGGCGCTTGGCGCCTTTGACCATCAGGTAGGCCACCTTGCCCGCCCGTTCGAAGGCGCGCTTCTCATTGATCCGGTCGCTGTAGCCGTCGCAGGTGTAAGTGAACTGGCATTGGTACTTCCGTCCCGTCCCCTGGTGCACAACGCCGCAGATCGAGTCGGGGAAACGGGCGCTGTCGACGCGGTTCAGAATGACCTCGGCCACTGCGAACTGGCCCTTCACGCTTTCGCCGCGCGCCTCGTGGTAAAGCGCCTCGGCAAGGCAACGCCACTGCTTGCCGCCGGTCTGGGCGGATTGCGCCGCCAGCCAGTCGCGTGAATAGGTGACGTCGACGCCCGGGCGCTCCATGTATCGCGCCACCATATCTTCGGGGATCGAGCTCAACACGCGGTTCTCGTGCGCGTACAAACGGTTGATGTCCTGCTCCGCCGCAGCAGCGGTTCCAAGCATTATCGTCAAAGCTATTGCGAGGTTTCTCAAGGATCGCCTCCTTCAAAAAAAGACCCTACGGGCCCGTCAAGTCGCGGGAGGTACATAAAAGGCCAACGCGAGTCCAGCCCAGCCCCATGCAACACGGCTATGCAGGCGCCACCTGCGGGTCATGGGTGAGCGGTTCCGCGGCAAATGTGGCGAAAATTTGCCGGGCCGCTACCCGATTTTGTCCTTAACGGCCAATTGTGCGGCAGCTAGTCGCGCCACCGGAACCCGGAACGGCGAACAGGACACATAGTCGAATCCCGCCGTCCGGCAGAAGGCTATCGATTCGGGATTGCCCCCGTGTTCGCCGCAGATCGACAAGGTCAGATCTGGGGCAACCTCACGGCCACGCCGTGCGCCGATCTCCAGCAACTCGCCCACCCCATCCACATCCAGCACGTGGAACGGGTCCTCGGGATAAACGCCCTGCTGCACGTAATGCGACATGAACCGCCCCGCGTCGTCACGGCTGAGACCATAGGTCATCTGCGTCAGGTCGTTTGTCCCGAAGCTGAGGAACGACACATGTGGCGCAATCTCGGCCGCCCGCAGCGCGGCGCGCGGGGTCTCGACCATTACACCCAACCTGTAAGTGAAGTCGCGTCCGGTCTCGCGGCGCACGGCATCGGCGACATTGTCGACATTCTCGCGCACAAGTTCGACCTCGCGCATCGCCGAAACCAGCGGAATCATGATTTCGGGTACAACCGGGTCGCTCTCGTGGCTGGCGGCCACAGTCGCCTCGAAGATCGCACGGGCCTGCATCTCGTAGATCTCGGGCACCGCGATGCCGAGCCGCACGCCCCGCATGCCCAGCATCGGGTTGTATTCCCCCATCGACTCGACCCGCTCGGTCACATCCGCGACCGGCAAATCCAGCGCGTCCGCAAGCTCGCGTATGCCCTCGCGGTCCGCCGGCAGGTATTCGTGAAGCGGCGGGTCGAACAGGCGAATGCAAACCGGCATGCCGGACATGATACGGAAAAGATCTATGAAATCCGCTCGTTGCATCGGCAGCAAGACTTCCAGGGCCGAGGCGCGGTCCTCGCTGGTATCGGCAAAGATCATCTCGCGCATCGCCACAAGGCGGCTGGGTTCGACGAACATGTGCTCGGTCCGGCACAGCCCGATCCCCTGCGCCTTGAAGGTCAGCGCCAGTTCGGCATCGGCCTGCGTGTCGGCATTGGCACGGACCTCTATATCGCGCACGTTGTCGGCCCAACTCATCAGCGTCTTGAACGACTCGTCTCGCGCAGCTTCCAGCAGGCGCGGTTCGCCGGCCAACACCTCGCCGCTGGTGCCGTCGATGGTAATCTGGTCCCCGGCCTGCAGGCTGCGCCCGTCCGGAAAGACCAGCCGCTTACGCTTGATTTGAAAGGTGATGGCAGAGGCGCCCACAACGCAGGGCTTGCCGATGCCACGCCCGATCACGGCGGCATGGCTGGTGATCCCGCCCCGCTCGGTCAGAACGCCTGCGGCGGCGTGCATCCCGCGAATGTCCTCGGGGCTGGTCTCGCGCCGCACAAGGATCGCGGCCTCGCCCCGAGAATCCGCCGCCTGCGCGTCCTCGGCACTGAACACGATCTTGCCGGTGGCTGCGCCTGGGCTGGCGGCGATTCCGCGCGCATAGACATCCCGTTGAACCTCTGGATCGATCTGCCGGTGCAGGAGTTCATTCAATGCCCGCGGCTCGATCCGCATCAACGCCTCCTCGCGGCTGATGATGCCGTCCTCGGCCAGTGACACCGCGATGGCAACCGCAGCGCGGGCATTGCGCGCCACGCGCACCCCGTCCAGCAGGTAGACTTCGCCATTCTCAATGGTGAACTCGGCCTGCATTTCCTCGCACAGCTTCTCGCGCATCAGCTTGGTGCACTGCTTGAGCCGCTCAAAGGCCTCAGGTGCCAACTCTTCCAACGACGGACCGCGTGGGTCCTTCTGCAGGTACAGCGCCTCCTTGCTGGCCTTCAGCGCCTCGCGCCCCTGACTCTGGCTCAGGTAGCGCCCGGTGCAGCGCCGATCACCGGTGACGCTGTCCACCAGCTGCATGACGCCAGAGCCGCATTCACCCTCGCCCAGTCCCAGCGCCATTTCCTGCACCACGAGGCCCAGCCCGGCATCTGCAGGCGCCCCCTTGGCCTGCCGCAAGAGCCGCGCCGTGGTACCCTGCCACGCCCGCGCCATCGAACGCAGCACGCCCAACAGTTGCACCTTGGCATCCTGTGGGAATTCTTCCTCGACTTCTTCCTCGTAGGCAACCAATGCTTGGCCCACCGCCTTGACCGGATCGTCGTCCAGCGAGTCGAACATGTCCGGATCGGCGCGCGCCACGTGAACCGCGTAGGCCTGCACGAAGCGCAGGTACAGCCGCGCCGCAGCCGGTTTACCGATCCTCTCGGACAAGTCGACGAACCGCGCGTCGTTCATTCCGATATTCAGTACTGCCCCTGGCCCGCCCCAGTCGGGGTCTTCGGACGAGGGCCGCACGCACAGCACAGGCAACTCGCCGAACGGGTCCAGCAAGGACGCCATGTCCGGCACTTCGCCATCCGCGACACACCTGACCGCGTCAAAAGACAAGGCAACGGTACGGGGCACGGGCAGGTCCAGCCGCACCAGCCGCTGAAGGCATTTCGCCCGCCCGCCATGCGTTGCTATGGCAATCGGCGCATCGGGTGTGATCGGCGTGATATGTTCAGGGCCCTGCTGCACTGCGGCAATCCTTTTCTGGCCCGCAGAATACGCAAGCCGATTTATTAGGCAAGACCTGTCGGGTGCCCCGCTACGGTTTGCCCTATTATCCTTCCAGCCGTCGTAAATCCGCCGCCTGGAGACAAATCTGGCGGATAGAGTGCAGCATGTTCAGACGGTTTCGGCGCAGGATCTCGTTGTCGGAATTGATCTGCACCGCCTCGAAGAATGCGTCGATCGGGGCGCGCAGCCCGGCCATGGCGCCCATGGCGCGGGCGAAATCCTCGTCCTTCTCCGCCTCGGCGATCGTTTTTTCCGCATCCTGCAAGGCCGCGAACAGGGCTTTTTCGGTGTTGTCCTCGGCAAACTTGGGATCGGCGCCGAATGAATACTCGACCCCGTCCTTCTCCTCGGCCTGAGTCAGGATGTTGTTCGCCCGTTTGAAGCCCTGCACAAGGTTCTCGCCGTCCTCGGTTCGGAGCACATCTTGCAGCGCGCGCGCACGGGCCACGATCAGCGTGAAGTCGTCCCCGCCGGCCAGCGTCAGGCAGGCATCGATCACATCATGCCGCAGCCCCTGATCGCGCAGGTAGACCTTCAGCCGATCATGGAAAAACGCAAGAAGGTCGGTGCTCAGGTCCGGCACCAGCGCCCCCACGGTGCGCAGAACACCGTCCTCCGGCAGGTCCTTGTGGTCTTTCGCCTTGACCCGGTCGATCACCGCGTGAAAGGCCGCGACGAAGACGCCGTGATCGGCGATCTCGTCCAGCACCTCCTCCAGCGTGTCGATCTCATCGGCGCTGGCGTTTCCGGCATTCAGCTTGATCTTGTGACGCAGAAGCTGCGCATCAATGAACCGGTCCAGCCGGATGCGCAGGTTGTTGTCCAGCACCAACCGGATCACCCCCAAAGCCGCCCGCCGCAGCGCGAAAGGATCCTTCGAGCCTGTCGGCTTTTCATCGATCGCCCAGAACCCGGTCAGCGTATCCAGCTTGTCCGCAAGCGCGACCGTGACCGAAACGGCGCGCGACGGCACCGCGTCAGAGGGGCCGAGCGGTGCGTAATGCTCTTCGCAGGCCGCCGCGACATCCTCGGGCAACCCGGCCTCGGCCGCGTAATACCGCCCCATGATCCCCTGCAATTCCGGGAACTCGTAAACCATCTCGGATGACAAATCCGCCTTCGCCACCTTCGCCGCCTGTTCCGCCAGATCAGGATCGGCTCCCACCGCCGGCGCGATTTCCCGCGCCAAGGCCGCGATCCGCGCGATCCGCTCGGCCTGGCTGCCCAGCTTGTTGTGGAAGGTCACGTTCGCCAGGCTTTCCAACCATGGTCCCATGCCCTCTTTCGCGATACGCAGATCGTTCTCCCAAAAGAACTTGGCATCCGCCAACCGCGCGGCCAGGACCTTTTGGTTGCCGGCAAGGATCGTTGCGCCATGATCCGCAGTCTCGCGGTTGGCCACGGTCACGAACTGCTCGATGCGGCCCGTCTTGGGGTTGCGCACCGAAAAGAACTTCTGATGCTCCTTCATCGACGATTGCAGCACCTCGGGCGGCAGGTCCAGGAACTCGGCCCCGATCTCGCCCATCAGCGGCACGGGCCATTCCACCAACCCCGCGACCTCCGCCAAAAGCCCCTTGTCCTCGACCACCTCAAGGCCGCGGGCAAAGGCCAGGTTCGTGGCCTCCTGCCAGATGTGGCCCGCCCGTTCCTCGGAGTTCAGAACGACCTTGGCACGCTTCAGCTTCGCCGCGTAATCCTCGTAAGACGTGACGGAAAATCGCCCCGGCGCCATGAACCTGTGCCCTTCGGTGCTGGCACCCGCCTTGATGCCGTCCACGTCCAGCGGCACGACCTGCGCCTCGCCCGCGTCGTCGGTCAGGATGCACAGGATCGAATGCAAGGGCCGAACCCAGCGCAAGCTGCCCGCGCCCCAGCGCATCGACTTGGGCCACGGGAAGTTGCGGATCGTGTCCTCCAGCACTTCGGCGACGATCTCTGCTGCCGGGCGGCCCGGCTTGGTGATGGTCGCGAAGTAGACCTGACCCTTCTTCTCGTCGCGCACCTCAAGATCGTCGCGCGCCACGCCCGCGCCGCGCAGGAAACCTTCAATGGCTTTCTCGGGCGCATCCACGCGCGGCCCCTTGCGCTCTTCGCGTAAGGTCGGGCTCTCCGACAGCGATCCTTCCAGCGCCAATGTCAGCCGCCGCGGGGTGGCGAAGGCCGCGGCCCCCGCGTAGGTCAGGCCCGCCTCGACCAGCCCGTCGGTCATCCGCTTTTTCAAGTCCTCACAAGCCCGGGCCTGCATCCGGGCCGGGATTTCCTCGGAGAAAAGTTCGATCAGAAGGTCGGGCATGATGTCACCGGAACGTCTTGGGTCAACGTCCCGGTGCTTAACGGGCCTGCCGCGGCGCGGCAAGCCGATAGAGAGCAATTAGCCGGCGCTGACGCTTCGCGCCTCCGTCTTGGCTTTTGCCTTGGCGGCTTGCGCCATGCTCCGTATGTCGCTGCTGTGGCCGACGCCTGGCACGATCCGGTACCGCGCCTCCACGAAATTCTCGATGCCGAAGCCGATGATCCCCAGCGCGGTCACACCCAGCAGGACCTGACCACCGGTCAGCCCACGGATGTATTCCAGCGCGCCGCCGACACCCATGGCCGAGGACGGATCGGAATTCATCGCCGCAAAACCCAGGAAAACGCCCACGATGGCCAGAACGATCCCGTAACTGACGAAGCCCCAGCGCAACAGCGGTTCAAGCTTTTGCGTCATTTCGTTGTTCTGGATGTACCGCTTGTACTTCTTCTTCCAACCCTTGATCACGTAATGGACACCCGCGCCCAGAATGCCGAGCGCGGCGATTCCCACGATCCACTTGCCACCGGGCATCTGCAAAACCTGTGCGGTCCAGTCCGACGCGCCACCGCCGTCCGAGCTGCCACCGACCCCCAGCGCCAGCGATGCCATCGCCACACCGAGACCAACGTGGATCAACCCCGTCACGACCAGCGCAAGCCGCTGAAACATGCCTTTTTCCTCGTCGCCACGATTTTCCAGATCGAAATAGGCCGCAATAAAGCGCCAGATACCGTAACAGACGAACCCGAAGGCTACGAGCCAAAGCAGGATCTGGCCGAACGGCGCATCGCGCAAGGTTTGAAGTGCACCCTTGGTGCCCTCGGTGTTGCCGCCCCAGAAGGCAGCCGACATCGTCAATCCGCCGAGAATGAGATAGACCAGCCCCCGTGCGGAATAGCCCGCCCGCATCATCGGAATGACCCAGTCGGGTGCTCTTTGATCGGCCATGACGCGTCCTCCGCTGCTTTTGGGCGTTGCTAGGACAGCGTGCGAGGCCGGTCTATAGTTCCTTAATTATCTGGATTATCTCCACGCGGCGGGCATTCCTCGCCTACGACAGTGCCGTCATAGGCCTTGTCACCGCATTCGTTCAGCTCGTGCCAGACATAGCCGCGCCCGTCCTCGGTGACGACCACGATGCGGTCTATCCCGTAACCGATATTCTTCTCTCCGAGAAAAGCCAGCGCGGTGCCTGCTTCAAGTTCATCGGCAATGACTTCCGCATCGAAACAGTCGAACCAACCCGGCGCTGTCAGGGGCTCGGCGCCTTGGTACATCTGGTAGGTCTCGGTCAGCATTGCCTGGCTCATCTCGGTGGTAAAACAGGCGCGATAGCGGATCGGGCTGCTGCTGGCGTCGATCGCCTCGAAATTGTCGTACAGAACCGGCTCGGGCTCCCCAGTTGCCAGGTTCACCATGCGCACGTCATCGATACCGGTCGCCTCGACCGGCTCGTAGAAATGGTAGACCTGCAGGTAATACATGGCCGCCCCGGCCAAGAGTGCAATCATGACGATCCCGATCCCGATAACCTTGCCCATCAGCCTCCCTCCGCGCCCGTTCTTACGCAGCAAAACCGCCATCGGCGGTCAGCACGTAGGCATCGGCACATTTCTTGGCCAGCGCCCGGACACGCCCGATATAGGCTTGACGCTCGGTGACGCTGATCACGCCCCGCGCGTCCAGCAGGTTGAAGATGTGACTGGCCTTGATGCACTGGTCGTACGCGGGCAAAGCCATGACGATCCGACGGCCGGTCTTGGGGTCTTGCTCCGGCTCACCCAGGATGCGGTCGCACTCGGCCTCTGCCTCGACGAAGTGGCGCAACAGCACATCCGTGTCCGCCACGTCGAAATTCCACCGCGCGAACTGCGCTTCGGCCTCCAGGAACACATCACCATAGCTTAGCGCGATGGAGGCGTCGGGGTCGTTGAAGGGCATGTCCATCACATGGTCGACGCCCAGAACGTACATTGCCAGACGTTCCAGCCCGTAGGTCAGCTCGCCCGAGACCGGGTGACAATCATGCCCGCCCACCTGCTGGAAATAGGTGAACTGGCTCACTTCCATCCCGTCGCACCAGACTTCCCAGCCAAGGCCCCACGCGCCCAGTGTCGGGCTTTCCCAGTCATCCTCGACGAAGCGGATATCGTGCATCTCCATTTCGATGCCAATGGCTTCAAGACTGCCAAGGTACAGCGCCTGCAGGTCCGGCGGGCTGGGTTTGATCAGCACTTGATACTGGTAATAGTGCTGCAACCTGTTGGGGCTTTCGCCGTAACGCCCGTCGGTGGGCCGACGTGACGGCTGCACATAGGCGGCTGCCCAGGCACGCGAGCCCAGAGACCGCAGCGTCGTGGCCGGGTGGAAGGTCCCTGCCCCCACTTCCATGTCATAGGGCTGCATCACGGCACAGCCTTGCGCAGCCCAGTAGGCCTGCAAACGCAGGATGATTTCCTGGAATGACCGCGGTTTGCCGGTGCTGTCGCTCATGGAATGTCCTCCGGGTCGCCCCTCGTGATCTTCGGCTCTTCCCTACGGCGCTCTCACCCAAGGGTCAATTGCCCTGAAAGGCCATATTTTGGATGCATGCGCCCAAAGATTTGCTTAAAAGCGGGGAAGAGCAGAAACAACACCGAATTCGGCAAGGGACGTACATGTCGCGCATCTTTCTTACCCTCGCATTTCTGGCCGTCACCCTTGTGGCGCCGATCGCCGCCAAGGCGCAGGTTTTCATCCAGATCGAGGCGCAACCCAGCCTCTCGCGCGCCGAGGACAGTGCGCGCCGGTACGCGGGTCAGATGCAGGATGTGAACGGCTTTGCCCTGGGCGGCGGATGGTATGGTATCGCGCTCGGACCCTACACCGAAGAAGATGCCAACACGATCCTGCGCAACCTTCGATCGTCCCGCCTGATCCCGCGCGACAGCTACATTGCCGAAGGGGCCGAGTTCGGTCGCCAGTTCTGGCCAGTGGGGGCTAGCGTCCTGAACCGCCCGACACAGGATATCACCGAAGGCACCGGCACAAACAGCGCGACAGAGGGGGCCGAGCAGCAAACCACAACCGTCGACCCCCTGCCCCAGCCAGAGCCGGAGCCGGAGCCGTCCGACGAAACCGTGCGCGAGGCGCGCGCCAGTGAGGCGCTCTTGACCCGCGAAGAACGCGCTGCCTTGCAAGAAGCCCTGAAATGGGCCGGGTTTTACGGCGGCGCGATCGACGCCGCATTCGGTCGCGGCACACGCGGCTCGATGGCCCGCTGGCAGGAAGCAAACAATTTCGAAGCCACCGGCGTTCTGACCACCCGCCAGCGCGCGGAGCTCTTCCGGCAGTATAACGCGGTCCTCGAAGGGCTGGACCTGCGGGTCGTGCGCGACACCGGGGCTGGCATATCGATGAAACTGCCAACCGGCGTCGTGGAATTCTCGAAATACGAGCCGCCCTTCGCTCATTACGAAGCCACCGGCGACATCGACGCAAAGGTCCTGCTTATCAGCCAGGCCGGCGACCGCGCCACGCTTGCCGGGCTTTACGATATCATGCAGACGCTGGAAATCGTGCCGCAGGACGGCCCGCGCAATCTGGACGGCGACTCCTTCACCCTGATCGGCGAGAACGCCTATACCATTTCACACACTCAAGCCTGGTTGCGTGACGGGCATATCAAGGGCTTCACCGTGGTCTGGCCCGCGGGCGACGAAGAGCGCCGCACCCGGATGCTTGGCGAAATGCAGGAAAGCTTCTCGCGCCTCGACACCGTGCTCGATCCAACCGCCGGCACCAACGACGTGCAAAGCATCGACCTTGTCGCGGGGCTGGAAATCCGCAAGCCCAAGATCTCTCGTTCGGGGTTCTACGTCGATCGTTCCGGAACGGTCGTCACCACGACCGAAGTGGTCGCATCCTGCGGGCGCATCACCCTTGACGAAACCATCGAAGCCGAAGTTCAGACAGCGAACGACGAAACCGGCATCGCAGTCCTGCGCCCGAGCACGCCGCTGGCTCCCTTGGGCGTTGCGGCCTTCCAGCAGAACATTCCCCGCCTGCAATCGGACGTGGCCGTCGCTGGCTATTCCTATGGAGGCGTTCTCGGCGCGCCGTCTGTCACCTTCGGACAGCTGGCCGATGTGCGGGGCCTGAACGGCGAACAAGAGATGAAGCGCCTTGCGCTGAACGCGCTGGATGGAGATGCCGGCGGGCCAGTCGTGGACGCGGGCGGTGCCGTTGTCGGGATGTTGCTGCCTGCCCGCGACAACAGTCGGCAATTGCCCGAAGGCGTCAGCTTTGCCGCCAATGCCGAGACGATCCGTCGGGTGCTGGAACAGGCCGGCATCACCCCTTCGGCCACCAACGGTAACGGCCAGATGCCGCCCGAAAGCCTCTCCGAGCGTGCTTCAGGAATGACCGTTCTGGTCAGCTGCTGGGAATAACCGAGGAAATACCGCCCGGCCCGGCTGCCCCAAATACATCGTCAGCTACAGCCCCTGCAACGATGTCAATTGAGTAAGGCAGCCAGGGTGCTTCGAGCATTTGCAGAATGATGCAAGCCAGCAGCCGCGCGTCGCTTTCATCGTTCGCGAAAGACTCGTGTCCTGCCCTCAGCCACCAATCCCGGCTTGAACGTGAATGAGCGTCGGTCGGTCCGCATCAAATGCCGCGCGCACCGCCGCACCCATGTCGTCAAGGCTACCGGGCTGGACAGCATGGGCGCCATAGGCTTTCGCCAGCGCACAGAAGTCCGGGTTTCGCGCGACCACCGCGTTGGGCGCGATCTGCGACCGGATCATCGCATCCTCGATCTCTTTCAGCTTGCCATTGTCCCACAGGATTATCGGCAACGGCAAGCCATGCTCGACGGCCGTTCCCAGCTCCTGCACGGTATACTGAAAGCCGCTGTCTCCGCAGATCGCGAGCGTCGGCTTTCCGTCCCGCGCGATGGCTCCACCGATCGCGGCGGGCATCCCGTATCCCAGCGTGCCGTATCCGAACGGGTGATGCCAATGGCCCGGCCGGTCCATCGGCCAGACTTCCTTGGCGGCATAGGCGAATTGCGTCATGTCGGAATAGATCATCGTCTCTGCCGGGCAGGCAGCGTGCAGCGCGTCGACCACCGGCACGATGCCGGGGCGTTCGGCTTCCACCTCGACCCTCCAGCGCGACTTTGTGGCCGCCACGACCGCCGCATCCCATTTCGGCTCGGCACGGTCAGGCAAGCTCTCTGCCAACGCCACCAGGAACGCATCTGCGTCGGACAGGATGCACAGCTCGGCCCGTGGATGCTCCAGCTCCACCGGATCGATATCCACTCGGATCATCCGTCCGGTATGGCCCAACTCGTCACGCCACAGGTCGATCTCGGACAGCTCGGACCCCACGACAAGCACCAGATCTGCCCGTGCCAATACCTCCGCGCTGTCCGGCCGCGCCAGGTAAGCCCCGAAATCGAGCGGCAGGTCGGCCCCGACGACACCGCGTCCCGCATAGGTTGTCATCGCCGCTGCGCCACTGCGCTCGACTACCGCCCGAGCCGCCGCGCCAGCCCCGACGCTGCCACCACCAAACAAGACCATCGGGCGTTTCGCCTCTTGCAAAGCCTCGGCCGCCGCCGCCACGTCCTCTTTCCGGGCCACGGGTCGCTTGGCGCGCGTCTCAACAGGGGCCGGCGCCGGGTCGGCCAGGCTGCCGCCCAAGGCGATCGGCACTTGCAGGTGCTTGGTGCGGGGCCGCGCGGTGGCGAACTCGTTGAACGCCCGCTCGACCAGGGCGTATGTAGCACCGGCCGACTTCGTCTCATGACTCCAGTCGCAGATGCAGCGCGCCGCGCCTTCCTGGTCGATCATCTGGTGCAACTGCCCGCGCCGCGCCGCCGTCTCGTCCAGGCAGCTTGAGATCACCAGCATCGGCACGCTGTCCGAATAGGCCTGCCCCATCGGCGTCATCGCATTGGTCAGGCCCGGGCCGGTAATGACGTAGGCCACACCCGGCTTGCCCGACGCACGAGCATAACCATCGGCCATGAACCCTGCGCCCTGTTCATGCCGGGCCAGCACATGACGGATGCCTGCTTCCTCGATGCCACGATACATCTCGACGTTATGCACCCCCGGAATGCCGAAGATCACGTCGACCCCACGGGCCTTCAGCATGTGCGAGATTTGTGCGCCAAGCGGTCGCTGAGTCATCAGGCCCTCCAGAAAGACAGTGTAAAAATTGCAAAGACGGCCAGAAGCTCCAGCCGTCCGACGAGCATCGCCGCGATAAGGATCCACTTCGCGGTGTCGTTGAGCGGCTGGAAGTTCCCCGAAGGCCCGATCACGTCCCCCAGCCCAGGGCCGATATTGGCCACCGCCGTCGCGGCCCCCGACACCGACGTGGTGAAATCCAGCCCCGTCATCCCAAGCGCCACGGCCACCAGCCCCAGCGTGACCACGAAGAACACGAAGAAGGACATGACCGACGTCAGAACGTCATCGGAAATCGGCCGACCGTCATAGCGCGGCGTGAACACGCCATGCGGCGAATAGATCCGCTGCAACTGCGCCCTTACCGAGGCGAACAGCAGCTGATAGCGGAAGATCTTGATCGAACAGCTCGTCGACCCGGCGCAGCCTCCAATCAGGCCAATGAAAAAGAACAACGCGATCAGGAAGGTCCCCCACTCCATGTAATCCACGCTGGAATAGCCCGTGCCGCTGATGATCGAGGTGATGTTGAACGCCGCCTCGCGCAGTGCCTGTTCGGGATTATGCGGAAAGATCGACATCAGGATGACGGCGGTGCCCACGATCAGGACACCGATGGTCATCAGGAAAGCCCTAATCTGGCTGTCCTTCAACAGCGCGTTGCTGCCGCTCAGCAATTGCACGTAACGTACGAAGGGCAGCGCCGCGAGGATCATGAACGCCGTCGCCACCCACTCCGCCGGCCCCTGAAAGGTGCCGAAGGACGCGTCGTAGGACGAGAAGCCGCCTGTCGACACCGTCGTCAGCGCGTGCATGGTGGCGTCGAACGCGTTCATGCCCGTCATCATGTAGCAGGCCGTACAGGCCAGCGTCAGCCCGAGGTAGATCACGGAGATGCGCGAGGCGATCTCGGTCGCGCGCGGCAGGATTTTTCCCATCGTGTCGAACGCTTCCGAGCGGAAGATCTGCATCCCACCGACCCGCAATTCGGGCAGGAAAACCATCGCGACGATGACGATACCGATCCCGCCCAACCATTGCAGGATACCGCGCCACAGGTTCAGTCCCTTGGGCAGCGTATCCAGTCCAGACAAAACCGTCGAGCCAGTCGTCGTAAGGCCCGACATCGCCTCAAAAAATGCATCCACCAGGCTCGAATTGGTGGCCCCGAACATGAACGGTATCGCGCCGAAGATTGGCAGGATCACCCAGACCCCGGTCGTCAGAAGGAACGTTTGCTGGATGGTCAGGCCTTCGCGCACGCCGTTCTTGCACGACAGCGCCACAAGGCCACCGGTCAGGACAGTCAGGATTGCGCTTTCCGCGAAAACCTGCCAGTGGCCGCGCCCTTCAGCGATATCCACCATCATGGGCATGACCATCGCCAGGCCCAGCGCCATGACCGTCAGGCCAATCACATATCCAACCGGGCGAAAATCCACCATGGATCGAAGCCTTGGCTGCGGTTCTGGCCTATGTCAAGCCGCTCCGCGAGGACCCTGTAAGGAAGGGCCCTCGCGGGGCTGGAAAGGTCGTCAAGCGTAGAACAGATCCTGGAAGACGTGGCGCACGATATCTTCGCGCTTGATGCCCATCTCGGCCAGTTCTTCGTCGCTTTTTGCAGTCAGTTCCTCGATCAGGCCGCGGCGCGACATGATGCGCGCGTGCTGCTCAAACCGCTCCACGATGCCGTGGAACAAGCGGGTGAAAACGCCGCCGTGATCAAGATTGGTTGTGCTAGTCGCCATTTGGAAACCTCAAGAATGTTGCTTCGGTTTCCTCCCTGACACCAAGGTAGGCCAAACTATCGGTCAGCACCACTGCCATACCCGAAACCCTGGCTTGCAACTGATGCAACCCCGCAGGTTTCGACCCAACCGGCAGGACAATATCGGCCATCGTTGAATCCCGCTGGCTCAAGCCAAGTCCTTACTGCTATGTAGGAATTTCACTGGAATAGTGTCTCGACGGACGGCAGTCGACACGTTTGGGCAACGTTGACGCCCCTTGCATCGATGGTCCGTTGCCGCAAGAGCTTGGTTCCGACTCAAACCGCCCTCGGGAACAGATGCCCTTGCAGGCGTCCCGGAGGGCGGCTTCGTCGTCGGCCTGGGTTAAGGCCCTTACGTTCGCGATGGGTCAGTTCGCTTTGAAAGGCGCTGACAGGTGCTGGTCAGACATCCCGGTTCGGGAGCTTTTGGCGCTCAGGCCGCCCATTCGATCTGGGTCTTGCGCGTCATGGCCTGGGTCAGTTTTCTCAGTGTCTCGCGAACTTTGCGGAACAGGCGACTGAGACCATGTTGATAGTTAAGGTTGGTTGTGCTGGTAGCCATTTTGGAAACCTCGTGTGTTAATCTTTCAGTTTCCTCCCTGGTCAACAGGTATACCTGCAGACCACAGGCAACCACTTTAAAAGTGGAAGCCCCGATTTGCATCCTGTGCAATGCTCCGCGATCCGGGCGCATTTTCGGCGGCCAAGGCAACACCGAAACAAGAAAGCGCGGCCACCGCTTCAGCAGTAGCCGCGCCTCTTCTGTCGTCGCGTCATTCGATCCGGCTGAAGCCGCGTCCTATGAATCCGCTGCCTTGTCGGGATTGGCGGAGCGTTCGGGCATCGCCGGCGGGGCCGAGGGCTTGCGCGGGCGCTTGGCGCCGCTGTTATTTTCCGTGCCAGTCTCGGGCTTCGGAAAGGTTGTCACGTTGCTCGCTTCGGGCTTTGCCGGGGCTTGGCTTGCTGTTTGCGAGTCTGGTGTCGCGGCCGGCGTCGGCTCAGATTTTGCTGGCGTGTCGACCGGCTTTGCTGGGGCCGGTTTGGTCGCCGGCTTCGAGGACGACCCGGCCACTGCCGGTTTTGCCGCCTTGGCAGCGGGTTTGGCAGCCGTCTTCGCGGCCGGTTTCCCTGCCGGCTTGGCGGCGGCTTTGGCAGTCGGTTTTGCCGCGGTCGTCGCTGCCGGTTTGGCCTCCGCCTTTGGCGCGGGCTTGGCCGTCGTCTTGGCCGCTGGTTTCGATGCGGTCTTCCTGGGTGCCGGCTTCGCCTTGGGTTTCGCCGCGGGCCGCGACTTGGCGGCCGGTTGCTCCCGCACCGGGCCCAGAGCCGGCAGATCAAATGCCAGACCCAGGAACTGGAGCTGCGATTCATAGGCGGCGCGTCCCAGCACCTGCATCACTCTCAGCTGCTTTTCCACGAAAATGCCGCTCAGCTGCAGGCCCATCAACGACGCCTTCAGCGGTGCCGAATACATATCCA
This sequence comes from Roseovarius sp. MMSF_3298, assembly GCF_030733705.1. Lineage (NCBI taxonomy): Bacteria > Pseudomonadati > Pseudomonadota > Alphaproteobacteria > Rhodobacterales > Roseobacteraceae > Roseovarius > Roseovarius sp. MMSF_3298. The sequence goes on from NZ_JASHIN010000009.1 coordinate 80,179, forward strand.
TTGCTCTATCCCGTTTTGGATCGCCCCCTGCGGGCAAGATTGCATAACAACCATACCAGCTTTGCACGTGCAGAAAAAGATATGCCGCACCGCAGCCAGCGTCGCGGCCGATTCCGGCAGGCTATTGCCAAAGGTTTCAGCACAAATTGCGCCGGATCGGCGCCGCGCGGGTTATCCGACGTGAAACAGCGTGGTGAACAGCTTAGGATCAAGGCTTTCGGACGCGAACGTGTCGCCTTGCGTCGTGATGCTGACCGCGTCGTGGCTGTGCAGGCTTTCCTGGTGGCTGGCGATCACGCGAAAATCGCCAATCCGCGCGTCATTCAGAAACTGCTCGGAAAACAGCCGCGCCGCATCCTCCACGAAAATCGGGTTGGCCGCGTTCAACTCGGCAAAGGCCTGCTCGTCCTCACGCTTGACCATCACCTGCGTCTCCGTCGCCACCGCCTTGCGGGCCAGCTCGATCAGGTCTTCGAACCACAGGCAATCCTCGCCGACCACCTCGACCGAAATTCGCGCCACCGACCGCTGGGAATGCGGCGTGGCCAGTTGCCCCCGCGCCTGTCGCGCGTGCTCGCTCAGTTCCAGTGAGCAGGGGCAGGTGGATGAATAGACATAATCCAGATGCATGAACTTGCGACGCACACCGTCATGCTCCACCAGCTCCATCGCGATGTCGTAATACTGGTAACCTTCCAGCCCCGACCGCAGCGACGTGATCTTCATCGGGAAGGAAAACCGCATCTGGATGCGCGCATCGATGCTGTCCAAGTCCGAAATGTAATCGTCGAGCGCCGTCTCGATCACCTCGAAACTGAAAGTCCGCTCGGCATGCTTGTAAAAGCTGCGCATGATGCGGGACATGTTGATGCCCTTCTTCTCGGCCTCCAGGCTGACCGAGCCGGTCACCGAGGTTTCGAGCGTAAGGTCGCCGTCGTCACGGGTGTGGAAGCGGATCGGCAAACGGAAATTCGAAATTCCGACATGCTGCAATTGCTGCCGCGCCCCCTTGATCAGCGAGGACGGGCCGTTCTGCAAATCCGGCATGCTGGCCTTGTAGGCGGCGTCGGGTTTGAATTCTTCCGGATAGTCACGGCGCAACGTCGGATAGTTCGACACCTCGCCCTGCGGCAGAAGCCGGGCAATCGCCGGGTCGAGGTCGGCAACCTCCTCCGGCGTGGCCGTTTCCGCCCACGCACGCAATGTATCCAGCGCGGCCTTCGCCTCGGTGCGGTCCTTGACCTTCTTCATGTCAGAAGGGTGCACATTCATCGTCGGGTCCTCGCTCGCATCGGGCGGCATCATACTTATGCGTAAACACGGTAAATTACCACTAGCACATAAGATACGTCAGAAGCGCTGCCTTGGATCACTGTTGCGTCACTGCCTCCAGTGCCTGCATCACGTCGGCAATCAGGTCCTCAGCGTCCTCCAACCCGACGCTCAGCCGGATCAGGCCCGGCGCAATGCCCAGTGCGTCCTTCTGCGCGTCCGACAGGCGCTGGTGCGTCGTCGTTGCCGGATGGGTGGCGATGGATTTCGCGTCGCCGAGGTTGTTCGAGATCACGACGATCTCCAGCGCGTTCAGAAATTGGAACGCCGCCGCCTGTCCGCCCTTGATCTCCAGCGCGAGAACCGTGCCGCCCTTGCCCATCTGGCGCTCGACCAGCTCATGCTGCGCGTGGCTGGCGTGCCCGGGATAGAGCACGCGCTCAAGCCTCGCATGTCCCTGCAGCGCATCGGCGATGGCCAATGCGTTTTCGGCCTGTGCTCGCACTCGCAGGTCGATCGTCTCCAACCCTTTCAGCATCAGCCACGCGGTAAACGGCGACATCGACCCGCCGGTATGCTTCATGTAAGGCTCGATCGTCTTGCGGATATACTCCTCGGTCCCGAGGATCACACCGCCCAGCGCACGGCCCTGCCCGTCGATATGCTTGGTCGCGGAATAGACCACCACGTCGGCACCCTGTTCCAGTGCCCTCGAAAAAACCGGCGTGGCAAAGACGTTGTCGGCTACCACCTTGGCGCCGACGGCATGGGCGATCTCGGCCACTGCCGCCACGTCCACCACCTCCAGCGTCGGGTTGGCGATGGTCTCGAAGAACACCACCTTGGTGTCCTCACGCACTGCGGCCCGCCACGCGTCAAGGTCCGTGCCATCGACGAAAGTCACTTCGACACCATAGCGCGTCAGGATCTCTTCCAGCACATAGAGGCACGAGCCAAAAAGCGCCTGCGCCGAAACAACATGATCCCCGGCTTTCAGCATCGAAATCAGCGCGCCGCTCACCGCTGCCATGCCACTCGCTGTGGCAAAGGCGGCCTCTGCGTTTTCCAGCGCCGCGATTCGGTCCTCGAACATCGCCACTGTCGGGTTCCCGTAGCGGGCATAGATGAACTCGTCATCACCGGCCTGCACGAACCGCGCCTCCGCGGCCTCCGCGCTGTCATAGACGAAGCCCTGCGTCAGGAATATCGCCTCGCTCACCTCGCCGTACTGGCTGCGCCGCGTACCGCCATGCACCAGCTTGGTGCGTCTGTTCCAATCGTTTTTCATCATCGACCTCCGGGCGATCCGCCCCAAAAAAATAAAGTCCCCAAGCCGGTCAAGCGAAAGGGGACTTTCATCCTGACCTCTTTAGCGGAGATGTTTAACGTGGCCCGCAATCCGGTAACAAATCGCCACAAACAATGATGTACGCCCACCGGCGACTCGCGTCAACAGCTAGCTCTAACGCTGCGGTGTGCCCTCTGGGTACCGTCACGGTGCTGTAACTCAAACTTCAAGCAAGCGTCATATGGCTGGAGTACTGCCTGCCTACAAGATGTAGTTAAAAGGGTCGAAGATGCCGCTCTTGCAGATCGACGCCACGCCATTTGGTCCTTGCCTTCATGGTGCCTCGCAGCCGCTTCTGCCCACCCTGCGCCGCGCGCTCGTCCGTCCCGGCCCGGTCATCATCATGACACACGGGTTCAAATTTGAACCAGGCCATCCCAACGCCTGTCCGCACAACCATATCCTGTCGCTCGATCCGAAACACCGCACATGGAAAGCCAAAAGTTGGCCGCGCGGTCTGGGATACGGCGCAGGCGAGCGTGACGAAGGACTCGCGATCGGATTCGGCTGGTCCGGGCGCGGCACCATCTGGAACGCCTACAAGCAGGCCGAAGAGGCTGGCCTTTGCCTTGCAGACCTTGTGTCGATGATACGGCAGGTCGCTCCCGACCGTCAGGTTCACCTTGTCGCGCATTCTCTGGGCGCGCGCGTGGTCCTTGGTGCCCTGCCCCACGTCCCAGCGCGCGCGGTCGCCCGCGTTCTTTTGCTGAACGGTGCCGAATACGGCGCCGCCGCACGGGCCGCAATCGAAAGCGCCGCAGGCTGTGCCGCCGAGATCATCAATGTCACGACCCGCGAGAACGACCTGTTCGATTTCCTGCTGGAAAGGCTGATCTCGGCCCCCGAACACGGCGACCGCAGCCTGGCGCAGTCCCTGCCGCAGCGGCCCAACACGCTCACCGTACAACTCGATCATCCCGACACGCTGACGTCGCTGGAGCAGGCCGGGTTCCATGTCGCGCCGGGACGGGCGCGGTTTTACTGTCACTGGTCAACCTATCTGCGCGACGGGCTGTTCGACTTCTACCGCGCCCTGCTGCGCCAGCCCGAACATCATAGCTTGGCCCGCTTGCGCACGTTGCTTCCCGATATTCAAGATCCGCGCTGGTCGCGCGTCCTGCCCTGGCCCAGACCGGGGATGGCAATTATCCCGTTTTTGTCCCGCCAGCCTCAGGCGAGGCTGTCTTCGGGCGGAATCACAAGCAGCACGATGTACCAGTAAGCCGCGTGGACGAGAAACGCCGCGATCATCATCGCCGACATCCACACCACCAGTGACCCGGTCGCGATCAAGGCTTCGTTCACACACAGGAAAACCAGTGCGAAACAGGCATTGACCCGCAAGAGCGAAACAGGCCGCCCCTCGGTCACGCTGTGCATCATCCGCGCCATGACCTCCCGCTCGCGCCGGACGCCCATCAGCATCACCAGAAGCACGAAAACGCAAGCACCGGACAACAGGCGCTGGCTGAACAGCGGATCGTTGATACCCAGTTGCAGCGCCGACAACGCGGTGACAATCAGCACAGGCCAGACCATCTTGGCGCGGTTCCCATCGTTCAGGTGACAGGCGGCGTTTGGCAGGCTGCGCCAGACCGCATGGGCTTGCGCCAACACGAGAACCAGAACGAAAACCCGGTCCTCCGGCATCCCCGTCGCGTTGAGCCCGATCCAGAGTATCAGCATGATCACGAGTGGAAGAAGCGTTTCTGCCCGCATCGGCGGAATAGAGGCGAAAGCGTCCCGGACGCGGGAAATCACGGCATATGTCATGCGCCTTGCGTGACGCACCATTGGGGCGAAAGTTTGACCCGTGCCGCGGATCGCACGCGGCACAGTCCCATAGGCAACATAATCGGTCAGGGCTTACCGCTGTCGTCCGTTCCATGCTCGGCGATCAGCTTGCCCTGCATCATGAAAAACACGAACATCGCCGCCATCAGGCCGAAGGTCTTGAAATAAACCCAGGTTTCCTCGCTCTGCGTGCGCCAGACCAGTTCGTTCAGTGCCGCCATCGCGAAAAAGAAGATCGTGATCCGCTTGGTCAGGATCATCCAGCCCGTGCCCGTCAGCGGCATCAGCCCGTCCATCACGTATTGTAGATAGGACCGCCCGCGCAGAAGCCCGATGCCCAGAACCGTGCCGAAAAACAGGTAGATGATCGTCGGTTTCATCTGGAAGAACTTCGGATCGTTCAGCCACACGGTCAGCCCGCCGAACACGACGACCAGCACCGCCGTCAGGATTTGCATCTTCGACAGGTGCCCCGTCAGCCTCCACATCAGCGCGGTACAGATCAGCAGCACGGGGATGAAGACCGCCGTGATGACGATGAACCCTTCGTATTCCGTGCCGCCGATGGTGAACAAGCGGTCCTTCAGCAGCAGATACGCCACGAAGAATCCAAGCACCGGGCCAAATTCCAACACCGCCTTCAGTTTGCCATTCGTGTTCTTGTCGTCCATCGTCTCGCCTCTTCGCTTCAACCGCCACTCTCAACTATGACCGCACCGGCTGCAATCAATGCCATCAGCGCGATCCGCCGAGGCCCCACCGTTTCTTTCAGGATCAACCAACCTATGAGGGCGGCAAACACCGTCGAGGTTTCGCGCAGTACCGCCGCCTCGCCCACCTTGTCCAGCCGTGTGGCCATCATGATCGAGCCGAACGAGAAAAATGCGATGAACCCGCCCGCGACCCCGCGCACCAGCAGCGGACCGGGTTCGGGCGCATCCTCCATCCCGCGCCACCGGCGGTAGGCGATCACCGGAAAGATCAGCCCGTCGATCATGAAGAACCACGCAAGAAACGTGAACGGGTCGGCGGTGGCGCGAATGCCATAGGCGTCATACGTGGTGTAAAGCGCTACGAACAGTCCCGTAAGAACAGCCAGCCCCAAGGCCGCGGGCATGGTCTCACGATCCAGCTTGATCGTGCGCAGATTATAGATAGCCAACCCGTAAATGCCGGCCAACAGAACGCCTACGCCCGTCCATTGCACGAGGTTGAACGTCTCGCCGAACAGCAGATAGGCCCCAATCACTGTGAAAAGCGGCCCCGTGCCGCGCACCACCGGGTAAACCACAGTGTAGGCGCCGCGCATATAGGCCATCGCCTGCAAGATCTTGTAAAGCGTGTGGATCAGCCACGCGGTCGCGAAGATCACCCACATATGCGGCTCGGGCCACGGCACGACGAACAGCGCAAAGGGCGCCGCCATCAGCGCATAAGCCCCGTCGATCGCGCCCCGCGTCAGCCACGGATCGTGCCGCCCTTTCTGCAACGCTCCGAACAACGCGTGCAGAACAGCGGCCAGCAAGGCCAGCCCCAGGGCAAGCTGGTGACCGGCCTCGGTCCCCTCCAAGGAAACGATCCATTCGCTCATGCGCCGGTGTCACACCCCCGGCACGGCCCGGTCCACTCGTCAGCTTTCATGCGTGCCGCGTATCGGATAATCGTTCTCAAGCACGTACTTGATCCGCGACGGCAGCTTCTCCAGCTCCGGGCGCAGGAACGGCGCGTTAGAGATATCCACCATGTGCAAGTTGCCCTCCGGGTTGACCAGGAACAGGCCGGGTTCCGCGAAGGGCCGGTCGGTTTCCTCGGGCGAGCGCGGGTCCGAGACATAAAGCCCCAGCGCCTGCATCTGCGCCACGTCCATCCCGTACCCCAGCGGTACCGAAAGGGAAAGGTCCGCCCGCAATTTCCGCGCCTTGGCCTCTGTATCGGCGGACACGGCCACCACGTCGATCCCCATATCCGCGAATTCTTCGAGCTTCGGCTCAAGGTCCTGCAGGTACTGGCGGCAGATCGGGCAGTGGATGCCGCGATACACGAAGATCAACTGCCACGGCTTTTCTTCGGGCTTGCCAAGGCGGATCGATCCGCCGTCGAGGCACTCGATCTCGGTCACGGGAAATGCGGTAGCGGATTGCAGGGCGTTGGGCATGGGAAAGCTCCTTTCCAGGGGGCGGATGCCGTCGTCAGCGGCACCGGGATCCGGAGTACCTAGTCACGAAGACCGGAACCCAACCCCCTCGGGCCCAGCGACCGACAGGCAAACTCGACAAACAATCCGCAACGCAACGGAACCCACGCAGTATCACGCCGTTGATCCCTCATGCAACCCATGCTCGCCGCTTTCATGGATCAGATCGTGAACGAGGTGCAGGGCACCTTTTCAGTAGTGCCTGCCTCGGTCGCATTCGCGCGTCTCAGTGTTGCCGTGGTTCTAGGCGCGTTCATCGGCTTCGAACGTGAAATGCGAGACAAGCCGGCCGGACTGCGCACGCATATCCTCGTGGCCGTGGCCGCATGCCTTTTCGTCATCATCGGCCGCGAACTTGCCGCTCTGGATTTCGGCGGCGGCAACAGCGAACAACGCAATGATCCCATACGCATGATCGAGGCGGTCACCGCCGGGGTCGCCTTCCTCGCCGCCGGGCTGATCTTTACCGCAGGCGACAAGGTGCGCAACGTCACCACGGGTGCTTCGCTCTGGCTGGCGGGCGCCGTGGGCCTCGGCTGCGGTGCCGGGCAGATCCCGCTCGCGGCAATGGCCGCCGCAATTGTCGTTATCGTGCTTTTCGTGCTGCGCCAGATCGAAAAACTGATTGGCACGCATTGAAGCCGCGCGGCATACGGCTGCCTCAGACGGGATAGATGAAATTGTTCACGTGCCCGTCGACAGTCTTTTCCTTGTCCAGTCGATCCAGCAGGAAGAAGATGCGATGCCGCTGCGGGTCCTGCGGCGCCAGCTTGGGCCGCTCTTTCGATGTCACGCCGGTGATCGTCTCATGCCCGTTCAGATAGTCTATGACAGGCTTGGGGTCGCCGGTGACTTCGACAAACAGCTTGAACTGCGTTCCCAGCCGTTTGTGCAATCGCAGCTTTACGCTGATCGGTGCCGACTTTGACGGCAGCGCCTCGGCAAGTTGAATCACTTTGTTACGCAGACGTCCGTGATGCCGTTCCTGATCGCTCGCAAGCGAACTCAGATAGGTGTCGTTCCCATAGCGGATCAGCAAAAGGTTCAGGCTGGTGATGTTCTGCGGCACGCCGCTGTGCGGCTCCAGAATGAACTCGAATTCCCGCGTGCGAAGCGACAACTGAAAATAAGCCGCCTGGACCAAGCGGTTGACCACGGTCCAGACCGCGCTCGCCACCGCAATGAAAAGTGTCGTGTCGAAGGCCAGCTCGAGCGTGCTGAACCGCGCAAGGATCTCTTCGATCATGCCCGCGCGCCCAGCTCCAGCCCGGTCAGCGCCGCGGCGAAATCCTCAGGATCGAACGGTGCAAGATCGTCTATCTGCTCGCCCACGCCGATGGCGTGAATGGGCAGCCCGAACTTGTCCGCCAACGCCACCAGCACGCCGCCCTTCGCGGTACCGTCCAGTTTGGTCATCACCAGACCCGAGACATTGGCCAACTGCTGGAACGTCTTGACCTGGCTCAGCGCGTTCTGCCCCGTCGTGGCGTCCAGCACCAAAAGCGTGTTGTGCGGCGCATCCGGATCCTTCTTGCGAATGACGCGCACGATCTTGGCCAGTTCTTCCATCAGGTCGGCGCGGTTCTGCAAACGGCCCGCCGTATCGATCATCAACAGGTCCGCACCGTCCTTCTCGGCTTTATCCATGGCATCGAAGGCAAGGCTCGCCGGGTCGCTGCCCTCGGGCGCCGTCAGAACCGGCACGCCCGCGCGATCGCCCCAGACCTGCAACTGCTCCACCGCCGCGGCGCGGAACGTGTCGCCCGCCGCGATCACCACCGACTTGCCGGCTGCCTTGAACTGGCTCGCCAGCTTGCCGATCGTCGTGGTCTTGCCCGACCCGTTGACACCAACCACCAGCACGACCTGCGGGCGTTTGGGGTAGAGCGGCATGGGCTTGGCCACAGGCTCCATGATCCGGGTGATCTCGCGTGCCAGAAGCTCCTTGATCTCCTGACTTGACAGCTTCCGCCCCATGCGCCCTTCGGCCATGTTGGCGGTGACACGCAGGGCCGTATCCACGCCCATGTCGGCGGTGATCAGCAGCTCCTCCAGCTGTTCCAACATGTCGTCATCGAGTACGCGGCGCACGACCGTTTTCGCCTCGCCACGCCCCAACAGACGGCCCAGAAGGCCCGACCGCGCTTGCGGGGCGGCCTCGCTCTTCGGTGTATCGGGCGGGATCTCGATCGGCGTCGGCATGGGTTGCGGATCAGGGGATCGCACCGGATCTTCCAGGGGCGGCGTCTGCGGCACCTCCTGTGGCGCGGCGGGCGGTTGCTCGGACGGCGGCGCGGGAATTTCCTGCGGCGACGGCTCCGGTCGCGGCTCCGGCGGCGGGGTCGGACGCGGCTGGGGTTTCGGCTCGGGCTCTGGTTCGGGTTCAGGCTCCGGCTCTGGTTCAGGCTCCGGCTCGGGTTCGGGCTCCGGTGTCGGCTCGGGTTCTGGCTCCGGCGTGGGGCGCGGCTCCGGCTCCTCTACCGGTTCCGGCTCGGGCTCTGGTTCCCGTTCTGGCCGTGGGTCGGGTGCCGGTGTGAGTTCGGGCTCTGCCGTGGGCTCCGGAGACGCGTCTTGCGCCGGATCGGGCTCCGCTGCCTCGGTCACCTCCTCGGCTTCGCCACCGTCCTCGACAATCGCGTCCAGCCCCTCCTCCAGCTTCGAGGAAGACTTGAACAACCGATCCTTCAGCTTGCGGAAAAACGCCATTGAGACACCCTTGCTTTCTTGTCTATCCAGTTAAACCGCCCCGCCCGAGATGAAAACCCACCATTGACAAGCGTGGGCGACAGGCAACCATGCCAACATGCTTCTGCGCCTCGCCCTGATCCTGTTGATACTTGTCCCCGGTCGCGCATTCGCGACGCCGCCGGACACGATCTGCTCCACCGACAAATGGGGGCCGCCGGTCTGCATCCGCAAGGCGCATTTCGTCTACGACACCTGCAACGCGCTCCAGACCTTCGCCACCCGTCACGGGATCGACGCTCATTTCTTCACCCGTCTCATCTGGCAGGAAAGCCGCTTTGACCCCAACGCGCTCAGCCACGCCAATGCCCGCGGAATCGCCCAGTTCATCCCCTCAACCGCCAAGCTGCGCGGCCTCAAGGACCCCTACAACCCCGCCGAAGCTCTGGAGCATTCCGCCCAGTACCTGGCCGAAATGGCCCGCCGCTATGGCAATCTCGGGCTGGCCGCCATTGGTTACAACGGCGGCGAGCGTCGCGCGGAAGGCCTGATCGCGGGCACCGGCGGGCTGGCACGGGAAACCATCGACTACGTCCGCATCATCACCGGCGTCCCCTACTCCAACTGGACCGAAGAGCCGACGCCGACACCAGATCTGCGCCTGTCGCATGAACTGCCGTTCGACAAGGCCTGCTTCGACCTTGCCCGCAACCGCCGCATGACCGCCCTGAAATCCTATCTTCCGAAACTCAAGCCATGGGGCATTCAGATGGCGTTCGGGATCACGAAGAAGGCATCGCTCGCCAAATTCGCGGCGCAGACCCGTGCCTGCACCGGGCTGATCGGCAAGCAAGAGCCGGATGTGGTCTTTCAGAAAAGCCGTGCAAGCCCGAAGGGCGGCTATTTCATGGCCCGTCTCGGGCGCGACAGTCGCGACGCCGCTTGGCGCGACTGCGCGAAATTCAAGAAAGCCGGCTGTATCTGCGCGGTCTACAGCAACAACTGAATACAATAGGCGCGCGAGGCCAGCAAACTCGAACACAAACATCGAGTGGTTCAAATTGAAGCTTTAAGCTGCGCACCCCGCACTCAATACATCCTATGCGCCCTTCCGCTTGCGACCTTTGCGCGGAAACAAGATGTTTCGACGATAAATCCAGCCGCGAAGCTTGAGCGAATCGAAATCCTGCCCATGGTAAAGTGCCGTGCAAGCACTAGAAAAAGGAACTTCATGCAGGGGCTGCGCCTCTTCACAATCGCGACCTGCCTTCCGGTCGCCTTTATCCTGCTCGCCGCCGCCCTCGGCGGTGCCTGGGCGTGGATCGCCTTGGGCTATCTTACCGTGCTCACCTTCCTGCTGGATCGCCTTATCGCGGCAGAGGCGGCCAATACCGACCCTGATGCGGAGTTCCCCGCAGCAGACAAACTTCTGACCGTACTTGGCGTGTCGCATTTCGCCCTTTACGGCGTGGCGCTATGGGCCATCGCCGGCCCCTCCAGCCTTGGCTGCCTGGAGCGGTTTCTCACCGGATTCGCAACCGGGCTATTCTTCGGCCATGTGTCGCACCCCGTCGCACATGAGCTGATCCACCGCCCGAGCCGCGCAAGACGCTTTCTCGGCCGCCTGATCTACACGTCCCTGCTGGTCGGCCATCACGCCAGCGCCCATCTCCGCGTGCACCATGTCCACGTGGGCAGCGATGCGGACCCCAACAGCGCAAGACCCGGTGAAGGCTTCTATCGCTACGCAATGCGGGCCAGCGCCGGATCATTTCGCGCCGGTCTCGCGGCCGAGAACCGCTTGCGCGCGGGCCGCAAACCGTTTTGGACCCACCCTTATGCGCTCTATCTCGGCGGGGCGGCGGCGCTGAGCATCGGCGCGCTCGTTTTCGGCGGCCCCGATGCGCTTTTGGCGGTGCTGGCCCTGTCGCTTTACGCGCAGATGCAAATCCTGCTCTCCGACTATGTGCAGCACTACGGCCTGCGCCGCGCCGCCCTGCCCGACGGCCGCATGGAACCGGTGGGACCGCAGCACTCCTGGAATACGCCGCACTGGTTCTCCTCGGCGCTCATGCTCAACGCGCCGCGTCATTCCGACCACCATGTCACCCCGGCGCGCGGTTACCCGGCGCTGCAACTTGATCCCGAAACCATGCCGATGTTGCCGATGCCGTTGCCATTCATGGCTACGGTCGCACTCTTCCCGACGCTCTGGCGCCGGATGATGGACCGCCGTTGTGCAAAGTGGCGCGATCGTGCCGAGCGGCACGCATCTCGGCCGATGGCCTGCGAATAACGCGGTGGCGCGCCCGGCGCACATCTGTCAGGATCGAACCATGCGCCTGTTGCTTGTCCTTTCCTTGCTTGTCACCCCCTGCGCCGCCGTCACTCAAGACCAAATGACCGCGGCAGAGTTCGACTCTTACACTCGCGGCAAGACCTTCTATTACGGTGCGCAGGGTGCCCCCTATGGCGGCGAGGAATATCTTGAAAACCGTCGCGTGCGCTGGTCTTTCCTCGACGGCCGCTGCCAGGAAGGTGAATGGTACGAGGACGATGGCCTGATCTGCTTCGTCTACGAGAACAAGCCCGAGCCGCAATGCTGGAGTTTCCAGCGCTCGGGCAGCGGCCTTGTGGCGCAATTCCAGAACGACCCCGCCCAGACCCAGCTTTACGAAATGGAACAGACCGGCGAGCCGCTGCACTGCCTCGGCCCCGAAATCGGCGTCTGAGCCGGCGTCAGAACAGGCTGCCCTGTTCGGGCGGCGGTTTCTTCGGCTTCGGACTCGTCCTCGCCTTCGATGTCTGCTCCACCGTTTGCGGTGCTTCGGCACCTGAGCTTCCCCCGACGGCAAGCGTGCCGTCGCTGAACTCGATCTCCAACAGTGTCGCCGCCTGCGCCGCGGCTTTCGTCGTCACCACCTCTGCATCGCCTCGAACCACGGCATAGCCGCGGCTCAGCGTCGCCTTGTAGCCCAGCGTCTCGCGCAGCCGCTCCTGCGCGGCCAGCCGGTCGCGCCAGTCCCGCACCTGCTGCCGGCTGACATCGGACAGCCGCTTGGTGACGCGTTCGAAGTCCGCCCGTTTCTGGCTGATATCGCGCTGCAATGTGCGCGTATTCATCCGCGCGGCAAGCGAGACGAACCCCTCACGGCGGTTTCGCACCCTTTCCCGCAGCATCCCGGGCCGCAACGCACCTGCCTTCTGCGAAAGCGCGACCTGCCGCACCTGGATAGACGCCCGCAGCGCGCCGGGCAGCTTGTCCCCCATCCCGTCCAGCCTCTGGCGCGGCCCGTCCAGCAAGGCCTCGCCCCGGGGCAAGGCGCGGCTCAGGTCGCGCAGTCTTTGCCGCCGCGCCGTCACTTGTCCCTGCAGGGCTTGCAACAACCTCCCCTCCTGACCATCAAGCCAGGCCAGAAGGTCCAGCCGCACCGGAACCGCCAGTTCCGCCGCCGCCGTGGGCGTCGGCGCCCGCTTGTCCGAGGCAAAATCGATCAGCGTCGTATCTGTCTCGTGCCCAACGGCCGAAATCAGCGGAATCTCCGATGCCGCGGCGGCCCGCACGACCGATTCCTCGTTGAACCCCCACAGGTCCTCGATACTGCCGCCGCCGCGCGCGACGATCAGGAGATCCGGGCGAGGCAAGGCCCCTCCGGGCGTCAGCGCGTTGAAACCCTGGATGGCGTTCGTCACTTCCGGCGCACATTTTTCGCCCTGAACTGCCACGGGCCAGATCAACACCTTGCGAGGGAACCTGTCGCGCAGACGATGCAGAATATCGCGGATGACGGCACCGGACGGAGAGGTCACGACCCCGATCACCTCCGGCAGGTAAGGCAATTGCTTCTTGCGCTCGGGCGCGAACAGCCCCTCGCCCGCCAGCGCCTTGCGCCGCGCCTCCAGCATCGCCATGAGCGCGCCCATTCCGGCAGGCTTGAGATCCTCGATGACGATCTGGTACCGCGATTGCCCCGGGAACGTTGTCAGCCGGCCAGTTGCGACAACCTCCATGCCCTCTTCGGGCTGCACAGCCAGACGCCCGGCCACACCTTTCCAGATCACCCCGGCCAGCACCGAGCGATCGTCTTTCAGGTCCATGTAGAGATGACCAGAGCGAGGCCGGCTTACACGGCCCACCTCACCCTTGACGCGCACGTGGGAAAACTCCCCCTCGATCATGCGCTTGATTACCCCCGACAGATCGGAGACCGAAAATTCGGGGGCATTTTCGCCCGGGGCGGGATCATCAATGAGGTCGGACATGACCCCATCTTTGACGCATCCCGCCCCGGTTGGAAAGGTCAGGCGGCACGGCTTTCGTGACGGCCTTCGCAAATTTCCTCGATCACCTTGCCACAGAAGTTCGGCAGATCATCGGGATTGCGGCTGGTGACCACGCCTTGGTCGACCACCACCGGGCTGTCTTCCCATCTTGCACCGGCATTTTCCATGTCGGTGCGAATCGAATGGTACGACGTCAGGTGCAAACCTTTGGCGATGCCCGCCTCGGCCAACAGCCACGGCGCATGACAGATGGCGGCGATGGGTTTCTTGGCCTCAAAGATCGTCTTGATGAACCTAATGGCATCCTTGTCGGTACGCAGGATGTCCGGGTTGATCTGGCCGCCGGGAAGAACCAGCGCATCGTAGTCGCTAGGGCTGACAGCGTCGACGGTCTTGTCAACGTCGACGGACCGGCCCCAGTCGTTCTCATTCCAGCCGCGGATCTGGCCCGCCTTCAGCGAGACGATGTGGACCTCGGCACCTTCGCTCAGCAACGCATCGCGCGGCTTCTCCAACTCTGATTGTTCGTAGCCGTCGGTGGCCAGTATCGCGACTTTTCGATTCGACAGTTTGGTCATTTCATTACTCCTGCATTACTCGATTACCTTACGCTTTCCCAACGCCACGACCCCCGATCCGTTCCCGCGACAGGCGGTCGCTTGCCACCCGGCCACGCAACGCTTAAGCAAACGGCGAAATCCAACGGAGCGGTGCCATGAACATTCTCATTCTCGGCGGCGGCGGGCGCGAACACGCACTGGCCTGGGCGGTGATGCAGAACCCCAAATGCGACAAGCTGATCGTGGCGCCGGGCAATGCCGGGATCGCGCAGATCGCCGAATGCGCGTCGCTCGACATCGAGAACGGCGCGGCGGTGGTGAATTTCTGCGAGGCCAACGCCATTGACTTCATCATCATCGGTCCCGAAGCGCCACTGGCCGCAGGCGTCGGCGACAGGCTGCGCGACGCGGGCTTTCTCGTCTTCGGCCCCTCGCAGGCCGCGGCCCAGCTCGAGGCCTCCAAAAGCTTTACCAAGGAAATCTGCGACGCCGCGAACGCCCCCACGGCCGCCTACGGCCACTTCACCGACGCCGCGGCCGCCAAGGATTACGTGACCAGCCAAGGCGCGCCCATCGTGGTCAAGGCCGATGGCCTGGCCGCGGGAAAGGGCGTGATCATCGCCCAGACCGTCGAAGAGGCGCACGCCGCCATCGACGACATGTTCGGCGGCAGCTTCGGCAGCGCCGGCGCCGAGGTGGTGATCGAGGAGTTCATGGACGGCGAAGAAGCGTCGTTCTTCGTGCTGTGCGATGGCCAGACGGCCCTTCCCATGGGCACCGCTCAGGATCACAAGCGCGTGGGCGAAGGCGACACCGGCCCCAATACCGGCGGCATGGGCGCCTATTCCCCCGCCCCCATCCTGACCGATGCGGTCGCCGAAAAGGCGCTGGATCAGATCATCCGACCCACCCTGCGCGTCATGGCCGAGCGCGAGATGCCCTACCAGGGCGTGCTTTACGCCGGGCTGATGATCAAGGATGGCCAGCCGCGCCTGGTGGAATACAACGTGCGTTTCGGCGACCCCGAATGCCAGGTCCTGATGCTGCGGCTGGGTGCACAGGCGTTGGACCTGATGCAGGCCGCCGCCGAGGAACGCCTGCACCAGGTCGAGGCCAGCTGGGCCGACGATCATGCCCTGACGGTGGTGATGGCAGCCTCGGGTTATCCCGGCGCCTATCAGAAAGGCAGCATCATCAGCGGGTTGGACGACTGTCCTGAAGACAGCTTTCAAATGGTGTTCCATGCCGGCACCGGCGAAAAGGACGGAAAGATCACCGCCACGGGCGGCCGGGTGCTCAACGTCACGGCTCGGGCCGATACCCTGCGCGAGGCCGCCGACCGCGCCTATGACATGATTGATCGAATCGACTGGCCCGACGGGTTTTGTCGGCGCGATATCGGGTGGCGGGCTCTGGACTGAGTTCCGGACCGCGCTGCGCGCGATCCGATAGATGCGGGGACCAGCCCCCGCACGCAGGTTCAAGCGGGGACCAGCTCCCGCACCCCCGGGAAATTTATGGCCAGAAGAAGAGGCGGATCAGATCTGTTTCTCTGGCATTTGTACGACAAGGCCGTCCAGCGCGTCGCTGACCTTCAACTGACACGTCAGGCGCGAGCGCTCGGGATCGGGCTCGAACGCGAAGTCCAGCATGTCCTCTTCCATGTCGTCTTTCGCCGGCAGCTTCTCGACCCAGGCCGGATCCACATAGACATGGCAGGTCGAACAGGCGCAGGCGCCGCCGCAATCGGCCTCGATGCCGGGGATGTTGTTGTCGCGCGCGCCTTCCATCACGGTCAGGCCGTTGGCGACCTCGACCTCGTGCTTGGTGCCGTTATGTTCGATGTAGGTGATCTTCGCCATGTATTCGGGCTCCCGTCGCTTCGTCTTACAAGGGTTCCTAGACGCGCCATTTAGCCGATGCCAGTCCCATTTGCGACATCACGCGGAAAAGAGTTGCGCAAAATCCGCGATGTTCTACCTATGTTCTTATGAGAGTTTTCTCCGAGAGCACGGCCCATGACTGGCCACGCCCGCCTTCCGCGCTGGTGGCCGCGCGCATGGACGACCCGCCGGACGGGGCGCGCATCACCGTCGCGGGCCTCGTCATCCTGCGCCAGCGCCCCGGCACGGCCAAGGGCGTGATCTTCATCACGCTCGAGGACGAAACCGGCGTGGTCAACATCGTGGTCTGGCGCGCACTTTACGAGAAATACCGCCGCGCGGTCATTGCCGGGCGGCTGCTGCGCGTCACCGGCCGTATCCAGCGGCAATCAGGCGTCGTGCACGTCATCGCCGAAGACGTCGAAGATATCTCGCACTTGCTGGATCGCCTGCTGGAGGACGCGGGCGACAGCACACTTCCCCAAGCGGATCAAACCGGGTAAGATACTGCAAAACACGCCTAAAAAGGCACGAGCGGATGATCCGACCGACCCTGATAGCCCCCTGCGCCCTTCTGGCGCTGGCCGCCTGTGGAGACGTGTCCGGCGCGGGTACCGACGCGGTGCAGCGGCTGGACCCCCCCCCACCCGGCGCGGCCCCCGGCACCTGCTGGGCACAAGACACCTCGCCCGCCGTGGTGGAAACCGTGACCGAGCAGATCCTCGTCAGCCCCGCCGAGGTGGCCGATGACGGCACTGTCACGCGTTCTGCCAGCTACCGGACCGAAACCGCGCAGAAGATCGTGCAGGAACGGCGCGTGACCCGGTTCCAGGTCCCCTGCCGCGCTGAACTGACGCCGGAATTCAACGCCTCGGTACAGCGCGCCCTCAAGGCCCGCGGGCTCTATCGTGGGCCGATCAACGGCCAGTTGGATCGCGGCACCCGCGCCGCCATCCGCAGCTTTCAAAAGCCGCAGGGATTTGATTCCGATATCCTGTCCATTGCCGGCGCGCGCCAGCTTGGATTGATCGCGGTCGCCCGCGACACGCCGGACAACCCGGAATAATCGGCTTTCGTTAACCAACGGTTTACCAAATTTAACCAATCTGAACGCGTGAGGTGCAATGCTGCTCAAGCGCGTTATCATTCCCGTTTTGCTGATCGCCAGCGTCGCGCCGGCGCTGGCCGGTCCCTGGATGCGGGCCGAGGGTGAAACCTTCTTGAGCTATTCAATCGAGACCGACTTCGAGAACGGCATTTCCGATGGCAGCGGTTTCTACGGCTCGCTTTATGCCGAGCATGGGCTGACGCGCGGCTTGACCCTCGGCCTCGATGCGGGCGGCCACGAGGACGACATGTCTAAGGCCATCGCGTTCCTGCGCTGGCCCATCGGCGCCACCGACCGCAGCACGCGCATCGTCCCCGAATTCGGCCTTGGGATGGCTCGGGAAACTTTCGCGCTTCGGCCGGCTCTCAGCGTCGGACGCGGGTTTGAGCTTGGGGATACACCCGGCTGGCTGAGTATCCACAGCCGGGCGGTGATCATCGGCAGTTTCGATGGCATTCTGGAAACCGATATCACCTTCGGCCTCAGCCCCCGCCCCGATGCCAAGATCATCCTGCAACTACAGACCGGCATCCCGACGCAAAGTGATCCTTACGCCAAGCTGGCTCCATCCTACATACGCCGCATCGCACCGGGCCGCCACGTCGAACTCGGGCTTGTCGCCGGCGTGGCAGAGGCCGATGATTTCAAGCTGAAATTCGGCCTCTGGCAACAGTTCTGATGCGTTGCGCGACACCTTCCTTGCATCAGATCAGATCGTCGATCCTGATGCGCATCGTGACCGTCCCGCTGACCGCCTTTTCCCAGCGCAAGTTGACGCTGTCCTTGTTCGGTCCTTCCTTTCCGTCGTAGTAAGGCACCCCGAAATAGGCCGTTCCATCGGCTTCGCGGATCGCCCCCTCTGCCACGATCGACTCGACCGTCTGCGCCCAAGCCTCGAAGGGCAGCTTGGGATGAGGCGACACGACCCATGTCTTCTGCGCACTGGCCTCGGTATGTTGCATGACCAACGGGTTTTCCACCTGGATATTGACGTTGAAATAGGCGTTGTCCTCGAAGCGGATGCTGCGGAACCGCTCGAAGTTCATGGTCGCAAAGCTGGTGTCGATGCCCTCGAAGCGGTCAATCGGCCCGTCGATCAGGCGCACCGTGTTGCCCGTGACCGTCAGCCCGTTGATGAAGTGCCCCGGCCCATACGGTTTCACGGACAGGAAATTGAAAGAGGGCGCAGTGCTCTGGCTGAGGAAAACGTTACTGGTGATGGACAAAGCGCTGAACGAAAATTCGCTCGAGAAATCGGGCGCCTCGTCATACTCGTTGGTCCACTCGATCGAGCCGTCGCAGATATAATTGCCGGTGAAGGTGCCCCGGTTGTTGGTCCGCGCCATAACGAAAATTGCGCTGCGTGGACCCGGATCAGCACTGTCGCCCTGGAAACAGTGGTTGCCCATGATGATGCTGGACGATCCCGCCAAAATCGCGAAATGCTTGAAGAAATTGCACCGGCAATTGCGGATCTTGATGTCGTTGCCGTTGCAGTTCACCCCGATCGTTGTCCGGTCGGGCACCAGCAAAGGACTTTCCCGCGACAAAAACTGGCAGCGGTCGATCATCATGCCCTGGTCGCCCTCGCCGTGGCTGGTGATCCCCCGGTCGCGCGGCTGTGTGAAGAAACAATCCCGGAAATGTATGGCCGATCCCGCGGGGGGCAGCAGCACGGCACTGCAATCGCCGCCGCACTGGAACTCGACATTCGATACCGCGAATTTCGAGATCTGCGAGAAGCCGCTGAAATCCCACATATATTTGAACCGTTTGAACGTGTAGTTCTGCGTGCCTTCCGCATCAAAGAGCGGGTGACTGAGGGTAACGGTCTGGGCACCGACGTTTTTGGAACGCACATAGACCTCTCGGCC
The DNA here is from genome assembly GCF_030733705.1 of Roseovarius sp. MMSF_3298. Classification (NCBI taxonomy): domain Bacteria; kingdom Pseudomonadati; phylum Pseudomonadota; class Alphaproteobacteria; order Rhodobacterales; family Roseobacteraceae; genus Roseovarius; species Roseovarius sp. MMSF_3298. The sequence goes on from NZ_JASHIN010000009.1 coordinate 99,181, forward strand.
AACCCCGTTGCCCGTGACCAGCGAACCGACCTGGATATTGGCCACGTTCGCCACGTTGGTCAGTCGCTTGTTGTCGTTGGCGTTGTACGTTGCCTGCGAGGTGACAGTATCGGTGTCCCAGTTCGCCCCCGGAAAAACCGAGAATTGCGCGTTCTTGATCACGTGTCGCGTCTTGTAGGTGGTCCGGTTCGGCACGGCGGCCTGCATGTCCACAGGTTCGCGCAGCGCCACCTTGCGGCCTTTCATGTCCAGCTCCACGTGGCCGGGGTTGTTCAGCAGCGCCTGGTAGGCCTTCTTGAACGCCGTCCCGGTTTCACCGCCGAAAGCGTCCACGTATTTGGAAAAGTCGAAATCGTTGACCAACTCGAAAATCTTGTCGACTGGCATGGTGACCTCGCCCTCGAACTCGACCTTGCTTTGCATGGTCAGGCTGTCGCCCAGAAAATACGTACCGGCGGGCACCAGCACGGTCCGGCCATGCGCCGCGGCATCCGCGGCCTCGAACGCAGGCAGGTCATTGGTGCTGCCATCCCCTTTCGCGCCGTAATCGCGCACGTCCACCAGTCCGACCAGATCGCGCAGGAAGATGCTGGTTACATCCTCGATCCTAATGTCGTCGATCCGCACCACGCCGCCATTCGGCCCCGTCAGGTCGATGCCGAAATGGCCATACAGGGGCTCTGTGCCCCAGACCATATCGACACCGCCGCGGTCGCCGCTGCCGACAATAGCCGTGACCTCGACCACCTCACCATAGTTGGTCAGCGCCACGCTCGGGCCGGTCTCGACCAGGCCGTTGACATGGGCGCCGCCCGCACCGCCGGCCCAAGCCGCGATGCGCACGTTCGGCAAGTTCCCGGCAATTGCCTTCACCCGCGCGGTGATCTGAAGGTAACAGCCCGGCAGGATCGGCGTCTCGCCCATGTACCGCAGTTTCTGAACGCTTTGGGTTTTCTGGATCTCCAGCGCCCCGCCGAAATCCTGATCGGCAGGTACGAAGGCGGCGTTGGCCGCCCCGTCATACGTGTCGGACCCCGGCGTGCCGTTCCCGCTCGACCAGACGTCCAGCCCGTTCGCATAGGCCGGCGGCATGAAGGTGATGCCATCGGTAATTGCCTTGTTCATGAATTTCCCTTTCCGCGCCAGGGGGCCGTCCCCAAGGCGTCACATGTTTGCCAGCCATAGGCGCGAAACGGAGCGCACCCGGGCTTCGGGAAATATCAACGGGGAGTTAACGGGACCTCAGGACACCGTGACGGTGCCCGACCTTTGGCGGCCTATGCCAATGGCGGTGTGAATTGTACCTAAAGTGGGTAAAAACCCACTATATCAGGCATTCTCATAGGCCGAATTGGGCCTACGCCATTCCGCCCTGCACCAGCCGATCCGCCAACCGCGCATAAGCCTCCGACACCGGACCGTCCTCCAGCGCCACGGGCCGCCCGGCGTCGCCGCCCAGCCGTGTGTCGAGGTCGATCGGCAAGGCCCCCAACAGCGGCAACTCCAGCCTCTCGGCCTCCTGCGCCACGCCGCCATGGCCGAAAATCGCCGCCTCGTATCCGCATTGCGGGCAATGGAACATCGACATGTTCTCGATCAGCCCCAGCACCCGCGTCTTCAGCGTGTTGAACATGTCGATCGCCTTGCGCGCATCCAGAAGCGCCACATCCTGCGGCGTCGAGACCACCAGTGCACCGGTGGGCGCCGCCCTTTGGCACAGGGTCAACTGCACATCCCCCGTTCCCGGCGGAAGGTCCACCAGCAGCACGTCCAGCTCGCCCCAGTCTACTTGGCTTATCATCTGCTGCAAAGCCCCCATCAGCATCGGCCCTCGCCAGACAACGGCGCGGTCCTCTTCGATCATCAGTCCGATGGACATCATCTTGACGCCATGTGCCTCCAGCGGAGTCAGGATCTTGCCGTCCGGGCTGCTCGCCCGCTCGGTCACGCCCATCATGCGCGGCAGGCTCGGCCCGTGTATATCGGCGTCCAGCAAGCCCACGCGCCGTCCCGCCCGGGCCAGTGCCACCGCAAGGTTCGACGCCACGGTCGACTTGCCCACGCCGCCCTTCCCGGACGCCACCGCCAGAATCGACTTCACCCCGCCTGGGCGGATCGACGCGCTTCCGCCCTCGGGGTGCCGGCCCACCTTCAGTGACGGGGTCGGGGCCTCGGGCGCCTGTGCGGTCAACGCCACCTGCGCCGAAGACACTCCCTCGACCGACAGCGCCGCGCGCTCGGCGGCTGCTCTCAGGGGCTCCATGTGGCGGGCCATCTCGGCAGTGGGCGCCTCCAGCACGAATCGCACTTCGCTGCCTTCGAGTCGCATCGCACGCACCATGTCGCGTGAAATCACGGTACCACCGTCCGGCAATTCAAGCCGTTCCAGCTCCTGGCGCACTTTGTCGAGTATTTCCGTCATGCCCTGCCTCCATGCATCTGCGCCGCCAAAAGTCGCATTTCTGAAAGCAGGCACAACCCCCGTTTCAATCCCGCACAAAAAACCGGCAAATAGATGATATTGCACGCAAAAAATGAACTATTCTTCTATGCGCTTCCTGCATAGCCGCGTTGCAGCAAAATCTATTGTGCAAGCGCAGCATATCGCTATCTTTAACTCAACAGCGAACGAAACGGCCACCGCGCCAAACGCTCGCTAAAACAATCAGGTGCTTCTCCTCCCGTTTGGCACCTGTTCGGGATACCGCCTCTCCTCCCTTGTGCGGTCCCGGCAAGACCTGGGCTCAGAACGAGCCCAACTGTAACGAACGGTCCCTTCCTCCTCCCTGGGACCCGACGTAAAGAACGGCGGCGCCTCTCCTCCTCCCTGGCGTCGCCGTTTTTTTTGCGCGACACCATCCTTTCATCTTCCGGACACCTGAACCGGATGCGCCCCGCCGCACGTGACAACGGGGCCAAATTCCGTAAGCTCAGTGCATGACCCGAGCCGCGCGCCCGCGCCGTCCGCGGGCCATCGCTGCCGCATGCCGCGCCTCTTCCAGGAAATCGACGAAGGCACACGCCGCAGCACTGCCCGGGTTCTGCACAATTGGCTCGGCCAGCGCCTCGCGCAACACGCGCGCCGTGACGGTCCCCGGATAGGCGAAAACCCATTCCAGGAATCCCAGTCGCGCCACGGCCTCGGCCTCCGCGCCGGTGGCGCCGCTGCGCTCCAGTCCATCCATGATCGGTGTCAGGTTCATGTCTTCTGCTCTTCCTCCGGCCACACCCCGGGCCGGACTGGGGCGAAGGAAAGCCGCGCGAGAACCGCTTTTCGGTCCACCGCCCGTACCGCCCCCCGCGGTTCGACGTTCACCCCAAGGGCTGGTTTCCGGGCTTGGCGGGGGTGCGGATACGCGCGCCTTCCCGGGGCATCTTGCCCCAGTGGCCCTCTGCGGTATCCCCCATCCTTACCGTTGCGGGGGCAGCGCCGGACTTTCACCGGCTTCCCAATTCTCCACGGCTTTCGTGGCACCTTCGGGACCATCATCTTGCCGCCAACCGGCCTCTGGCGCAACACGCGATTGCGACCTTGAAGGGCCTCCCGACGACACATGCGTCAAACCAGCCCTCAGGCCAGAACGTCGGCCCATTCGGGATGCCGTCGAAACTGCGCCGCGGCAAAGGGGCAAAGCGGCGTGATCTTGCGGCCCGCCGCCCGGGCATCCTCCACCGCGCGCGTGACCAGCGCCAAACCCACACCATCGCCACGATATTCGTCCGGCACGCCGGTATGGTCGATAATCATTCCCGAGCTTCCCAACTTGGAATAGGTCAGCTCGGCCTCCGGTCCGTCACCGATGCGGGTGACATAGCGCCCCTTGCTCTCGCCGTCCTCGTGTTCGATCTGCATGTCTGTCTCCCATGGCCGAGCGCAGGATGCCGCACCGCCGACGAAAGGTCCATCACACTGTACATCGCGTGCCGTATGCACGACGCCGAACCAAACGCAAAACGGCGCCCCGAGGGGACGCCGCTCCATGGTCCGGGCCGGCAGGATCACTCCGCCGCCAACTGCTCCATCACCTCATCGCTGGCCTCGAAATTCGTCGTGACGTTCTGCACGTCATCGTCATCCTCCAGCGCGTCGATCAGCTTCATCAGCTTCTGCATCGCTTCCAGGTCCAGCTCAGTCGTGGTCGTGGGCCGCCAGACCAGCTTGGTTTCGTCACTCTCGCCCAGCTCCGCCTCCAGCGCGGTGCTGACGTCGTTCAGATCGGTATCCGCACACCACACGGTATGCCCGTCCTCGCCCGATTCCACGTCCTCGGCCCCGGCCTCGATCGCGGCCATCATCACCGTATCGGCGTCGCCCGCATCCGCCGGGTAGGTGACCTGCCCCTTGCGTTCGAACATGAACCCGACAGAACCAGTCTCGCCCAGGTTCCCGCCATGCTTGGTAAAGGTCGAGCGGACCGTGCTGGCGGTACGGTTGCGGTTGTCGGTCATCGCCTCGACAATCACCGCCACGCCGTTGGGGCCATAGCCCTCATAGCGGATTTCCTCGTAATCCTCGCCGTCGCCCGCGACCGATTTCTTGATCGCCCGGTCGATATTGTCATTCGGCATCGACTGCGACTTGGCCTGCTTGATCGCAAGGCGCAGGCGCGGGTTCTTGTCGGGGTCCGGATCGCCCATTTTGGCGGCAATCGTTATCTCCTTGGAAAATTTGGAGAAAAGCTTTGCCCGCTGGGCATCCTGACGCCCCTTGCGGTGCTGAATATTCGCCCATTTTGAGTGGCCGGCCATGACGCGCCTCCGATGACATGTGTAAAGTTCACGCCTCTATAAATCAGGCGCGGGCCGCTGTGCAATCCCGGCAATCGACTGTTGCGCCGCCGCCCGTTGCCTCTAGGCTGGCCGGACGGGCCGCGCCCGTCAGACCACTCCGGAAAGACCTCGCCCAGATGACCCAGGACCAGATCATACTCTTCGCGCTTTTCGGCGGCGTGTTCGCGCTACTGCTCTGGGGCCGCTACCGCTACGATATCGTCGCGTTCGGCGCGCTGATGCTCGGCGTGGTGCTGGGTGTCGTGCCCACCGAGCAGGCCTTTACCGGCTTCGGTCACCCGGCAACGATCATCGTGGCCCTCGTCCTCGTTGTCTCCGCCGGTCTGGTACGCTCGGGCGCGGTCTTTCTCATTACCCGGACGCTGGTCGACAGCTCGCGCAGCCTCGGCGCGCATATCACCATCATGGGCGGCATCGGCGGCGTGCTCTCGGCCTTCATGAACAACGTCGCGGCACTGGCCCTGCTGATGCCCGTCGATGTCCAGACCGCGCGCAAGGCCAAGCGATCTCCGGGGCTCAGCCTCATGCCGCTTTCCTTTGCCACGATCCTTGGCGGCATGGTCACACTTATCGGCACGCCCCCCAACATCATCATCGCCGGCATCCGCGAGGACGCCTTGGGGCAATCCTACTCCATGTTCGACTTTGCCCCCGTCGGCGCCGTCACCGCGCTTGCCGGTCTTGTCTTCGTCGCCCTCATCGGCTGGCGGCTCATTCCGGCCCGCGACGACAGCGGTCTGCACGCCGCCGAACTGGCCGATTACCTGGCCGAACTCACCATCCCCGAGGACAGCGCCCAGATCGGCAAGCGCCTCGCAGAGTTGCAGGAGGATGCCGACAGCAACGACGTCGCGCTTCTCGGCGTGGTGCGCGACGGCAAACGCCGCTATGGCCGTGCCCGCAACACCATTCTGCAAGCCGGCGACGCGCTGGTGATCGAGGCCACGCCCGACGCGCTGGATGAGTTCCGCTCCGCGCTGTCTCTCGCCTTTTCGGACTCCAAGCGCGAGGACAAGGTCCGCGCCGCCGGCGACGGGCTCGACATGATCGAGGTCGTGGTCCCCCGCGACGCCCGCATCGCCGGCCGTACGGCGCAGTCCGTGGGCCTGAATTGGCGTCAGCGCTCGGTATTGATGGGCATCTCCCGCCGCGGCCGCCAGATCCGCGAGCAAGTGCGCAAGACAACGATTCAACCGGGCGATATCCTCCTTCTGCTGGTCCCGCACGAAACCGGCTCGGACGTGACCGAGTGGCTGGGCTGCCTGCCGCTGGCCGAACGCGGGCTGAAAGTGACGCAGGACCGCAAGACTTGGGCTGCCATCGGCATCTTCGGTGCCGCCGTCGCCGCGGCCAGCTTTGGCCTGCTCTACCTGCCTATCGCGCTCGGGCTGGTGGTCATGGCCTATGTGCTGACGCGCATCGTCCCACCGTCGGAGCTCTACACCCATATCGAGTGGCCCGTGGTGGTGCTGCTCGGCTCGATGATCCCCCTGGGTGCCGCATTCGAAGAGGCGGGCGGCACCGCCCTGCTCGCGGGCGGCCTCGTCGACCTGACGGCAGGCTTCCCCGCCTGGGCGATCCTGACCGTGCTGATGGTGGTCACGATGACGCTCTCCGACGTGCTCAACAACACCGCGACCACCATCGTCGCCGCCCCCGTCGGCATCCAGATGGCCAGCACGCTCGACGTCTCGCCCGACCCGTTCCTGATGGCCGTCGCGGTGGCCGCGTCCTCGGCCTATCTCACGCCGATCGGGCACAAGAACAACACGCTGATCCTCGGCCCCGGCGGCTACGCCTTCGGGGATTACTGGCGCATGGGTCTGCCGCTCGAAATCATCGTGGTTGCCGTGTCCGTGCCGGCGATCCTGGTGTTCTGGCCGCTTTAGACGCCCGGCTTCAGCGGCAGTGCCGGGCGATCTCGCGCTCGCGCAGGCCCGTCTCGACCAGCAGGCACTTGTCCCGCGCAGCATAGTAATAGCCCCGCGCGTACCACATTACCGCATCGGGCTCGCTGCCATCTGATACCAGCCACGCGCCGCGCAGGTATTTCACCGCGTATTTCAGGTTGGTCTCAGGATTCAGCAGGTCGCTCGCCTGACCCTGGAACCCCATGCCCCGTGCCGTGGCGGGCAGGATCTGCATCATCCCCCAATACGGACCATTGCGCGCCTTGGGGCGGTAATCACTCTCGCGCTGCACCACCCGGTGCACCAGAGAACGCGGCACCTCGTAATTGTCGGCATACTGGTTGATCAGCGCCCGGATCTGCGGCGTCTCGTTGGGATAAAGCGGCGGGTTGTGCCGCGCTGGCGGCTCCGACGCCTCTTTAGCGCTGCATCCCGCAACCACGCACACCAGCATCAAGGCCATCAAACGCCGCATCAGAGAATCCCCCGGTTTTTCGGTCTTTTTCCCCAAGCCCCGGTCTCTGGCAAGCTTGCAGAATTCCGACGGGCGAGAATCCGCCATTTATATTTGGGCCGTCCTCTTGCAAACCACGCGGCCCATCCCATTTCACCGCCATCCGGGTGCGAGGCTCCGCCCGGCGGCTACGAAAGCGCGGAGTCGCGCCGAGAGTGCTTTCCTCCCCTTGGACCAACCCCATGCGCATCATAACCGCTGCAGTCGCGATCGCCGTCGCAACCCTCCCCGCCTTCGCAGATGAAACCGAGGGCCACGTCCTCGCCTTCGACCGCATCGACGGCATCATCGTTCTTACCGACAAGACCGTCTGGGAAGTGCCCACCGAGATCACCCTGCCCGAGGACCTCGGTCGCGGCGATCGCGTCCTCTTCGAGTACGACACCGCCGGCGAAGACGGCATGACAAAGCTTAACGCCGTCACGCGCCTGGCCACCGCGCTGCCCGAAGGCACCGACGGCGGCAGCTAAGCCTGGCATCCCGGGGCCGGCCTCACCCGGCCCTGGCTTGCGCAGACCGCGGTGGCCTCACGCCCACCCCACGGCGGCGCGATAGAGATGCCAGGTCGCATGACCCAGCACCGGCAGCACGACGATCAGCCCCAGGAATAGCGGCACCGTCCCGATCAGCATCAGGACAGCCACGATGGCACCCCACCTGGCCACTGTTGCCGGGTTCTTCTGCATCACCCGCAACGAGGTGGCGACCGCCACAGCCAGCCCGACCCGGCGGTCGATCAGCATCGGAAATGTCGTCAGGCTGACCGCCAGCACCATCACCGCAAAGACCGCGCCAACCGCCATTCCGACCGCGATCATCGTCCAGCCCGGCCCGGTCGTCAGCACATCCGTCACGAAACCCGACAGGCTCTGCGGGGGCTGTGGCCCCAGCGTCCAGTCATAGATCTTCATCGCCGCCAGCATCCAGATGATGAACACCCCCAGCAGGTACACCGCCATCACCAGCACCGGCCCGATATTCTCCGCCCGGATCACCGACAGCGCGGCGCTCCATCCCACGTCGTCGCGCTGCTCCGCCTGTCGGCTCATCTCGTAAAGGCCGATCGCCACGATCGGTCCCAACAGCAGGAACCCCGCCGCCAGCGGAAACAGCATCGGCAACATCGCCCGGTGAAAGGCGAAGAACGACAGGCACAGCCCGATCGCCGGATAGATCATCACCAGGAACATCACGTCACTGCGAAAGCGGCTGAAATCGGCATAGCCCTTGCGCAGCGCCTCGCTCGGATCTCCGCGTGACAGCGACCTGACCTTCGGCGTGGCGCCTGCCTCGCCGCTCAGCGCGACGGTGGCATCGCCCACCGACCGGCTCACGCCGGACACGCCCTGAAAGAACCATGAAAGTGGGTTTCCGATTGTCTTGACCATGAGACACTCCCTTCCTCCATTCGGCCGGGCATCCCGGTCGGATTAGGTTCGGCGGGTCTCGTCACTTGGCGGAACACCCGCCTGTCTGGTCATCCTACCACAACCAAGGCGTGCAGGTGATCACTATTTAGGGACAGCGCCCGTCAGCGACGGCGCCCCTGACCTTTCACTGTTCCAGGAACAACCCGAAGGTCCGGCAACCGCCTCACAGCGGCCAGATGAACGGGATCAGCGCACTGGCCAACACCCCCACGCTCAGGTTCAGCGGCACGCCCACCTTCAGGAAATCGGTAAACTTGTAGCCTCCTGGCCCATAGACCAGCGTGTTGGTCTGGTACCCGATGGGCGTGGCGAAGCTGGCCGAGGCCGCGACCATCACCGCCACCACCAGCGCCCGCGCGTCGATCCCCATCGCATCCGCCAGCCCGATGGCAATGGGCGTCACCACCACCGCCACCGCGTTGTTGCTCACCAGTTCCGTCAGGATCGAGGTCAGAAGGTAGATCGCCCAGACGATCAGGAAGGGCGGTAATGACGACAGCGCCGGCGCCACCGCATTCACAATCAGCTGCACCGCCCCCGACGCATCCAGCGCCGCCCCGATGGCCAGCATCGAAAAGATCAGCGCCAGCAGCCGCCCCTCGACAAAGGAAAACGCCTCCTCCGCATCGATGCAGCGCGACAACAGCACCACAGCCAGCGCGATCACCGTCAGCGCCAGGATCGGCGCCACGCCCAGGGCGGCCAGGATCACGATCCCCGCCAGGGCCGCCAGCGCCACCGGCGCGTGCCCGCGCCGGAACGCCTTGGCCGACGGATGGCTGACGTCAACCAAGTTCATTTCGCCCGCCAGCCGCTTGATGTCCTCCGGCGCGCCTTCCAGCAGCAGCGTGTCGCCCACCCGCACGATCAGGTCGTCCAGCTGCCGCCCGATATTCTGGTTCCGCCGGTGCACCGCCAGCGGATAGACCCCGAACCGCCGCCTCAAGCGCAGCGATCCCAGGCTGCGCGCCACCATCTTGCACCCCGGCGTGATCAGGACCTCTACCGTTGTCGTCTCCACCTGCGACACCTGGTCGACGCGCTTCAGCTCCTTGTTGCGCTGCAGGCTCAGCAGCTCGGTCATCTGCGTGCGCAGCACCACCCTGTCGCCCACCTGCAACTCCACTCCCTGCAAGTTCCGCCTCAGCGAGATATCGCCCCGCACCACGTCCACCAGCCGCACGCCCTCGCGCTTGAACAGCTGCACGCCGGTCACTTCCCGGCCAATCAGGTTGCTCTCCGGCGGGATCACCGCCTCGGTGAAGAACTTCATCTTCGAGCGGTCCGACAGCATGTCCGCCATGCTCTCGCGCTCCGGCAACAGGCGCGGCGCGATCAAATACAGGTACACCGCGCCCCAGGCCACCAGGCACAGCGCCAGCGGCGTCACCTCGAAAATCCCGAAAGGCTCCATCCCCTGCGACCGCGCCACGCCGTCGACCAGCAGGTTTGTCGAGGTCCCGATCAGCGTCAGCGTCCCGCCCAGAATGGCCGCGTAACTCAACGGGATCAGCATCTTCGAGGCCGTCACCCCCAACGTCCGCGCCAGTTGCACGAAGATCGGGATCATAACCACGACCACCGGCGTATTGTTCATGAAGGCCGAGCCGAAGACCACGAAGACCATCAGCAACCCGATCGCCAGCTTGGGGTTCACCTTGGCCTGCCGGTCCGCCACCGTCGTGAACGCGTCCAGCGCGCCCGTGCGCACCAGCGCCCCCATCACCACGAACATCCCGGCGATGGTCCAGGGCGCGGGATTGGACAGCACGTCGAGGCCCGCATCATAAGGCAGCACCCCCAGCGCCAGCAGCACCGCCGCCCCGCTCAGCGCGACCACCTCTGTAGGATAGACCTCGCGTATGAACAGCACGAACATCACCGCGACCACACCCAGCGCGACCAGCGGCTGGGCGCCCTGCGAAAGTTCAATGAATTGCATCAGCTCTGCCCGTCCCGGTCCGATGTCATCCCAGCTTCGGCATTCTCATCTATCACGCGCCCCGGCACAAGAACCCGTGCGGCCCGGGGCTGCACCAGGAACATCCCAAGCATCATCACCCCCAGCGCCAGCCAGACCCAGATCGAATAGCTCTCGCCCAAGAGCGTCATCGACCACAGCACGCCCGCCGCCGTCACCATGTACGATGTCTGCGCCGAGAAGACCGACCCGGCATGGCCCACCATCCACACGTAAGAGGCATAGACCAGCGCGTGCAGCCCCGCCGCCCCCAGCAGCGCCAGCTCCGGCATACCCACACCCTCCAGCGGGTTGATCCACTGCCCCGTACCCACCGCGACGGGCAGCGCCACGACCGCCCCGATCATTGATGCACCGATGATCACCTGCATCGGGTCCAGGCCCTGCGTGCCCCATTTCGCCACCAGGTTGCCTTCGGTCGCGTAAAGTGCCGGCGCACACAGCGCCACCAGAACGAACAGCGCCGATGTGCCCGTGGGCAGGCTCGCCTCCGGCCCCACCAACAGGACGATGCCCCCCAGCCCCAGCATCACGCCCCAAAGCCGCTGCCACTCGAAGGTCTCGTTGCCCATCAGCACAGCGATCGGCAACGAGAACATGGCGACCGAGGCGATCACGATCGACATCACCCCGCCCGACAGCTGGGCCGCCGCTGTGTAAAAGAAGATATCCGGCAAGACCGCCCCGCACAGCGCCACCATCAGGAACAGCCGCAGGTAGGCCCGTGCGAAGACAGGCCTGCGCCCCCGCAAAAGCGTCACCGCGCCTAGGCAAACCACCACGATGATCAGCTGCCAGAAGATCAGGCCGAAGGGCTGGTGCCCGGTGCTCACCGCAATCTTGCTCAGCGGAATCGACAGGCCCCACCCCAGCCCCATGGCAACCAGAGCGGCATAAAGCCCGAGGGTCCGCCTCATGGACCGCTGGCCGCCAGCCGCCCGCCCTCGCGGACCATCTCAACCCGGACCGCTTTTCCGGTGGCGTCGTCCGTCTCCACGTACAGCCCGCACAAGGTCACCTCGCCCAGGGCCGGCGTGAATCGCTCCTTGCCCATCCCGGTCACGAAGCGCCGCATCGGCTCGGTCTTGTCCATGCCGATCACGCTCAGGTAATCGCCGCACATGCCCGCATCCGACTGAAAGGCGGTGCCGCCCGGCAGGATCTGCGCATCGGCGGTGGGCACATGGGTGTGGCTGCCCACGACGATGCTTGCGCGCCCATCGCAGTAATGCCCCATGCCCATCTTCTCGCTGGTGGCCTCGCAATGGATGTCGATCAGGCTGGCCTGCACCGCGCCGCCCGGCAAATGCGTCCGCATCACCGTGTCCACGGCGCTGAACGGGTCGTCAAAGGCCCGTTTCATGAATACTTGCCCCAGCACCTGCGCCACCAGCACCTTGCGCCCCCGCGCATCGGAAAAGACGGCCGAACCGCGCCCCGGCGCGCCCTTGGCAAAGTTCAGGGGCCGCACGATCCGCGGCTCGCCCTCGATATATTGCAGCATGTCCTTCTGGTCGAACGCGTGATCGCCCAGCGTCAGGCAATCCGCGCCCGCCTCCAGCAACGCCTTGGCATGTGCCCCGCTCAGCCCCATCCCGCCGGTGGCGTTCTCGCCGTTGACCACGACGAAATCCACCTTCCACGCCTCGCGCAGGCCCGGCAAACGCTCCGCGACGGCCTGCCGCCCGGCCCGGCCCATCACGTCTCCAAGATACAAAATCTTCATGGCAAAACTGGTAGAGACACCGCTTCCAAAGGGCAAGGGCCAGCGATGCCCGACCGCCGTCCCGGGCTTGATCCGGGACCTCGCACCTCCTCGCGCCGCCCGACCTCAGCCCGACACAACCTCGTAGCGCGTCTCAAAGACAATAGGAAACGCCACCGACCGCGCCACGAAACAGACCTCGTGAATGCGCCCATGGATCGCATCCGCCGCCTCAAGGTCGGTGCCCTCCGGCACCGTGATCACCGGGCGCAGCACGGCCCGCGTGAACCGCCCCTTGCCCGAGCGCTCGACTTCCGCCTCTCCCAGCGGATCGTCAACATATCCCTGCACCGCGATCCCCGCGTCGCTGGCGAAGTGCAGGTACCACAGCATGTGGCACGCACTCACCGTCGCCAGCAACAGGTCTTCGGGATTGTGCAGGTTCGCGTCTCCGCCCAGCATCGGATCGTTCGAACACGCCACCACCGGCTTGCCCGGTGTCTCGATGTTCCACGTTCTGTCATAGCCCTTGTAAGTCCGGGTGCCCTCGCCCCGGTTGCCGGTCCAGACCACCTTGGCGGTGTAGTCGCGGGTGTCCATGTTCATCTCCTTCCGGCAGGCGCGAGAGGTTTGCCGCGCGAGCGCCAGACTACGGGATGGCGACCCAACAGTTGGTCAGGGCACTTTATCTCAACAACTTCCGCAAAACCTCAAATCAAATCGCCAGCGTCCCCCAATTGCCAGCCCGTCGCACCAAAGGTGCGCCGTATATAGTCGGCACGCCTTCGGCGTGACGGGCGGTCCCCCTTTCGGCGATTGCGTGCAATCGCCTTTCGGTCAGCGGACGATCGCGCGGCGGCGCACCAAGCTGCGCCTTGCTTCCGCGCGTTTAACAACATCGACCGCCGTGGTGGAAAAAGCCGCCCGCATCAGAACGAAATAACTTCTTTCTCCGTCACCACCATGTCCAGCGGCTGGTCCGTGGGCTCCAGCGGCAGCCCCTCGGCCTCCTGCGCCGCAAAGGCAAAGCCGATGGCCAGCGTCGCCCGCTTGCCTCTCAACAACTCCAGTGTCCGGTCGTAGAACCCCCCGCCATAGCCCAGCCGACCGCCATTCCGGTCGAACGCCACCAAAGGCACGATCAGGATCTCAGGCTCGAAGAAATTGTCGACCTCAGGCACTTTTGCCCCGAACGGCCCATCGCATAGCGCCCCGCCCGGCTCCCAGCGCGAGAACTTCAACGGCATCCCCTCGCCTTCGATCACCGGCACGCCAACGGCGCCATGCGCCGTCGCCTCGCTCATCGCCGGCAACGGATCGATCTCGGTGCGAATGGGCATGTATCCGGCCAGCGGCACGCCGCGATACCCGGCAAGAACGCCAGACAACAGGCCCGCCCCGGCGCCTTCTGCCGCTTCAAACGCAGCCTTGCGCCGCGCGAACGCCGCCTTTCGCGCCGCCGCCTTCACCTCCGCCAGGTCGCTCACAGCAGCACCACCGCCGCAAGGCCCAGGAAGGCGAAAAAGCCCACCACGTCCGTCACCGTCGTCACGAACGCGCCCGAGGCCAGCGCCGGATCAACGCCCACCCGGTCCAGCACCACCGGAATGACCGTGCCCGCCAGCCCGGCCATCACCAGGTTGATCACCATCGCAGCGCCTATGACGTAGCCCAGCTCCGGCCCGCCGAACCACAGCACGCCCACGATCCCCATCACCACGGCAAAGATCAGGCCATTGACCAGCCCCACCAGCACCTCGCGCCGGATGAACCGCCACACGTTCGATCCTGTAAGGTCCTTCGTCGCAATCGCCCGCACCGCCACGGTCAGGCTCTGCGTGCCCGCGTTGCCGCCCATCGACGCCACGATCGGCATCAAGACCGCCAGCGCCACGATCTGCGCAATCGCCGCCTCGAACTGCGCGATCACAAGTGACGCCATGATCGCCGTCACAAGGTTCACCGCCAACCAGGGAAACCGCCGCTTGGTGGTGCTGATGACCCGGTCGCTCAACGATCCTTCCTCGCTCACACCGGCCAGCCTCAGGATGTCCTCCTCGTGTTCCTCGTCCAGAACGGCCATGGCGTCGTCGATGGTGATCACCCCCACTAGCCGCTCGTCCTCGTCCACCACCGGGGCGGAAATCAGGTGATACTGGTTGAACGCATAGGCCACGTCGCCCTCGTATTGCTCGGCGGGAATGACATGAAACGTCTCTTCCACCAGCGAACTCAGCATCACCTCCCGGCGCGACGCCATCAGCTTGCCCAGCGTCACGTTGCCCACCGGCTTCAGCCGCGGGTCCACCAGCACGATATGATAGAACTGGTCCGGCAGATCATCCTGGTCGCGCAAGTAATCGATCGCCTCGCCCACGTTCCAGTGCTCCGGCGCCATCACCACCTCGCGCTGCATCAGGCGCCCGGCGGAATATTCAGGGTAACTCAGTGACTGCTGCACCAGCGTCCGGTCACTGTCCTCCAGAACCCCCAGGATCTCCGCAGCGCGGCTTTCCTCCATGTCCTCGACAAGGTCGACCACATCGTCCGACTCAAGGTCACGCACCGCGTTGGTCAGAACCTCCGGCGACAGGATCGAGATCACCTCCTCGCGGATCGTCTCGTCCAGTTCCGTCAGCACGTCGCCGTCGAACTCGTGTCCGTAAAGCTCGATCAGCCGGCGGCGGTCGAAGGAATTGATCTGCTCCAGAAGGTCGGCGATGTCGGCGGGGTGGAACGGCTCCAGCTCCTGCCACAGCATCGCCTGGTCCCCGATATCCACGGCATACATGATCCGGCCCACGGCCTTCTGATCCAGCACATAGGCGCTGTCCTCGCGCTCAGGCTCCCGCTCGGGTTCGGGCACCTGCGCGGGCTCGCGTTCTTCGGTCACGTCGTCCTGCTGGTTTTCGGTCATCGCGCGCTCCCAGGTTCTGCGGCACATGTAGGACGAAGCGCGGGGAAATCACAACGCGATATGCAGCATTTACGCCGCCGTTCACGACTTCTATCCTTCTCACGACCAGCCCCGAGGAAACCATCCCGCATGACCACCCAGCGCATCCTGACCGGGCAAGTCCTCTGCTTCACCCGCTCACCGTTCGAAGGCGATCCCGCCGGCGCCGCCTGCCTCGACGAGGCTGTCCTGATCGAAAACGGCCTCATCTCCCGTACAGGGCCTTTGGCAGACCTGCGCGCCGCCGCTCCGGACGCCCGTATCGAGCGCTACGACGACCACCTCATCTCGCCCGGCTTCATCGACGCCCACGCGCATTATCCCCAGACCGCCATCATCGCCAGCTGGGGCAAACGCCTGCGCGATTGGCTGGAAACCTACACCTTCCCCGAGGAAATGCGCCTTTCCGATCCAGCCTATGCACGCGAGACAGCAAACCGCTACCTCGACCTGACGCTGGCCAATGGCACCACCACCGTCGCCACGTTCTGCACCTCCCACGCCCACAGCGCCGACGCCTTCTTTCAGGCCGCGCATATCCGCAACCTCCGCGCTGTCGCCGGCAAAACCTGCATGGATCGCAACGCCCCCGCCGCGTCGCTGGACACAGCCCGATCCGCCTATGACGACAGCGCCGCACTCATTGCCCGGTGGCACGGCACCGACCGGCTGACCTACGCCATCAGCCCGCGCTTCTCGCCCACCTCGACGCCAGATCAGCTCTCCGCCCTCGGTGCGCTCTGGTCCGAACACCCCACCTGCCTGATGCAAACGCATCTTTCCGAGCAGATCGAGGAAATCGACTGGGTCAAATCCCTCTTTCCCACGGCGCGCGATTATCTCGACACCTACGAGATGAACGGCCTCCTCGGCGCGCGCGGACTCTACGGCCACGCCATCCACCTCACCCCCTTGGAACGCGCCCGCCTGTCCGAGGTCGGCGCGGCGCTCATCCACTGCCCCACCTCCAACACTTTCATCGGCTCCGGCCTTTTCGATATCGCCGCGCGCTTCAATGACGGCCACCGCATCGGCCTTGCCACCGACACCGGCGGCGACTCGTCCTTCTCGATGCTGCGCACCATGGCGGCGGCCTACGAGATCGGCCAACTCACCGGCACCGCCCTGCATCCTGCCCAGCTCTGGTGGCTGGCGACGGCAGGCAGCGCCGACGCCCTGCACGTGTCCGACTGCATCGGCACCATCGCCCCGGGGATGGAGGCTGACCTCATCGCCATCGACCTCGCCTCGACGCCGGCAATCACCCAACGCGCGAACACGGCGAACGACATCTGGCAAGCTGTCTTCCCCACGATCATGATGGGCGACGACCGTGCAATCGCGCAGGTCTGGGTGATGGGAGAGCCGCAATCGTAGGGTGGGGTTACCCCCCACCATTCGAACCCCGCCACTCTGAGGCCAGTCGGTAAAGGAAAATGCCTGGCGCTGAACTACCCCGGTTTCAGCGCTCCGCGCTTCCGCATAAGGGAACATGGTGCGGGTGAAGGGACTTGAACCCCCACGCCTTGCGGCGCCAGAACCTAAATCTGGTGCGTCTACCAATTCCGCCACACCCGCATCGAGCCGCGTCTTAGCAAAGCCTTCGGATGGATGCGAGGACAATTTCCCCCGCAACACATCCACCAAATATGCCCAGCCCTTGAACAAAACGCGCGACATTAACGAAATCTTGACGTATGGTGATAAAAAATCTGAGGCAGAAAACAGAGCGAGATAGCCCATGGAACCGAAAACGGTCGGGGGCACAGGCGGGATAAATCCGTCCGGGGCCAAAGCGCAGGCCAGCGGCTTTGCCGCCGGTGCAGTTATCATGACATTGGACGGCGAGAAAACGGTGGAAGATCTCCGCCCCGGGGACCGCGTGATCACGCGCGACACCGGCATGGCCATCCTGAAGGACATCCCGGTTCAAACCCTGCGCACCCGGGCGATCCGAGTTCAGGCTGGATCGCTCGGTCACACCCGCCCCGTGCGCGACGTCCTGCTTCCCGCAGGCCAATCCCTGCTGATCCGCGATTGGCGGGCAGAGGCGATGTTCGGCTCGAAGCGCGCCGTGGTACAGATCTCGCAGCTTGTCGACGGCGAATTCATCACCGACGAGGGCGAGGCGGACCTGACACTCTATACTCTCGATTTCGACACGCCCCACATCGTCTATGTCGACGGGCTCGAAGTGGCCAGCACCACCGATATCGAAGCGCTGTCCAAAGCCGCGTGACCCTGTCCCGGGCCTGACCCGGGACCTCACACACTCAATACGCGCAACACCTTCGGCAACTCTTCCGGCAGATCCTCGGCGATCAGGCCCGGACCGAAAGAGCGGGCGCATTCCACATGTAACCATGCCCCTGTCTCCGCGGCCTGCATCGGCGCAAAGCCTCGCGCCAACAGCCCGGCAATGAACCCGGCCAGCACGTCCCCTGCCCCCGCCGTCGCCAGCCAGGGTGCAGACCGTTCATACTGGGCAGAGGTGATCGAACAGCGACCATCGGGATCGGCGATCACCGTATCCGGCCCCTTGAACAACACGACACATCCTGCCCTGTTCGCCGCCGCGCGCGTCGCATCCACCTTGGAATAGGCCGGGCCACTGGTGGGCGCCGCGTTCAGCTTCTCGGCAATATCCGGGAACAGCCGCGCGAACTCTCCGGCATGCGGGGTCAGAACACTTTGCTCATGCAACATGCCGAACAGCGTTTCCGGCTGCTCTGCAAACGCCGTCAGCGCATCCGCATCCAGCACCACCGACCGTGTAGGGTGGGTTTCCAACCCACCCCCCGCAAGCGCCGCCGGCACCAACTCGCGCGCCCGCTCGACGCCCAGCCCCGGCCCCAGGCAGACCGCATTCAACCGCCCGTCCTCCAGCACCGCTGCCAGCCCGTCGCCACCCTCGGCCCGACGCAGCATGATCGACGTCACGTGACACGCCACCTCCTGTTGCGCATTCGGCGGTACGCCCAGTGTTACCAGCCCCGCCCCGATCCTCAGCGCCCCGCGCGCCGCCAGCCGTGCGGCCCCGGTGCGCCCCGCGCCTCCTGACAGAACCAGCGCATGTCCGTGGCCATATTTGTGCGACGTCGCCGCCTTGCGCAGTCGCCCACCGGGCACCCGGTCCACCAACCGCACAACCCCGTCCGGCGCGGCATCTTGGGAGAGCCCGATGCTCTTGACCACCACCTTGCCCGCCTGTTGCGCCCCGCGTGACAGATAATGCCCCAGCTTGGCCTCATGGAAACTTACCGTCAGATCTGCGGTCGCAAAGGTACCCATTGCGCGACCGCTGTCGGCGCAAAGCCCTGAGGGTATGTCCACAGCCACGGTGCGAACATGTCTCGACTCTCGAAATCCATCGAACGCCACCAAAACTTGCGCAAGTCCCCCTTCCACGGGCCGGGAGAGTCCTGTTCCGAACACGGCATCCACGAAAAGGTCGGATTTTTCCCGATGCTCAATGTCGCGGCTCATGTCGCCAACCTTCCCCATCGCCGACCACCGCTGGTAATTCACACGTGCGTCCGGAGGCAGCTTGGCGGGGTCTCCATAGAGAATCACCTCCACGTCCCAGCCCCACTCCTTCAACAACCGCGCCACGACGAACCCATCGCCGCCATTGTTCCCCGGCCCGCACAGTACCACCGCCCGGTGCGGTGCCGCGGCCAACTCTGGCCACTCTTCGAATACTGCTGCGACCACGCCGCGCCCGGCGCGTTCCATCAGGTCCAGCCCGGTCGCCTCGCCCGACGCAATCGCGGCTTCTTCGATGGCGCGCATCTGGGCCGCGGTAAGCAATTCGGTCATTCCCGCTCCTTTTCGATTCAATTCCGCGCAAAAATAAGTCAACACGCCTAAATTTTAATCACTCAAAGGGTTCGCCCTGCCACAACTCCGCCCGAGCCTCCTATCCGATTGTGCCGCGTTAACAGAAATGATCTGCAAAGTCCGCAAGTCAGTCGGAGGAGTCGACCCATGAAAAAAATCGAGGCGATCATCAAGCCTTTCAAGCTCGATGAAGTGAAAGAAGCGCTTCAAGAGGTGGGTGTACAAGGCCTCTCGGTGATCGAAGTCAAGGGCTTCGGCCGCCAGAAGGGCCACACCGAGCTCTATCGCGGTGCGGAATATGTCGTCGATTTCCTGCCCAAAGTGAAAATCGACGTCGTGCTGGACGACGATCAGGTCGACGCCGCCATCGAGGCCATCGTCGATGCCGCCAAGACCGACAAGATCGGTGACGGCAAGATCTTCGTCAGCCCCGTCGAACAAGCCATCCGCATCCGCACCGGCGAGTCCGGTTCGGACGCGCTGTAAACTACACCTGGAACCACAACGAAGGGATCAATGGACATGAGCGCAAAAGATCTGCTCAAGACGATCAAGGACGAGGAAGTCGAGTATGTCGACATCCGTTTCACCGACCCGCGCGGCAAGCTGCAGCACGTGACGGTCATCGCCGACGAGGTCGACGAGGACTTCCTGGAGGAAGGCTTCATGTTCGACGGCTCGTCGATCGCCGGCTGGAAATCGATCGAAGCCTCGGACATGAAACTGATGCCCGACACCACCAGCGGCTACATCGACCCCTTCTATGCCGAGAAAACCATCTGCGTGCACTGCTCGATCGTCGAGCCGGACACCGGCGAAGCCTACGAGCGTGACCCGCGCGGCACCGCCGAAAAGGCCGAGGCCTACCTGAAGTCCAGCGGCATCGGCGACAGCGCTTTCATGGGCCCCGAAGCGGAATTCTTCCTCTTCGACGACGTACGCTTCTCCAACTCGATCAACAAGGTCTCCTACGAGGTCGACGCGATCGACGCGTCCTGGAATACCGACACCGAGTACGAGATGGGCAACATGGGCCACCGTCCGGGCGTCAAGGGCGGGTATTTCCCGGTCAACCCCACGGACGAATCCCAGGACATCCGCTCCGAGATGCTCTCGACCATGAAGCGCCTGGGCATGAAGGTCGACAAGCACCACCACGAGGTGGCCTCGTGCCAGCACGAGCTTGGCCTGATCTTCGGCACCGTGACCAAGCAGGCGGACGAGCTGCAGAAGTACAAGTACGTCATCCACAACGTCGCCGCCGCCTACGGCAAGTCGGCCACGTTCATGCCCAAGCCCATCGCGGGCGACAACGGCACGGGCATGCACGTCAACATGTCGATCTGGAAAGACGGCAAGCCGCTTTTCGCCGGTGACAAGTATGCCGACCTTTCGGACGAGGCCCTGTGGTACATCGGCGGCATCCTGAAGCACGCCAAGTCGCTCAACGCCTTCACCAACCCGTCGACCAACAGCTACAAGCGCCTGATCCCGGGCTTTGAAGCTCCCGTGCTGCGCGCCTACTCGGCCCGCAACCGCTCGGGCTGCGTCCGGATCCCGTGGACCGAGTCGCCGAAAGCCAAGCGCGTCGAGGCCCGCTTCCCCGATCCGTCGGCAAACCCCTACCTGTGCTTTGCTGCGCTTCTGATGGCCGGTCTCGACGGCATCAAGAACAAGATCGACCCGGGCGAGGCGATGGACAAGAACCTCTACGACCTGCCGGCCGAAGAGCTCGAAGGCATCCCGACCGTCTGCGGCAGCCTGCGCGAAGCCATGCAGGAGCTTCAGGCCGATCACGAGTACCTTCTGGCCGGTGACGTGTTCACCAAGGACCAGATCGAAGGCTATATCGAGCTCAAGATGGAAGAGATCGAAACTTACGAACACACGCCGCACCCGGTGGAGTTCGGCCTGTACTACAGCTGCTGATCTCTCAGCCAATCTGAAACGACGCGGGCGCCTTTTCCGGAAGGCGCCCGTTTTTTTCATCCTGTCCTTCAAAAAACACGCGAGGCAGTTGCTGGAAAATGGCGGATTCCCGCTCGTCCGCGAACAGTGCCCAATTGTTTTCATATTTGAAACGCACTGTGTTCACTAACTTTTTGGATGATCTAAATTCGATCGCGAACAACCAGGACTTGAAAAATGGCTCATACCGATAAACGCGTCACGGCAGGTCTGATCTTCATGGAAGAAAAAACAATCGACCTTCTGGATGCGGTCACGCGCACCGCCGAGGCCTTGACCGGTCTCTGCGAGGACGGCCGGTCGCTCGGCTTCCTGTCCGACCTGGACGCCGGGGTAGAGACCGAACATTACCGGATCGGCCTGACACTCAGCGACAATGTCGTGCTGCCGGGTCTGGAGCTGAAGGTCGGCACCCTGCTGCAGATCGACGTCTCCCGACGGGACCAAGCGGCGGGCGAACCCGCCACCGCGATGGATGCCGTGCTGGCCCGCGTGGCAATTGCCCTCAGCGATCAGCTACGTCCAGAGCACCTGCAATGGGTCGAGCCAAAGGCGATCCTGTCAGCTGAAGACGTCATGATGGCGCGCAAGCCTGCCGAGCATGAAACGCCCGAAACCGACAGGTTGCCGGACCAGACCGTGCGCGCCCGCGCCGCCCTGACCGAGATCGACGAGCTGCACACCAAGCTGGACGAGCGGTTGGAAAACACGCCGCCTCCGGTTTTGCCGATCCTGCCCTCGAAGGCGTTCTTCGGCGTGTCCGAAGGCATCATCGAAGACACGCCGGACACGCTCGCTCCAGCCATCGAGAACATTGCCGAGGAGACCGATCGCCTGCGCCTGGCGGCCTGGCTTTTGTCCTTGGCGGTGGCCTGCATCGCGCTGCCGGTCGGGCTGGCGCTGGTGATCATCAACCTGATCAAAGGTGAAAACCTGCGCCTCGTCTCACAGGCGGCGGCCCTTTCGGGGCTCTTCGTCTCGTTGCAGGCCAACGGCGCCACCGCCACCGCTGTGGAGGTCGTCCAGAGCGTGTTGCTTTGAGCTCCGCCCGGCACTCCGGCGGTCATCGGGTCGGCGTCTTCTCTGGCGCCGAGAATTGACTTTGTTCCCCGTTCCCCCTCGGCTAAGCTTGGACGGTCTGACCTGGAGTTGCCAATGTACCCGAAACTGAAATCCCGCATTTTCACGCTCGCCCTTGCCCTTGCCGCCTCCGCCACAACCGGAACGGTCGCGCTCGCGCAATGTGGCAATAACGCCAACGGATTCGAACAATGGAAGGCCGGCTTCGCCCAGCAGGCCCAGGCTTCCGGTGTCGGTCAACGTGGTCTTCAGGCACTGGCCCAGACCCGCTACGCCTCCAGCACCATCGCCGCCGACCGCAACCAGAAGAGCTTTCGTTACTCGCTCGACAAGTTCATGCAGGTGCGCGGCGCCAACACGATCATCGCCCAGGGCCGCAAGCGCAAGGCGCAGAACCCTGGCTTCTACAACTGGATCGAACAGAACTACGGCGTGCCCGCCGGGGTCATCATCGCCATTCACGGCATGGAAACCGGCTTTGGCGGCTTCATGGGCGACAGCTCGGTCGTCTCGGCCATCGTGACCCTGACCTATGACTGCCGTCGCTCGGACTTCTTCCGTCCGCACGCCATCGGCGCGCTGAAACTGGTGGATCGCGGCTCGATCACCATCAACACGCGCGGCGCCAAGCATGGCGAACTCGGCCATACCCAGTTCCTGCCGGGCAACGCGCTGACCTACGGCGTTGACGGCAACGGCGACGGCCGCGTGGATTTCTACAACCAGGCCGATGCTCTTGTGTCGACGGCGAATTTCCTGCGCCGCAAGGGGTGGCAGCCGGGCGCAGGTTACCAGCAGGGCCAGCCCAATTTCCGCGTCATCAAGCAATGGAACGCAGCCACAGTCTATCAACAGGCCATCGCCATCATGGGCGCCAAGATCGACGGCTGACGGCGCGGGGCTTGACGCAGAACCGCCGGCTGCCTATCTGCCGGGCTTACGGGGCGTCAGGCCCCCGCCGCCCGCAAGCCGCTCGGCCATGGTGAAGCCCTGACAGTGACATTGCATCGCCCCGGGGCACAGGCCGGGCAGCAACGCGGGCCCTGCCGATCTATCTGCCCCTTATGGGATCACTGCAATGACACAGACCACGCTTCCCCCGCGCGACGTGCTGAAAGGTCACGCGCGCAATCTTCGCCAGACCCTCAGCCACGCCGGAACGCCCATCAGCCACTCCACGGCGCTCGAACATGTGGCTCATCAATGGGGCTACCGTGACTGGAACACCCTGTCCGACGCCATCGCGGCTCCGGCTCCCCGCGTCTGGGCGCTGGGTCAACGGGTGTCTGGGCACTATCTCGGCCATGCGTTCACCGGCACCATCCGCTCGGCTCGCCGTCGCGGACCGAACCACGTGGAACTGGGCATCGACTTCGACACGCCCGTCGACGTGGTTGCCTCGACCCGCTTCAGCGCGCTGCGGAAACGGGTGACCTGCACGGTCGGCGCCACCGGGCGCACGGTCGAGAAAACCTCTGACGGACAGCCGCACGTTGCCCTTGACCTGACCTGACACCTCTGGCGTGCCGCACCTTCAAAAAGCGCGGCACGCCCCCTCAAATCAAGGCGCTCGGTCCGCTATCCGGGAGCGCCTTCTTGAACTTGCCACAATCTTTTCCAACGCCCGTCCCAGTTGCAGCATAGGTCTGGAATTTCCTAGACCCTTCGAAGGCAGAGTATGTACGACTCCCTACAGACCTCCATCGCGACTTTCGGCTATCGCCGCGCGCCAGTGGCGCAGGCCGGCGATATCGTTCACGCGATCGACGAGATGCTGCAAAACTCCGACGCCCAGCCGCGCCGGATTCACTGGGTCAGCGACTCCATCG
The DNA here is from genome assembly GCF_030733705.1 of Roseovarius sp. MMSF_3298. Taxonomy (NCBI): domain Bacteria; kingdom Pseudomonadati; phylum Pseudomonadota; class Alphaproteobacteria; order Rhodobacterales; family Roseobacteraceae; genus Roseovarius; species Roseovarius sp. MMSF_3298. Next base: position 123,185 of record NZ_JASHIN010000009.1, read on the forward strand.
CGATGATAGACCGGATCGGCGTGCGAATCGCCGTCGCTCTTTTGCCTCCCAGCCACGAGGATCGTTACACGCATCTCGTGCTTGCCATCGGGCGCAGTCCCGACGAACCGAACGGCGACGACCTTCTGGATGTCTCCTTCGCGCATCTTGCCGACCGATTGATCTATCGCATCAAGGACGACATGCCCTATGACACGATCATGCGCGGCGAAACGCCCGAAATGGTTGACCACGACCTGATCCTGTCGCTCTACGATCTTTTGCGCCAGTCGCCCCCCGCGTCCGGCCCCTCCGCTCCGGCCAATCTCGACGCACAGCCCGCCGCACGCCAACGCCGGACCACCACTGTCTTAACTACCGAAGAGTATTTCGACGTGATCCTGTCCGAAGAGGTGCCCGATACCGTCACGGCCGTGCCAAGCTGGCTTGAAAAACGCGCCGTGCCTACGAAGCCGCTGCGCCTGACAGTGCACACGATGGCGCTGTCGATCATGTTGTACACTGCCCCGCTCGGTGCATTTCTCTTCACGTATTCGATGCTGCGCGACATCACGGGTGATCGTTGATCGTCTCCACAAGGTCCTTGCAAAGGTGAAACGGGCGACACCCCTGGGTGCCGCCCTGCCTGTATGAAGCCTGTTTTTGTCCGGCTTTTCTGTTTCTGCACCTGGGTCAGGGATCGCACCCGCCCGGCTTTCCTTTTGCTATTGTCTCTTATAGCGAAACAATTTGACCGAATTAAGGCGGGCTGTTCACCTCTCCCACCGAGGGGGCATAACGGCTGACCATTCGGTAGGCCTTGCGCGGCCCCGACACGGCCCAGGTTGCGCGCCACTGAGGCCAGCCCGCAAAATCGTACTGCACATCATACATATCCGGATCGCACCAGTGCTGCGCCTCGCCGTCCTCGGTAATGCTGTGAAAGAACCGGCCATCCTCGAACATCACATCGATCCCGCCGCTCTTTCCGGCCCGCCACAGATACGCCCGTTCGGCCCGCATCGGCGCCTGCCCGGCCACGGTCAGCACGCCCGCCTCGCGATAGACCAACCCGCCCTGCCCGGGATTAAGCCGCGCCTCACCCTCGAACCGCGCGGGCGGCGCGCCCTCGTGCACCACGTCGCGCTCCAGCCGCCACGTTCCCTCGAATTCTGCCAGTTCCGGTACCAATCGCCACGCCCGTCTTGCCGCCACCCGTTCCTCCGTCTAAACCGCGCCCGACAGCCATTCAATCCAAAGGTCCGTTCGCATGATCCCTCGCTATTCCCGCCCCGACATGGTCGCCATCTGGGAACCCGCCACCAAATTCCGCATCTGGTACGAGATCGAGGCCCATGCCTGCGACGCGATGGCCGACCTTGGCGTGATCCCGCGCGAAAATGCCGAGGCCGTCTGGAAAGCCAAGGATGTCGAATTCGACGTCGCCCGGATCGACGAGATCGAGGCCGTGACCAAGCATGATGTCATCGCCTTCCTCACCCACCTGGCCGAGCATGTGGGCTCCGAGGAAGCGCGTTTCGTCCACCAGGGCATGACCTCCTCGGACGTGCTGGATACCTGCCTCAACGTGCAGCTCGTCCGCGCCGCCGACCTGCTGATCGCAGACATGGAAGACCTTCTCGCCGCCCTCAAGCGCCGCGCGTTCGAGCACAAGATGACCCTGCGCGTTGGTCGCTCCCACGGCATCCACGCCGAACCCACCACCATGGGCCTCACCTTCGCGCGCTTCTATGCCGAGATGGACCGCAACCTTACCCGCCTGCGCACCGCCCGCGCCGAGGTCGCCACCGGCGCCATTTCCGGCGCCGTCGGCACCTTCGCCAATATCGACCCCCGCGTCGAAGAACATGTCTGCAAGCAACTGGGCCTCGAACCCGAGCCCATCAGCACGCAAGTCATCCCCCGCGACCGCCACGCCGCCTTCTTCGCAACGCTTGGCGTTATTGCCTCGTCCATCGAGAACGTCGCGATCGAAATCCGCCACATGCAGCGCACCGAGGTTCTGGAAGGCGCCGAGTTCTTCTCGATGGGCCAGAAGGGCTCCAGTGCCATGCCGCACAAGAAAAACCCGGTCCTGACCGAGAACCTCACCGGCCTCGCGCGCCTCGTGCGCATGTCGGTGATCCCGGCGATGGAAAACGTGGCCCTCTGGCACGAACGCGACATCTCGCACAGCTCGGTCGAGCGGATGATCGGCCCCGACGCCACCGTGACGCTCGATTTCGCCCTCGCCCGCCTGACCGGCGTGGTCGACAAGATGATAATCTTCCCCGAGAACATGCTGGAAAACATGAACAAGTTCCCGGGCCTCGTGATGTCCCAACGCGTCCTTCTGGCCCTGACGCAAGCGGGCGTCAGCCGCGAGGACGCCTACGCCATGGTCCAGCGCAACGCGCTCAAAGTCTGGGAACAGCGCACGGATTTCAAAGAGGAATTGCTGGCCGATGCCGATGTCGTCGCCGCCCTCGGCACGGATCAGATCGAAGAGAAATTCGACATGGATTACCACACCAAGCATGTCGACACGATCTTCACCCGCGTCTTCGGGGAAAGCTGAATTTCCGGGCAGATCGGGCCACGAGCCGCGCAAGTTCGGGCTGAAACACTGGTCAGAGACCAATTTCGTGTTACCATCGGGGTCTTAGTGCAAAGGAGTTCAATCCATGAAGTCCAAGACCAAGACCATTCTGACGTCGTTCGCCCTCGTTCTGGGCACCACCGTTTCGGCCGCCGCGATGTGCCCCGGCAAATCGCAACAGGCCGCTTCCTGCGCCGAAGGCATGGTGTGGGACAAGAATACCGGCACCTGCGTCGAACAGACCATGAGCTGACCGGCGGGCCATATCCCGAAAAGAAGCGGCGCTCCCGGGTCCGGGCAGCGCCGTTTTCAAAGCGTTTCGTCTTTTACCTGAGCCATCAGCGAAAGGCGAAACGCGTGCAACGATTGTATGTTTTGCTGCGTTTCGCGGGTAAGCGGTGAGTCAGGTTTATCGCGAAACGCTTTAATCTTACCTTTAGCGGTTTCTTCACCACTCCCGCCCTAGTTTGCCGGAACGTCATCCGGGGACTGGAATGAGCAGCAGCAATTTTGGGCAACTGGCGCTTTCAGGGCCGTCCGCAAACGCGGCGGCCCAGCTGACTCGCCGGCAGAAGGCCGCGATCATCGTCCGTTTTCTCATCAACGAAGGCGCGGATGTTCCCTTGCAGGACCTGCCCGACGAATTGCAGCGCCGCCTGACCCAGCAAATGGGTACGATGCGCTATGTCGACCGCGCGACCCTGGCCGATGTCGTGGCCGAATTCGCCTCCGAGGTCGAGGCGATGGGCCTGACCTTCCCGCGCGGCGTCGCCGGCGCGCTCACCGCGCTCGACGGGCGCATCAGCCCGCAAACCGCCTCGCGCCTGCGCAAGGAGGCCGGCGTGCGCCAGTTCGGCGAACCGTGGGAACAGGTGCATACCGCCCAAACCGACGACCTGCTCGATATCCTGCAATCCGAAAGCACCGAGGTCGCGGCTGTCCTGCTGTCCAAGCTCGACGTGACCCGCGCCGCCGAACTCTTGGGAAAAATGCCGGGCGACGCCGCGCGACGCATCGCCGTCGCCATGTCCCAGACCGGCGCGGTCACCCCCGATGCCGTCGACCGGATTGGCCTGTCGCTTGCCGCACAACTGCACAGCGTGCCCGAAACGGCCTTTGCCGATGGCCCGGTCGAACGTGTCGGCGCCATCCTCAACTATTCCCCCGCCGCCACCCGCGACGACGTTCTCATGGGCCTCGACGAAAGCGACCAAGGCTTTGCGGCCAAAGTCCGCAAGGCCATCTTCACCTTCGTCAACATTTCCGAACGCCTCAATCCCATCGATGTGCCCAAGATCACCCGCGATGTCGAACAGGCCGCTCTGGTGCAGGCGCTGGCCCATGCCCAAACCAGCGAAGACACCAAGGAATCCGCCGATTTCATATTGGAAAACATGTCGAAACGCATGTCCGACGCCCTGCGAGAGGAAGTCGAGGCATTGGGCAAGTTCAAACCCAAGGACGGCGAGGCTGCCATGACCGACGTGATCAATGTCATCCGCACGCTGGAGGCCAGCGGCGAATTGCAGCTTATCGTGCCGGACGACGATGAAGAGGAAAACGCCTGAGGCTCAGCTTACCGGAAAGATGAAGCACTTGTCGCGCCGGATGGTCAGCCACATCGGCGTGCCGTTCCTGGGCAGGAACACCGCCGGCACCGTCACCTTGAAGCGTGGCCCGCCAAACGCCATTTCGAACTCGACCAGGCTTTCGCCCCCCATGAATCGCGCCCGACGCACTTCGCCGCGCACCGCCGTGCCGTCGCTGATCGTCGGCGCCGGGCCCTTGCCCGCGCGGTCGAAATCCAGCTTCACGTGCTGCGGGCGCACCACGATCTCCACCGCCTGCCCGTCCGGCACCCCCGGCGCCAGGAACTGGCCGAAAGGCGTCTGCGCCAGCGCGCCATGCACCTCTCCCTTCACCACGTTCACGTCGCTGAAGAAGGACACCGCCGCGCGGTCGGCGGGCGCGTTGTAGATGTTATACGGCGCGCCCTGCTGCACGATCCGCCCGTCGCGCATCAGCGCGATCGTGTCGGCCATGCGCATCGCCTCCTCGGGCTCGTGCGTGACCAGCAGCACCGCGGTGTCCTGCTCGCGCAGGATCTCCAGCGTCTCGTCCCGGATACCGTCGCGCAGCCGGTTGTCGAGCCCCGAAAACGGCTCGTCCATCAGCATGATCGAAGGCCGGGGAGCCAAGGCGCGGGCCAGCGCCACCCGCTGCTGCTCGCCCCCCGACAACTCGTGCGGAAAGTTGCGGTCATAGCCCTCCAGCCCCACGCGTTCCAGCAATTCGCCAACGCGTGCGGCCTTCTCATCGGCCGTTCCACCCAGCCCGAAGGCCACGTTTTCGCCCACGCGCAGATGCGGGAACAGGGCGAAATCCTGGAACATAAGGCCGATATGCCGCCGTTCGGGCGGCACGCGAAACACCGTATCGCAGACCAGCTTGCCATCGACCCAGATCTCGCCCGCGTCCTGCATCTCGACGCCCGCGATCATCCGCAGCGTCGTCGACTTGCCACAGCCCGACGGCCCCAGAAGGCACGTCACCTGCCCGGGCAGCACCGACAGCGACACGTCATCCACCACGATGCGCCCGTCGTAACGGCGCACGAGATTGCGTGTCTCAAGGCGCGGGGTGGTGTCCTGCACGTCAGCCTCTTCGCTTTTCCGATCGAATATGTCGGGCTTGCCGTCGCAGATAGCAATCCCGCCCGCCCCGCGCAAGATGCCGCCGCTCGCATGGGAAACACGCAAATGTGCGCCGAGGTCAGAATTTTCCGACTATCGCGATGCGACGGTTGTGCCTATCTGAATCGTACGAACGAGCAGCAAAACCAAAAAAACGACGGAACCTACCGATGCGAAAATACCTGATCTCCATACAGGTCGCCCTGATCGCCCTTCTGGCCATCACCGGCGCCCTGGCAAGCCCCGACACACCCCCCGCATGCCCGCTGGGCGAGGCCGCCCAGGTCGAAACCTGCAAGAAATAACAGGTCTCAGCCGCCCCGCGCTTTCTCGATCGCGGGGCGGATCTGGCCTTCCAATACGCGCTCGGTGATCGGCCCCGGAAATCGCAGCACGACCCGCCCTTCGCCGTCGATGACATAGGTCTCCGGTACGCCGTAAAGCCCCCAGTCCAGCGCCATGCGCCCGTTCGGATCGGCCCCGATGGCCGTATAGGGATCACCCAGTTCCTCCAGGAAACCCAGCGCATTGCCCGGCTGATCCTTGTAATTCACGCCGTAGATGGTGACGCCTTCCTCGGCCAGCGCCTCCAGGTGCGGATGCTCCACCCGGCACGGTGCGCACCAGCTGGCCCAGTAGTTCACCAGCTTCACGCCGCCACTGCGCAACTCCGCGTCGGTGAACGGCGTCTTGCCCTCCAGCGGAGTCAGCGCCACGGCGGGCGCCGGTTTGCCCTCGATGGCCGACGGCAACGCATCGGGGTCCTCGCGCTGCATCCCGATATAGAACACCGCGGCCAGTGCGGCGAAGATCACCGGCGGCAGCACCATGAGGAACGAGGTCTTAGGCATCCGATTTCCGCTTTCCTTCAATATCTTTCAGCGCGTTCTTCACGCGCACCGACCGCCGCCAGCTGAACAGGGCCAGCGCGATCAACAGCACCAGCGACACCGCATAGGACGACAGCACCGCCTCGGCGTATTTTCCAAGCTCCGGCATCACGCCTCCATCCTGTCACGTGCCAGGAGCGCCCGCATGCGCCGCGCCCGGATCTCGGTTTGCGTGCGCAGGAAGACCAGCGCGATGAACAGGAACACGAATCCCGCGATACACACCAACAGCGGGAAATAGAACACGTCCGCCACGTTCTCCTCCTTGTCGAGGCTCAGCGACGCCCCCTGGTGCAGCCCCTGGTTCCAGAACAGCACCGCATATCGGCTCAGCAGGGCAAAGACCGATCCCACGATGCACAGGATCGAAGTGAGATCGGCCGCCGTGTCGTCATTCTCGATGGCTTCCCATAGCGCGATGTAGCCGAGGTAGAACAGGAACAGGATCAGGAACGACGTCAGCCGCGGATCCCACGCCCACCATGTCCCCCACATCGGCTGGCCCCAGATCGCCCCGGTCGCCAGCGCTATCACCGTCATCACCACGCCCACGGGTGCGGCCGCGCGGGCCGCCAGCGCGCTGACGTGGTGTCGCCGCACCACCCATATCAAGGACGCCAGCAGCATCATGATCCACGCGTTGATCGCCATCAGCGCGCTCGGCACGTGCAGATATATGATCTTGACGGTCGAGCCTTGCCGGAAATCGTCCGGCGTGAAGAAAAAGCCCCAGATGAGCCCGGTCGCCAGGCAAAGCACGGCCAGCACCGACACCCACGGCAGAACCTTGTCCGTCGTGTCGATGAACTTCTTCGGGTTGGCGTATTCCCACAATGATGCCACGCGTGTGACTCCTCCGTTAACGCAGGTTGACCCTCAATACCGCAGCCGACGCGAAAGGCAAAAGCGCGATGGTGCCGCAGGTGATCCCCGCCAGCATCAGCATCGGCGTCGTGTAGTCCTGCCCGTCCACGCCCCGCCGCGCCATCTCGGCGCCAAAGATCAATGTTGGCACGTAAAGTGGCAGCACAAGCAGGCTCAGCAGCAGCCCGCCCCGGCGCAGCCCCACTGTCAGCGCCGCCCCGAACGCCCCGATCATGCTTAAGCCAGGCGTGCCCAGGAGCAGCGACAGCACCAATGGCCCATAGCCCTGCGCCGGCAGGCTCAACAGCACGCCCAGCACAGGGGCGGCCAGCACCAGCGACAATCCCGTCGTGACCCAGTGCGCCAGCCCCTTGATGGCGGCCACCGCCTCCATCGGCAGCGGGGCCGTGGCCAGCAAATCAAGGCTGCCGTCTTCCCAGTCCAGCGCGAAGATCCGGTCGAGCGACACAAGGCAGGCCAGCAGCGCGCCGATCCACAGGATCCCCGCCGCGATCCGCGACAACAGTTCCGATTGCGGCCCCACGCCGAACGGAACCAGCACCACGACGATCAGGAAGAACGCCAGCCCCAGGCCGAACCCACCCCCGGCCCGCACGGCCAGCCGTATGTCCCGCAGCAGAAGCGCCTTCACAGGAAGGCCTCGTCGAAATCATCCAGTTCCTGCCGCACCGCGCGAAAGGGCGCCACGTCCAGCACGGTCGCTTCGTCAAGGCCAAGGTCGATATGCGTGGCCAGCACCGCGATCCCACCTTCGGCCAGATGCGCCCGCACCACGGCGGCGAACATCGCAACCGCACGGGCGTCCAGCGACACGGTCGGCTCGTCCAGGATCCAGATCGCGCGGCCCGTCACCAACAGCCGCGCCAGCCCCAGCCGCCGCTTCTGCCCGGCAGACAGAAACCCTGCCGGCCGATCCGCCAAACCCTCCAGTTCATAAGCTGCCAAGGCGTGAGAAATCTCTTTGCCGCCAAAGACCTGCGCCCAGAAGCTCAGGTTCTCGACCACGCTCAGCGCGGGCTTGATCCCGTCCGCGTGTCCCGCGTAAACCACGCTGTCGGCGGGATAGTCCACTGTGCCCGAGACCGGCGGCTGCAACCCCGCCAGCGTGCGCAAAAGGGTCGTCTTGCCCGCCCCGTTCGGCCCGCGCAGCACCAGCGCCTCGCCCGCCGCGACGGCGAAACTCAGACCGTCCAGCACCCGCACGCCGCCGCGTGCCACGCAAAGGTCCCGGACCGTCAGGCGCATCGCCGGCCCACCGCTCTCAGACCGGCAACAGGGCCGCGGCCACGCGCCGCCCTTCCGAGATCAGCACATTATAGGTCCGCGCCGCCGCCGGCGAATTCATCGCCTCCACCCCGATGCCCGCCTCCTCCAGCGCGGTGCGGAAATCGCCCGGCACATGCGCGGTCTCGGCGCCCGTGCCGATAAACAGCACGTCAATCTTGTCCATCAGGTCCATCAGCGACGCGCTGTCCTCGTACCCGCCCCAGGCCTTTACCCCGTCCGGCCCCACGCAGACCGCGCCCTCGATCGCCTCTCCGCCGACGCGGAAAAAGCCCGGCCCATAGCCGTCGATCGGTTTCACATCGGAAAATGTTACCTCGTTCAGGCGCATCGCGTCCTCCTCAGTCCCACAGCGGCAAGCCCGAAACGACCGCCAGCGCGATCACCCCGTAGGCGGCCCAGCGATACAGCCGCTCGAGCGTGGGGTCAAACAGGGCTTGCCCGATCAGCGTGGTGATCAGGTAGGGCACCGACATCACGACGGCCAGCATGGCAAGCTCCGCCGTCACCGCCCCCTGCCACAGCAGGTTGGCGATCAGTACCACGTCGAGGGCGGCCAGGAACAGGATGGTGTTGCCCCGCACCGACTGCACCGCCGCCTGCCCGGACAGGTAGAACAGGATCACAACCGGGCCTGTCAGGCCGGTCAGGCCGCCGACGATCCCCGCCGCCGCCCCGATGGCCAAGAGCCCCGGCCGGGTGATGGTCTGTGTGTAACGCCACCCGGCGATCAGCGCCGCCAGCATGCCCGCCGCAACGCCTGTGATGATCCAGCGCACCGTGTAGTTGTCCAGAAGGTCCAGCAGCATCAGGCCCATCGGCACCGTCACCAGGGCCGCCAGCACCAGGACACCGACCTCTTTCGGCTCCCCCTGCCGCCAGGCGCCACGCAGGATCGCCGCGTTGCTGGCGATACCCGTCAGCATGATCACCACGATCACTTCCTTGGGCGACAGGAAAATATTGGCCACCGGCACCACGATCAGCGCCGTGCCGAACCCGGTGAACCCGCGCACGAGGCCCGCGACCCCGATGGCGAAACACAGCCAGACCAGACCCGGGGTGGCCAGCACCCCGCTCAGGATATCAGGCATCTATGTTCGCGAATTGCGTCCCGGCATTGGCGTCAGGCTTGGTCCAGTCGCGCTTGACCCCCAGCCACAGCAGAACCGTGCTGGCCACGAAGACCGAGCTGTAGGTGCCCACGATCACGCCCCAGATCATCGCGAAAACGAATCCGCGAATGACGTCGCCGCCCAGCACGAAAAGCGCCAGCAGCGCCAGAAGCGTGGTGACAGAGGTCATCATCGTCCGGCTCAGCGTCTCGTTGATCGAAATGTTCAGTACTTCTTTCAGCGGCTTCTTCTTGTATTTCCGCAGGTTCTCGCGCACCCGGTCAAAGACGACCACGGTATCGTTCAGCGAATAGCCCACGATGGTCAGAAGCGCCGCGATGATCGCAAGGTCGAACTGGATCTGCACTTCCGAGAATATGCCGATGGTCAGCACCACGTCATGCACCAAGGCGATGACCGCGCCCAGTGCGAACTGCCACTCGAACCTCAGCCAGATGTAGACAAGCACCGCTCCGATCGCCAAGAGCACCGCGATCACGGCGGTCTGGATCAACTCGCCCGACACTTTCGGCCCCACGCTCTCGACCGAGGTAAAGGTCAGGTCGGGCACCACTTCCTGCAACGCCGCCTCGACCTCCGCGATGGTATCCTGCGACACGCTTTCCTGCCCATCCTGCGCCTGGATGCGGATCATGGTCACGTTCTCGTCCGGGCCGAAGGTCGGGTCAAAGACTTCGGTGATGCTCACGTCGCCCAACTCCAGCGGCGTGATGGCGTCACGGTACTGCCCCACGTCCACCGTCTGCGCGCTTTCCGTCCGGATCGTCGTGCCGCCGCGGAAGTCGATGCCGTAATTCAGCCCCTGCAACAGGAACGACCCCAGCGCGATCACGATCAGGAAGCCCGACAAGCCCAGCGACAGCTTCCAGCGCTTGAAGAAATCAAGGTTCGTAACCGACGGCACCAGCTTCAGCGACCGCCCTTGCAAGACCGCCTTCGGCCGCTTGCGCTCGAACCACATCACCACGATCAGGCGGGTGACGAATATCGCCGTGAAGACCGACGTGATGATCCCCAGCCCCAGTGTGATGGCAAAGCCCCGCACCGGGCCCGAACCCATGGCATAAAGGATCAGCGCCGTGATGAAGGTGGTGATGTTGGCGTCCGTAATGGCGCTCAGCGCCTTCTCGTAGCCCAACTGGATCGCTCGCGACGCGCCCTTGGCCGTCTTCATCTCTTCGCGGATGCGCTCGAAGACCAGCACATTGGCGTCCACCGCCATACCGATCGTCAGCACGATCCCCGCGATCCCCGGCAATGTCAGCGTCGCCCCGATCATGCTCAGCAGTCCGAATATCAGACCGACGTTAATGATGAGGGCGATATTGGCAAACAGACCGAACACGCCGTAACTCGCCCACATGAAGGCCAGCACCAGCACGAAGGCCACGATACAGGCGATCTGCCCCGCCGCGATGCTGTCCGCACCCAGTTCCGGCCCGATGGTGCGCTCTTCGAGGAATTCAAGCTCGGCCGGCAGCGCGCCCGCCCGCAGCAATACGGCAAGATTCGTGCTGTCCTCGACAGTGAACTGCCCTGTGATGATTCCCGTGCCACCGGGGATATGCGCCTGGATCACCGGCGCGCTGATCACCTCGTTGTCCAGCACGATGGCAAAGGGATTCCCCACGTTCTCGGCCGTGTAATCCCCGAACTGCCGCGCCCCCGTCGGGTTGAACCGGAACGACACCGCGGGCCGCCCGTTCTGGTCGAAATCGGGCTGCGCATCCACCAGTTGCTCGCCCGTCACCACTGGCGCGCGCTCCAGGATGTAGAACACACCCTCTTCATCCACCGATGGCAGGATCTCGTTGCCGCCACCCGGAGTCTCGTTGCCGTTCGTCGTGCGACTCACCACGGGCTGAAAGGTCAGCTGCGCCGTAGTGCCGATGATGTCCTTCAGCTCCGCGGCACTGCCCACGCCCGGCACCTGGATCAGGATGCGGTCGGCACCCTGCCGCTGGATCGTGGGCTCGCGCGTGCCCATTTCGTTGATCCGGCGCTCGATGATCTCGCGCGCGGTACGCACGGTCTGCTCGTCGCTGGCCTGCCGTTCGGCCTCGCTCAGCGTGACCACGACCTCGTCGCCATCCACAGTCACCGCGATATCGTTCTGTCCCGCTCCCGCGACACTGGCCACCGGCCGCGCCAGCCCGCGCACAAGGCTCGCCGCATATTCAGCCTCGCTGGCATTCTCGACCAGCCGCACGCGCAGCTCCGGCGCGTCGGTGTCCTGCAACCGGATCGGCCCGACCCGGTCACGCTCTTCCCGCAACAGGTCGCGGATCTCCGGCCACATCGCCTCGATCCGCGCGTCATAGACATCCTCGACCTGCACCTCTGCCAGCAGGTGCGCCCCGCCCCGCAGGTCGAGACCAAGGTTCACCAGCCCCGAGGGCAGCCAATCGGGCCACATCTCGGCCTGTTCCTGCAACCCTTCGGCCTCTCCACCCATTTCCAGCGCCATGGTGGCGTCGTTATGGGTCTCGACGCGGGTGTAGAACCCGTTGGGCATCGCCAACAGCAGGCCCAAGGCCACACAGCCCCAAATCACCACGCGTTTCCAAAGGTCGATCTGAAGCATTCGAAGTGCCTTTTATGTCTCTATTGATTTTATCGGAAGGGCATCGCGCCCCGGATATCAGGCGGCGGGCTCGGTCTTCGACAGAACCTGCGCCACGGTGTTGCGCACGACGCGCACTTTAACACCCTCGGCGATTTCCACCTCGATCTCCTCGCCTTCCTTGACGCGGGTCACCTTGCCCACGATGCCGCCCTGCGTGACGATCTGGTCACCCTTGCGCAGCGCCGCGACCATCGCCTGGTGCTCTTTCAGCTTCTTTTGCTGCGGACGAATGAGCAGGAACCACATGATCACGAAGATCAGGATGAGCGGGATGAACTGGCCAATGGCTTCCATGCGAATCTGTTTCCTTTTCGGGCTTTGCAGCCCCCGGGGCCGCGTTTGCGCGAACCTAAGTCCGGCTTTGGCGTTTTGCAAGGCGCGAACCGGACCGCCTGCGGCAATGTCGCAGGGGCGCGTCAAACGCCCCGATAAGGCATAAATCGGCTGTCATCCGTCGCAGGTTACTTGCTACAACCCACCCCACGACTCAACCTGACCCGAGGACCAAGACGATGCACGACATCCGCGCCATCCGCGAAAACCCCACCCAGTTCGACGCCGCCATGGCCCGTCGCGGGGTGTCGAGCGCGTCGTCCGAGATCCTCGCGCTGGACGAAGAGCGCCGCGCCAAGATCCAGGCCGCCGAGACCGCGCAGGCCGATCAGAACAAGGCCTCCAAGGAGGTGGGTGCCGCCAAGGCCAAGGGCGACGAGGCCGAGTTCGAGCGCCTGCGCGCACTCGTGTCCGAGAAGAAGGCCGAGGTCGCCGCCATGCAATCCGAGGCCAAGGCACTCGACCAGAAGCTGACCGACCTGCTGATGACCCTGCCCAACCTCGCGCTCGACGACGTGCCCGAGGGCGAGGACGAAGACGACAATGTCGAGCTGAAACACTGGGGCACCCCCCGCGAATTCGATTTCACCCCGGTCGAGCACTTCGACCTCGCCGGCGTCAAACCAGGCATGGATTTCGAGACGGCCGCGAAACTCTCCGGCTCCCGTTTCGTGGTGCTGTCGGGCGCTGTCGCGCGGATCCACCGGGCACTGGCGCAGTTCATGATCGACACCCACGTCGAGGAAAACGGCCTGTCCGAGACCTGGACCCCCGTGCTGGTCCGCCCCGAGATGATGTACGGCACCGGACAACTGCCCAAGTTCGGCGAGGACAGCTACGAGACCACCAATGGCTGGTGGCTGGTGCCCACCGCCGAGGTGACGCTGACCAATATCGTCAATGGCCTCGTGGTAGACCAGGATTACCTCCCCCGCCGCTATGTTGCCCATACCCAGTGCTTCCGCTCCGAGGCGGGCAGCGCGGGCAAGGACACCGCCGGCATGCTGCGCCAGCACCAGTTCGAGAAGGTCGAGATGGTCTCGGTCACCCATCCCGACAAATCCCTCGAAGAGCACGACCGCATGACCGGCTGCGCCGAAGGCATCCTCGAACGTCTCGGCCTGCCCTACCGCACCATCGTCCTTTGCACCGGCGACATGGGCTTCGGCGCGCGCAAGACCCATGACATCGAGGTCTGGCTGCCCGGTCAGAACACCTATCGCGAGATCAGCTCGGTCTCCGTCTGCGGCGATTTCCAGGCAAGACGCATGAATGGCCGCTTCAAGCCCGCCGATGGCGGCAAGCCGCAATTCGTGCACACGCTCAACGGTTCGGGCCTCGCCGTCGGTCGCTGCCTCATCGCGGTGCTGGAAAACGGCCAGCAGGCCGACGGCTCGGTCGACCTGCCCGAGGCGCTGCACCCCTATCTGCGCGGCAAAACCCGGCTTCTGGCGGACGGCTCGCTGGGATAGGACACTTCGCGCGGAACCAAGGTGCGGCTCTGTCGCGCGATTGCCAGACCGCGGGATGGCGACCCACGGGCCTACTGTGCACTTTATTTCAGCAACATCCGCAAGACCTCGAATCGAAGTGCTAACCTCCCCCAATCGCCAGCCCGGGGGGCGGTCTGGCGATCGCGCGGCGGCGCGGCCCTGCCGCGCCTTGATTCCGCGCGATGCGATACAATACCGCCGTCCCGGGCTTGACCCGTGACCTCTTTGGCTACCCGCGCCCCCGGCATTGACCAATCCTTAATCATTGCGCGGCATCCTTACCGCCATGAAACACTTTTTGTATATACGCTGTATTGACGCGGAATATACGCGCGTCATAAATTCGTTACATGAAAAATGAAAAGCACACCCTGGCGGCGGCGGCTTTTCTGATAACGAGCACGCTGGCCGCCCCTTTGAGCGCCCTCAGCCTTGCAGAGCAGGCAGAGGCCTTCGCCACCTGCGCCGGGCGCTACTCCGCCATGGCCACGCGTCAAAGCGCGACCCACAACCCCGAAAGCGACGCCACCCGCGCGATGCAGACCAGCTTCGAATCCCTTTTGGAAGCCACCTTGCCCCATGCCGCCGAGGCTGGCATCGACCCGCGCCGCGCCCGCAGCTGGCAGGCCTCGGGCTGGTCCGAAATGGCCCAGCTCATGCGCCTGCAACAGCGCAGCGCCGACGCCACCCATGCCGACCGCGCCACCCGCGACATGCATCGCCGCCTCTCCACCTGCCGCCAACTCATCCTCTGACGCGGCATTTTCCGCGCCGCGCCCACTGGTCATTCTGCGCTGGTCAGCCTAGGTTGCATCCCTGAAACCGCAGCGTGACAGGGCCCCGCAGAATGGCGCAATCCGACAACCCCGCCGATCCCTTCAAAAAGGCGCTGGCCGAGGCCACCAAGGTGCTGGCCGACGACCCGGAGCTGAACGTCTCCTACTCGGTCGACCCCGCCGGGGTCTCGGGCGATTCCATGCGCCTGCCCCAGATCAGCCGCCGCATGACCAAGGACGAGGTGCTGCAGGCCCGCGGCACCGCCGACGCGCTGGCCCTGCGTCACAAATATCACGACGCGGGCACACACAGCCGCTACTGCCCGCCCGGAGACATGGCCCGCGACCTGTACGAGGCGATGGAAACTGCCCGCTGCGAAGCGATGGGCGCGCGCCACATGCCCGGCACCGCCGGCAATATCGACGCCAAGATCGGCGCCGAGGCCCGCCGCCGCGGCTATGACCAGATCACCGACCCCGCCGAGGCGCCGCTGGCCAATGCCGCGGGCTACCTCATCCGCCATCTAGCCACCGGGCGCGAGTTGCCGGACGGCGCGCGCAATGTCATGGACCTGTGGAAAGGCTTCATCGAGGAACAGGCCGGCGGCACGCTCGAGGACCTTCAGGCCAAGCTCTCCGACCAGTCCGAATTCGCCCGTTTCGCGCGCCAGATCATCGACGATCTGGGCTATGGCGACCAGCTTGGCGACGACCCCGACGCCCTCGACGACGACGAGCAGGAGCAGGAGGCCGAAACAGACCAGGAGGAAGAGGAACAGCCCGACAGCACCGGCGAGGATGACAGCGACGAGGCCGAGGCCGACGCCGATCCCGAGCAATCCCAGGAACAACAGCAGGACGAGGCGCAGGCTCAGGTCAGCATGGACGACATGGCCGACCAGGAGCAGGGCGACGAGACCGAAATGCCCGAAGGCGAGGCGCCGCTCGATCCCCCCGCGCCGCAACCCATCTCGGACGCCGACCCGAACTATGCCGTCTACAATTCCGCCTTCGACGAGGAAATCCACGCCGAAGATCTCGCCGAGCCCATCGAGCTCGAACGCCTCCGCGCCTTCCTCGACCAACAGCTCGAACCGCTCAAGGGTGCGGTCAGCCGTCTTGCCAACAAGCTGCAGCGCCGCCTGCAGGCGCAACAGAACCGCTCGTGGGAATTCGACCGCGAAGAAGGCATTCTCGATGCCGGCCGCCTCGCCCGCGTCGTGGCCAACCCCACCACGCCGCTCAGCTTCAAGGTTGAAAAGGACACCGAGTTCCGCGACACCGTGGTGACGCTGCTGCTGGACAACTCCGGCTCCATGCGAGGGCGGCCTATTTCCATCGCCGCCATCTGCGCAGACGTGCTGGCCCGCACGCTGGAACGCTGCAACGTCAAGGTCGAGATCCTCGGCTTCACCACCCGCGCCTGGAAAGGCGGCCAAAGCCGGGAGACCTGGCTGAACGAAGGCCGCCCGCAATTGCCCGGGCGCCTCAACGACCTGCGCCACATCGTCTACAAGTCCGCCGACGCCCCCATGCGCCGCACCCGCGCCAACCTGGGCCTGATGATGAAAGAAGGTCTCCTGAAGGAAAACATCGACGGCGAGGCCCTGGAATGGGCGCATCGCCGCCTTGCAGGCCGCCGAGAGGCGCGCAAGATCCTGATGGTCATCTCCGACGGCGCGCCGGTCGACGATTCCACCTTGTCGGTGAACCCGGCCAACTATCTCGAAAAGCACCTGCGCGACGTGATCGCCATGGTCGAGCGCCGCAAACAGGTGGAACTCCTGGCCATCGGCATCGGCCATGATGTGACACGCTACTACAACCGCGCCGTCACCATCACCGACGCCGACCAGCTGGCCGGGGTGATGACCGAACAGCTGGCCGCCCTTTTCGACAGCGACCCGCGCGCCCGCGCCCGCGTCATGGGCATGAAGCGCGCCAGCTAAGCACCTGAAACAGCTACGGCTTCCCTACGCCGCCCAGGCGGAATTTTGCAAAATTCCGCGCTGGAAAATTCCAATTTTCCAACCCGATTTCTTGCAAGAAATCGGCCCCTGCCCGCGCCCACACTTGCACTTCGCCCCGCGCGGCCCTAGCACTTTGCCCATGACAGATTTGCCCGACACCGTCTTCCAGTCCTTTTCCGAATCCGCCTCTCCCGAACAAGGCCCGCCGCGCCTGAAACTCCTGCGCGCGGAGCTGGAGCGTGACGGCGTCGATGGCTTCATGATCCCCCGCGCCGACGCGCACCAGGGCGAATACGTCGCCCCCGGCGACGAGCGGCTGGCCTGGCTCACCGGCTTCACCGGCTCCGCGGGCTTCTGCATCGTGCTGCGGGAGATCGCCGGCGTCTTCGTCGACGGCCGCTACCGCGGCCAGGTCCGCGCCCAGGTCGACACTGACCACTTCACCCCCGTCGACTGGCCAGCCACGCGCCCCGCAGGCTGGCTGAAAACCCACCTGCCTACGGGCGGCACAGTGGCCTATGACCCGTGGCTCTACACGCCCGAGCAGATCGCGGCGATCGAGGACGGCCTCAAGGGCACGCGGATCACACTGAAGGCCACCGACAACCTCGTCGACCGCACCTGGCCCGACCGTCCCGCCCCGCCCACGGGCGCCGTGCGCGTCTATCCCGACGATCTGGCGGGCAAATCCCACGCCGACAAACGCCGCGCGCTTGCCGCAACCCTGCGCGAGGACGGCCATCGCGCCGCCATCCTCACCCTGCCCGATTCCATCGCGTGGCTTCTGAACATCCGCGGCGGCGACATCCCCCGCAACCCGATCCCGCACGCGTTCGCCATCCTGCACGACGACGCGAAAGTCGACCTCTACATCGACCCCGCCAAGCTCGATGACGCCGTGCGCACCCATCTGGGCGACGATGTCACCCTCGCAATGCCGCAGGATTTCACCCCGGCCATCAGCGCCCTTGCCGGGCCGGTCCGGCTCGACCGAGGCTCGGTGCCCCTGCGCATCGTGTCCCTGCTCGAAGAGGCCGGCACCGACATCGCCTATGCCGGCGACCCCTGCATCCTGCCCAAGGCCTGCAAGACCGATGCCGAGATCGCCGCCAGCACCGAGGCGCATCTGCGCGATGCCGCCGCCATGTGCGCCTTCCTTGCGTGGTTCGACGCCCAAGCCCCCGGCACGATCACCGAGATCGACGTGGTGAAAAAGCTAGAGGCCTGCCGCCGCGACACCGGCGCGCTGCTCGATATCTCCTTCGACACCATCGCCGGGTCCGGCCCGCACGGCGCCCTGCCGCATTACCGCGTCTCGGACTCGACCAACCGCACGCTTCAGGACGGCGACTTGCTCGTCCTCGACAGCGGCGGACAGTACCAGGACGGCACCACCGACATCACCCGTACCCTGCCCGTGGGCCAACCGGGCGACACGGAACGCGCCGCCTTCACCCGCGTCCTGCAAGGCATGATCGCCATGAGCCGCGCCCGCTGGCCCAAGGGTCTTGCGGGGCGCGACCTCGACGCCATCGCGCGCATGCCCCTCTGGCGCGCCGGGCAGGATTACGATCACGGCACCGGCCACGGCGTCGGCGTGCATCTGTGCGTCCACGAGGGCCCGCAGCGCCTATCGCGCGCCTCGACCGAGCCTTTGCAACCCGGCATGATCCTCTCGAACGAGCCGGGATACTACCGCGAGGGCGCCTTCGGTATCCGCATCGAGAACCTCGTGGTGGTCACCCCCGCCCCCGCCCTGCCCGACGGCGACGACCGCAAAATGCTGCATTTCACGACACTCAATTACGTGCCCATCGACCGCCGCCTGATCGACGCGACCGCGCTCACCGGCGACGAACGCGACTGGCTAAACGACTACCACGCCACCTGCCGCGACCGGATCGGCCCGCGGCTCGACGATGCCACGCGCGACTGGCTGGACACGACGACCGCACCGCTCTGACACGATCCTGTCACACGGACGGGTCACAGAAGGGCATGTCAACGGGTTGACACCGGGCGGCGTCCCGGTGCCTATGACATTGCACGAGGGAAGGACAAGAAAAATGGCAAAGATCACGATCCACAAGGCAGACGGCACATGGACGGTCCGCGCAGGCGGCGCGGTACTGGTCGAAAGCAGGAACGCGCTGGTTCTGGCCGAGGAAGGCCTGAACGACGTGATCTATTTCCCGCGCGAAGACATCGCCATGGCGTTCCTCGACGAAAGCGATCACCGCACCACCTGCCCGCACAAGGGCGAGGCCAGCTACTTCTCGATCGTCACCAAGAGCAAGACCCTGGAAAACGCGGCCTGGAGCTATGAAGACCCCAAGTCCGACGTGGCCCGCATCAAGGACCACCTCGCATTCTATTCTTCCGACGACGTCACCGTCGAAAAGGTCTGACGCACCAGATTATTCGTACGAATAATCTCACCTGAAATTCTTCGTAGGAAGAATTTCAGGCCCCCGCCGCTGCACGACGCAGGCTGCGCCGGCGCGGAAACGGCACCAGCTTGCCGCTCTCTTCATCCCACAGCTTCAGCCGGAAACTGGCCAGCGCCTCGGGCCAGCGGATCTCGTCATGCACCCGCAACCCGTCGGGCAGGTTCTTCTGCGCCCGGCGCAGGTTATAGGACGGGATCTGCGGGTTGTAGTGATGCAGATCGTGGTAGGCGATGTTGCCCGTCCCGATATCCCACCAATGCCCCAAATCCAGGCTCGACGAGCCTTCCAGCGTCGCCTTGCGGAAATCCAGGTCCGGCTTGCGGTCCCAGTAGGTGTCCTCGAAATTGTGCTGCAAATAGACCAGGAACACGCCGATCACACCCGCCAGCACCGCACTTGCGCCCAGCACCACCAATCCCGGCACGCCCAAAAGCGCCCAGACAATGCCGACATAGGCCGCGACGGCGAAGTTATGCGCCACCACGCCCCACGGACCGACCCGCCGCGTGTTCGCCGGCCAGCGATAGGCAATGAAATAAGCATAGATCCCGCCCAGGCTCAGCATCACGACCGGGTTGCGATAGATCCGGTACCAGGTCCGCGTCGCCCGTCCTGCCGCGTTCCACTCCTGCAAGGTCATGGTGTAAACCTCGGTGGTCTCGCGATGCTCCAGGTTGCCGAGATAGGCATGATGCTGGTTGTGATTGAACTGCATCACCCGGTAAGGCGTCAGCGAAAACACCGACAGGACATGCCCCGCCACGTCGTTCCACCGCCGGGTGGCAAACAGCGAATAATGCCCGCAATCATGCTGCAGCACGTAGAGCCGCACAGATGCGAAGGCGAGCACGACCACGCAAGGCAGCACCGCCCACCACGCGGGCCAGGCCCAGGCCCCCAGCCCAAGTGCCGCGAAGTAAACCGCGAATGTGGCGCCAAGGCTCAGCGCGCCCATGGCGTCGGACTTGCCGGTATAGTCTTTCAGATAATCGCGGATGGTCATGGTCCAGCGCCCCCACAGGCCGAAAACATCTTGAACGAACGCACGCAATGCTACCATTGACGTCTCTAATTTGGAACTATTTCAGTCGTTTGCAAGAACAACATGACAGCCGACACATCGTGTTCCCGAAATCGCCGAAAGGGCCCCTCATGCACAAGGTCAAGGCCGTCTTCGCACTCGTTGCCGCCATCCTCTTCGCGCTGTCCCCGGTCTACAGTTCCGGCTTCAACGGGTTCAGCGCCGGGCAATTCCCGATCCCGCAGGACAATCCCCCGGTACAGCCGGCGGGCTTTGCGTTCTCGATCTGGGGACTGATCTATATCTGGCTTCTGGCCGGAGCGCTGTTCGGGCTTCTCAACCGCTGCGACGACCCAGCCTGGGACGCGATGCGCTGGCCCTATATCACCAGCCTCGTCATAGGGGCCGGGTGGATTCCGGTGGCCAATATCAATCCCGCCTGGGCAACCGTTCTCATCTGGATCATGTGGGCCAGCGCCGCTCTGGCTTTCCTGCGCATGGGGCGACGCGACCGGATCTGGCTGCGCACGCCGATCGCACTCTATACCGGCTGGCTGACGGCGGCGTCCTGCGTGGCGCTCGGCCTGCTGCTGGCAGGCTACGGCTATGTCTCGGAACAGACCGCGGCCATCGCCATGATCGTGCTGGCTCTCATCCTCGCGGCCGCCCTGCTGACGCTGCGCCCCGACACACCGGAATACGCCGCCGCTGTCATCTGGGCACTGGTCGGCATCGCTTTCGCCAATGCCGATCCCGTCAACTCGCCGGTGCTGGTCCTCTGCGGCGCGGGGGTCGTGGCCCTCGCGATCCTCGCCCTGCGCAAGCGGCCCGACCGCCTCAGCTAGACCCGCGCCCCTTGATGTGCTTGCGCAGCTTCGACGGACCGGCCTTCTTCTTCGCCTTGTACGGGTTCTTGTCCGATTGCGACCGCAGGGTCAGGCGAATGGGCGTGCCCGGCATGTCGAAATCGTCCCGCAACCCGTTGACAAGATAGCGCGAATAGCTCGCCGGCATCTTGTCGGGATGGCTGCACATCACCACGAAACCCGGCGGCCGCGTCTTGGCCTGCGTCATGTAGCGCAGCTTGATCCGCCGCCCGCCCGGCGCGGGGGGCGGATGCGCCTCCAGCACCCCTGTCAGCCAGCGGTTGAGCCGCGCGGTGCTGACCCGCCGGTTCCACACGTCATAGGCTTTCTCGACGGCGCCGTGCAGCCGGTCCAGCCCCTTGCCCGTCTTGGCCGAAACCGTGACCAGCGGCGCGCCGCGCAGCTGCGGCAACAGCCGCTCGAACGCCTCGCGCAGGTCGCGCAGCTTGCCCTGCTTGTCGTCCTCGATGTCCCACTTGTTCACCGCGACCACCACCGCACGCCCCTCGCGCTCGGCCAGGTCCGCGATGCGCAGGTCCTGCTGCTCGAACGGAATCGCCGCGTCCAGCAGCACCACCACGACCTCGGCGAACTTCACCGCCCGCAGGCCGTCGCTCACCGACAGTTTTTCCAGCTTCGCCTGCACCTTGGCCTTCTTGCGCATCCCCGCCGTGTCGAAAATCCGCACGGGCAGCCCGTCCCAGTCCATCTGGACCGAAATGGCATCGCGCGTGATCCCCGCCTCGGGTCCGGTCAACAGCCGATCCTCGCCCAGGATCTTGTTGATCAGCGTGGACTTGCCCGCATTGGGCCGCCCTACCACGGCCACCTGCAGGGGCCGCGCCTTGGTGGGCTTGCGCACGCCCTCGGGGTCCGCCTCGCCGTCCTCGTCAACGATCACGTCCACCTCTGGCGCTTCCGCCTCGGCCCTCTCGGCATAGCCGTCGGCCAGCGGCAACAGCGCCGTGTAAAGGTCGTGCATCCCCTCGCCATGTTCGGCCGACATGCGGATCGGCTCGCCGAGCCCCAGCGAATAGGCCTCCAGCACCCCGGCATCAGCAGCACTGCCCTCGGACTTGTTGGCGGCGACAAAGACGTGATCCGCCCGCTTGCGCAGGATCTCGGCGAACATCTCGTCAAGCGCCGTCACCCCGGCCCGCGCATCGATCAGGAACAGGCACACATCGGCCATGTCCACTGCCCGCTCGGTCAGCTTGCGCATCCGGCCCTCGAGGCTGTCGTCGGTTGCATCCTCCAGCCCCGCGGTGTCGATCACCGTGAATCGCAGGTCGGCCAGCCGCGCATCGCCTTCCCGCAGGTCGCGCGTCACGCCCGGCTGGTCGTCGACCAGCGCCAGCCGCTTGCCCACAAGCCGGTTGAACAGCGTGGATTTGCCCACGTTGGGGCGGCCCACGATTGCCAGTGTGAAACTCATCTTGTCAGGCTCCGGATCGGATGAACCGCGCGGACCCTGCGTATCAGGGCCGCCACGAAAGCGCCCTGTTACACCATGTCCGGCTTAACGGAAAGCCATCAACTGGCCCTTGGACGACACGACATAAAGCGTGCCTCCGGCCACCACCGGGTTGGTCGTCGCCCCGCCCGGCATCTGCACCTGTCCCAGCGATGCGCCATTCGTGGGGTCATAGAACCGCATCAAACCGTCGCTTGACGCGATGATCAGGCGGCCCCCGGCAATGATCGGCCCATAATGGGCAAAGATCCGCGCCTGTTTCCTAGGCTTCGACTTGGTGAAGAACGGCAACTTCACGTCCCACAGGCGGCGCCCGTCGGACTTGGCCAGCCGCAGCAGTTCGTTCCGATCAGACACCATGAAGATGGAATCACCCGCCGGCCACACCCGGTTCAGCGGCCCGTCGGCGGCGGTCCACAGACGCTCGCCATTGCCAAGGTTCAGCGCCACGGTGCGCCCGGTGTGATTGCCCGCGAATATCGTGTTGCCGTCGATCACCGGCTCGCCGGTCGTGTCCGCGATCTGGCCACTGGAATAGCCCTGCCGCCTGCCCGCGATCTGGGTGGTCCAGCGCCGCAGCCCGCCTTTCAGGAACGCGCCCTGCACCTCGCCCGAACCAAAGCCGAAGACCACGTACTTGTCCGAGATCGCCGGCGACGGCGCGCCCAGCACGTTCTGGATGTCGGGTCGCGCCTCCAACTGCCAGGCGATGCGCCCGTCGGTGCGGTCCAGCGCCCAGGCCAGTTCATCGCCCGCCACCACATAGACCAGGTCCCCCGCCACGGTGGGGCTGCCCGATCCGGTGGCGCGCAAGTTCTGCTGCCACTGCTCGGCGCCGGTCGAGGCGTCCAGCGCGGTCAGAAGGCCAAAGCCCGAAGAGACGAAAAGCTGCCCGTTATCATAGGCCAGACCGCCGCCGCTGCCGTCGATGCTGTTGTCGTTCTCGGGCACCAGGTCACGGGTCCAGACCTGCTGACCCGCCGTGGTAAAGGCCGATACCTGCGCCCGCGCATCCAGCGTGTAAACCATGCCCCCGCCCACGACCGGATCGGCGGTAATGCGCGACTTGCGCCCGTCACCCTGGCCGATATTCGCCGTCCAGGCCAGCTGGGGCGTGCCGCGCAGGGCCGGGTGCGCCACGCGGGTGCGGGCGTTGGAAATGCTCTGGGTCCAGCTGGCGTTGCTGCGCGCCGCCGGAAGGGCAAGCCGCGGCACGCTGCCCGACACTGTCTGCGGGGCCAGGTCCGGTTCGCCCTGCTCGGTCTGCAGGATCTCGCTGACCTCCAGCCGTTCGCCGGTCAGGATGTTTTCCTTCTTGGCACAGGCCGCAACAAGGCACAGCGCACTCAGGCCAATCACTCCCGCTAACGTCTTCACCGCTGTCGCCCCCGTACTGTCCTCAGGCGTCGCCCCCTCAGGGGTGCCGCAAACCTTAGTTGCCGTCGGTCGTGCCGCCCGGCTCTTCTTCAATGTCACCGTCCAGCGCAACAATCAACTGCTCGGCGCGCCGACGCAAGCCCGCTGTGGCTTCCGCGCTTTCGTAAATACCCCGCAAACGCTCCAGCGCGGCGTCCCGGTCGCCCGTTTCCAGGTCGACCAGCGCCAGCTGCTCCTCGGCCAGCAAGCGCACGATTCCGCTGCTCGCGGCCATGCCCTCCAGCCGGCTGCGCTTATCCTCGGCGCTCAGGCCGGAGCCCGGCAGCGCCACCGCCTTCAGGGTCGCGATCTGACGGTAAACCAGCGGCACCTCGGCGGAATCGGCCAGGCTCAACAGCTGTTCGACCGTCTCGGGCGCCATCTCCGCCCCGCCCTCGCCCGCCGCCAGCAGGCCGACAATCGCCCGCGCGCCGCCGGTCTCTGTCTGGATCGCGTCAAGCGCCGCATTGCGGGCCGCACGCTCTTCCTCGCCCAGCGCGGCGATAATCGCATCGCCCAGCGCCTGCGCCTCGGCGCGCTCCTGCGCCTTGCGCCACTCGTTATAGGCCGCGCCCCCGACCAACAGCAGCACCGCCAGGATGCCGATCCAGCCATAGCGCCTGAAATTGCGGTACAGACGGTCGCGGCGGACTTCCTCGGTCACCTCGTCGATGAAACTGTCAGACTGGCTCACTGCGCACTGCCCTTCTCCAAAAGTTCGCCCCTCTTACCGCGTCGTCCCGGCGCTGCCAAGGGGCGCGCGGATACATCCCCGCCACATCCCTCGGCCGTGCGCCACCCGGCGCATCACGGCGGGTTGAACAGTTCGCGCAAAAGGACTAATCTGAACCGGATAGTTCAGCGTATTACACCACAAAGATGCATGGCCTCCCAGGTCACGTCCCTGTAAACTAAATTAGACAACGTCCGGAAAGCCTTTTCATGCGACTTTTCCCCATCCTCGCCGCCATCCTCGTCAGCGCGGCAATCTATGCCCTCGTGATGGAGCGTGACCGCATGTCCGCCCTGCTCGCCCCGGTCGAGGACTCCCAGCCGGCTCCGGCGGTCGCGCAAGAGACCGAAGCGGGCGACCGTCTGACCGAAACCGGGCAAGAACGCGACGGCACCGTCGGCGTCGTGGCCCTGAAATCCACCGCCCGCACCATCGACAGCGCCGTCACAGTAAGGGGCCAGACCGAGGCCGACCGCCAGGTCGAGCTGCGCGCCGAAACCGCCGGACAGATCGTCTCGGACCCGATCCGCAAGGGCGCCTTCGTCGAACAGGGCCAAACCCTCTGCCAATTGGACCCCGGCACGCGCGAGGCCAACCTGGCCGAGGCGCTGGCCCGCCTGGCCGAGGCCAAGTCACGCATCCCCGAGGCCGAGGCCGCCGTGCCCGAGGCCGAGGCCCGCATCCAGGAGAGCCGCGCCCGCCTGGTCGAGGCCCGCGCCGTGCTCAACGAGGCCGAGATCAATGCCAACGCCGCTGAAACACTCTCGACCGACGGCTTCGCCTCGCAGACCCGCGTCGCGCAAACCCGCGCCGCCGTCGAAGGCGCCAAGGCCCAGATCACCAGCGCCGAGGCCGCGCTCAAGGCCGCCCAATCGGGCGAGGAAACCGCCGCCGCGGGCATCGAGGCGGCACGCTCGGGCGTACAAAGCGCCGAGGCCGCCGTGGCCTCGGCCCGCAAGGATATCGACCGGCTGACCATCAAGGCGCCCTTCTCGGGCCTGCTGGAATCGGATACAGCCGAGCTTGGCAGCTTCCTTCAGGCCGGCACGCTCTGCGCCACGGTAATCCAGCTCGATCCGATCATGCTGGTGGGCTTCATCCCCGAAACCGAGATCGCCAAGGTCTCCCTCGGCGCGCCCGCCACCGCGCGGCTCGCCTCTGGCGGCACCGTCGAAGGCGAGGTCACCTTCATCTCCCGCGCCGCCGATCCCACCACCCGCACCTTCCGCGTCGACATCCGCGTCCCGAACGAGGATCTCGCCCTGCGCGACGGCCAGACCGCCGAGATCAACATCGACTCCGAAGGGCTGCAAGCGCATCTTCTGCCGCAATCCGCCCTCACGCTCGACGATGACGGCGCGCTCGGGGTCCGCATCGTGACCCCCGACAAGACGGCACAGTTCAAGCCCGTGACCCTGCTGCGCGACAGCCCCACGGGCGTTTTCGTCACCGGCCTCGCCGACACCGAGAACGTCATCATCATCGGCCAGGAATTCGTGGCCGACGGCGTGCCCGTCAAGCCCACCTACAGGGAGACCATCCAATGACGGGCATCGTCGACTGGGCCTCGCAACGCGCCCGGATGGTGATCGCCTTCATCATCCTGTCGATCGTCGCAGGCACCACCGCCTATATCTCCCTGCCCAAGGAAGGCGAGCCGGATATCGAGATCCCGGCGCTCTTCGTGTCGGTGAACTTCCCCGGCATCTCGGCCGAGGATTCCGAGAAACTGCTCGTCAAGCCCATGGAAACAGAGCTTTCCGATCTTGATGGCTTGAAGGAAATGACCGGCACGGCAGGCGAAAACTATGCCGGCGTGGCGCTGGAGTTCGAGTTCGGCTGGGACAAGTCCCAGATCATGGCCGACGTGCGCGACGCCATGAACGCCGCCGAGGCCGACTTTCCAGAAGGCGCCGAGCAGTACACGATCAACGAGATCAACTTCTCCGAGTTTCCCATCATCATCGTGTCGCTTTCCGGCCCCGTGCCCGAGCGCACGCTGGCCCGCATCGCCAAGGACCTGCAGGACCGGCTCGAAGGGCTGGAACCCGTGCTCGAGGCCGGCATAGCCGGCAACCGCGACGAGATGGTCGAGGTGGTCATCGACCCTCTGCGGCTCGAGGCCTACAACGTCACCGCCAACGAGCTGCTGACCGTCGTCCAGAACAACAACCAGCTGATCGCGGCGGGCGAGGTCGACAGCGCGCAGGGCGCCTTCTCGGTCAAGATCCCCTCGTCCTTCGACGACACCGGCGACATCTACGACCTGCCGATCAAGACCAATGGCGACCGCGTGGTCACGCTGGGCGATCTGGCCCGCATCAACCTGACCTTCGAGGACCGCGCCGGCACCGCGCGCTTCAACGGCGAGACGGCGATCGCCCTGCAGGTGGTCAAGCGCAAGGGCTTCAACATCATCGACACGGCCGCGCTGGTGCGCAAGGTCGTGGCCGAGGCCGAGAACAACTGGCCGTCCGAACTTCAGGTCGCGGTACAGGTCGACAGCTCCAACGACCAATCCCGCATCATCGCCTCGATGGTCTCGCAGCTCGAAGGCTCGGTGCTGACCGCCATCGCGCTGGTGATGATCGTCACGCTGGCGGCCTTGGGCATCCGCCCCGCCCTGCTGGTGGGCTTCGCCATCCCCACCTCGTTCCTGCTGTGCTTCGCGCTCTTGGCCGTGATGGGCGTGCCGGTCTCGAACATCGTCATGTTCGGCCTGATCCTCGCCGTGGGGATGCTGGTGGACGGCGCCATCGTGGTGGTCGAATACGCCGACAAGCAGATCGCCGAGGGCGAAGGCCCGATGCACGCCTACGTGGCCGCCGCCAAGCGCATGTTCTGGCCGGTGGTCAGTTCCACCGCCACCACGCTCTGCGCCTTCCTGCCGATGCTCTTCTGGCCCGGCGTGCCGGGGCAGTTCATGATGATGCTGCCCGTCACGCTCATCTTCGTGCTGTCGGCCTCGCTGCTGGTGGCGCTCGTCTACCTGCCCGTGATGGGCGGCGTCACGGGCCGCATCGAACGCTGGTTCACCCTGCGGATCGAATCCATCGCCACCACCCGCTGTTACCTGCATATCGCACTGGCCGTGCTGGCGGTCGGCGGTCTGCTGCTGGCCGGGCAGGCCATACCGCCGCTGGCCGCCCAGGCTGGCGCGCAGTTTGCGGGCATGGACGGCGGCGATATCCTCGGCTCGGTCATCCCGTCGCTGCTCACCGCCTTCGGCCTCGGGCTCGGCATGGTCATCGCGGGCGGCGTGGCCCTCGCCGGCGCGCTGACCGCGCTTCTGTGCGTGCTGGCGCTCTTCCGCCGCCTGTCGCTCCTGTGGGACAGCCTCGACACCTGGCAGGCGCGCAAGCTGCCCTTCCCGGTGGCACGCGGCCTGATCTTCGCGGCTGCGGCCATCGGCGTCGCATGGGGCTTGGGGCTGGACTGGGCCGCCGCCATCGTCCTCGCGCTCATCGTCTTCGCCGCCATCGCGATCCGGCAATACACCCGCCTGCACCGCGCCCAGCGGATCGACGCAGGCTATCGCCGCTCGCCCTTCGGGTGGATCATCCATTCCATCGCCGCCAACCCGATCATGCCGCTTGTGGCCTTCTGCGCCATCTTCGTCTTCGTCGGCTCGGTGCTGATGTATTACGTCAACAACAACAACGGCACCGAGTTCTTCGTGGAATCAGAGCCCGAGAACGCCATCGTCTATGTCCGCGCCCGCGGCAACCTCTCGATCGGGCAGAAAGACGCCCTGGTCCGCGAGGCCGAAGAGGTCGTGTTGCAACATCCCAACGTGCTCAGCGCCTTCTCCTTTGCCGGCGATGGCGGGCTCAACAACAACACCGGTGGCGCGCAGCCCCCGCTCGACACGATCGGCCAGGTCCAGTTCGAGCTGGTCAAGTGGGAGGACCGCCCGACCACTTACGAGACGTGGTTCACCATCCCCTTCCTCGACTACGATGTGCAGCGCCGCGTCAACGACCCCACGGCCGGCGGCGAACGCACCATCGACCAACTGACCGCGCAGCTGGAACAGATCCCCGGCATGAAGGTCGAGATCCTGTCGCTGGAACAGGGCCCCGCCTCGGCCAAGCCCGTGCACCTGCGCCTCAAGGGCGACAACTGGGAAGAGCTTCAGGCTTTCACCGCCCGTGCCCGCGAAAAATTCGAAGAGACCCGCGGACTCGAACTGATCGAGGATACGCTCCCTCTGCCCGGCATCGACTGGCAGATCGACGTCGACGTGGAAAAGGCCGGCCGCTTCGGCGCGGACGTCGCCACCGTGGGCGCGATGGTCCAGCTGGTGACGCGCGGCATCCTGCTCGACACCATGCGCGTGCCCTCCTCGGACGAGGAAATCGACATCCGCGTCCGCCTGCCCGCCGAGGACCGCGTGCTGTCCACCCTCGACACGCTCAAGGTCCGCACCAATGACGGTCTCGTGCCGCTGTCGAACTTCATCACCCGCCGGCCTGTGCCGAAACTGGCCCAGATCGACCGCGTCGACCAGACCCGCTATTTCGACGTCAAGGCCGCCGTGGTGGACGGCCTGACCGTGACGACGACCGGCGAGAACGGCGAGGAAACGCAAGTCCCCCTCACCGCCAACGAGCGGATTGCAACCCTGACCGAATGGCTGGACTCATCGGACATTCCGCGCAGCATATCGTATGAATGGACTGGCGACGCCGAGGACCAGGAAGAATCCGGCGCCTTCCTGCAACAGGCCTTTCTCGGGGCGCTCGGGCTGATGTTCATCATCCTGCTGGCGCAGTTCAACTCGGTCTACAACGCCGTCCTCGTGCTGCTGGCGGTGATCCTGTCCACCACCGGCGTCCTCATCGGGATGCTGGTAATGAACCAGCCGTTTTCGATCATCATGACCGGCACCGGCATCGTGGCGCTCGCGGGCATCGTGGTGAACAACAACATCGTGCTGATCGACACCTACCAGGAATATTCCCGCTACATGCCGCGGATCGAGGCAATCACGCGCACGGCCGAGGCTCGCATCCGCCCCGTCCTGCTGACCACCATCACCACGATGGCGGGCCTTGCACCGATGATGTTCGGCCTCAGCCTCGATTTCTTCGGCGGCGGCTACACCTTCAACAGTCCCACCGCGCTGTGGTGGAAGCAACTCGCCACCGCGGTCGTCTTCGGCCTCGGCATCGCCACCGTTCTGACGCTCGTCTTTACGCCCTCCATGCTGGCGCTGCGCATCTGGGCCACGACCTATGTCCTCTGGGGGGCGCAGCTTCTGGCCAAGCTGTCCTTCGGCCGCACCAGCCGCGCCGCCCGCGACTGGGCACTGTCGCGTCAGGCCGGCCGCGTCCGCGCGCCCGAGATCATCTGGACCGAAACCATCCCCGACAGCGCCCACGAGGATGACGACACCCCGCCCACAGAAAAATCCCTCCGCGCCGCCGAGTAGGCCCGCGTAGGGTCGGTGATACCCCACGCGCCCCGCGTCCCTCGTGCCCGGCGCTCACGCGTCGCCGTCCGGCGCCAGGTCGAGTGTCACGACCCATTGTCTGTCCCCGGTCTTGCCGTGAAAGACCACATTCGTGCCAACCTGCAGCCCCGGCCAAAGCTCGGGAAAATCGGCCTCACGCGCCCGGACCAGGGGATTGCCGGCCTTCGCGCACCAGATATGCGCGACACTTCCATCGTCTGAAAAATACAGAATTGTCCCGTGGTACATGTCGCCTCTTGCTTTGCGCGTCGTTGGCGTCGGTCTTTCGCACCAAAACCAGAAGAAACTTGTAAACAGGAGCCAAGAAGCCTCGCTCTAACGCAGTCCCCCAACCACGTGAAGAGCAAATTAGCCGCGTGAAGCGACGTATCAATAAGACAAAGTCAAGGCTTTGAGAAAAATGGAAAAATTTCCAAGATAGCGCAGGTGCGCCCCAAGGTTTTGAAACCTTGGACCGGCCGTTTCAGCGTTAGCGCCGTGTCTCACCGGCCCGGTAGCAACGCCGGGCCAATCCCCCCGAACCATGGTTTATCAACTCCAAGGGGTCATAACCGGCCTCAGGCCGCCCGCTCCCGCTCGCTGGCCTGCCGCGCCCACAGGCCAGCATAGCGCCCCTCCCGCGCCAGCAGATCGGCATGGGTGCCTTCCTCGACGATCCGCCCGTCTTCAAGAACCACGATCCGGTCCGCATCGGCCACCGTCGACAAACGGTGCGCGATGGTGATCACCGTGCGGCCCTCGCCCGCCCGGCGCAGCGCATCCTGGATCTCGCGCTCGGTCTCGGTGTCCAGCGCAGACGTGGCCTCGTCCAGCAGCAGGATCGGCGGGTCCTTCAACAGCGTACGCGCGATACCCACGCGCTGCTTCTCGCCACCCGACAGTTTCAGCCCGCGCTCCCCCACCTGCGTGTCATACCCCTTGGGCAAGCCCTCGATAAACTCGTGGATCTGCGCCGCCTTCGCCGCCGCCTCGATCTCGCCTTGAGTGGCTCCGTCGCGGCCATAGCCGATGTTGTACCCGATCGTGTCGTTGAAAAGCACCGTGTCCTGCGGCACCACGCCGATGGCCGCGTGCAGGCTCTCCTGCGTCACACCGCGCACGTCCTGCCCGTCGATTTCCAGCGCCCCGCCGCTCACGTCGTAGAACCGGAACAGCAGCCGCCCGATGGTGGACTTGCCCGACCCCGACGGGCCCACCAGCGCCACGGTCTCGCCCGCCGCCACGGTCAGCGAAATACCGTGCAGGATCGGTCGCTCGGGGTCATACCCAAAGGAAACGTCCCGAAACCGCACCGACCCACCTTCAATTTCCAGACCTTTTGCATCCTTATCGTCGGTCACATCCGGGTTTTTCTCTAGCAAATCGAACATTTCCGCCATATCGACCAGGCTCTGGCGAATCTCGCGGTACACGGTGCCCAGAAAGTTCAACGGCATGGTGATCTGTATCATGTAGGCGTTGACCATCACGAAATCGCCCACCGTCAACGCGCCGCTCTGCACGCCCATTGCTGCCATCACCATCACCGCCACCAGCCCGCCGGTGATCAAAAAGCTTTGCCCGACATTCAGAAAGGCCAGCGAATACGATGTCTGCAGCGCCGCCGTCTCGTAGCCTTCCATCGCCCGGTCATATCGCGCCGCCTCGCGCCCCTCGGCGCCGAAATATTTCACCGTCTCGAAATTCAGCAGGCTGTCGATCGCCTTCTGGTTGGCGTCGGTGTCCTGCTCGTTCATCCGGCGGCGCAGCTTCACCCGCCACTCCGTCACTTTGAAGGTAAACACCGTGTAGGCCGCGATCACCCCTACCACCACGGCAAGGTACGAGAAATCGAACAGCGTCCACAGTACCACGCCGATCATCAGAAGTTCCAGGATC
Source organism: Roseovarius sp. MMSF_3298 (assembly GCF_030733705.1). Classification (NCBI taxonomy): domain Bacteria; kingdom Pseudomonadati; phylum Pseudomonadota; class Alphaproteobacteria; order Rhodobacterales; family Roseobacteraceae; genus Roseovarius; species Roseovarius sp. MMSF_3298. The sequence goes on from NZ_JASHIN010000009.1 coordinate 155,163, forward strand.
AGCGGCCCGACGGAAAAGAGCAGAAAGCGCAGCAGGAACTCCACGCTTTTCACGCCCCGCTCGATGATCCGACTCAGCCCCCCGGTCTTGCGCGTCATGTGAAAGCGCATCGACATGTGGTGAATGTGCTGAAACGTCTCCAGCGCCAGCCGTCGCAGACCCCGCTGCGCCACGGGCGCAAAGATCGCGTCGCGCAACTGCTGGAAGCCGACGTTCATCAGCCGCGCCATGCCATAGGCCACTGTCAGCCCGATCGCGCCCGCGCCCAGCATCCACGCCGCCTCCTGGCCTTCCCCGGCCAGCTGATCCACCGCCGCCTTGTAGAAAAACGGCGTCCCCACGGCCACGACCTTGGCCAGCACCAGCGCGATCATCGCCAGCACCACCTTGCGCTTGGCCCATGTCTGTCCCTCCGGCCACAGGTATGGCGCCACCCGCCGGATCACTTGCAGGCCGTTTTCCGGCATTTCCGTCGCTGTCGTGGGTCTGCGCCGCATCTGATCTCCTTCATCCCTCCGGTGACATAGGCCAAGCCCGCCGCCAAGGCCAGACGCACCACCGCACAGTTGTGTCGCAGTTTTCCGGGTTTGCTTTGGAACCAATCCCGCCCTGCCAGAGTTACCCGCGTAAGAGCAGGCAACGGGCCTGACTAACAGGAGAAAGACATGCGTTTCATCGCAGCACTTACCGCCCTTTTCGCCCTCGCCGCATGCGAGACGACCGAAGGGTTCGGGCGCGACCTGTCCAACCTCGGTAACGATATCGAGGAAGAGGCCGAAGAAAACGATTGAGCCCTCTTTCGAGCGGCGGCGTGATCCCCCGATCCAACATTGATCACGGCGCTTGCCAAGGAAAGTTACAAGGCCCCGGCGCATCCCGCGTCGGGGTTTTCCTTTGCCCGGGCTATTCCGCCACCACCTGGTCGGGGATGGAAAACACCTGCCCCGGGTAAATCAGGTCGGGGTCGCGGATCCGGTCGCGATTGGCCTCGAAAATGCGCACATACTCGATCCCCTCGCCGTAATTGCGCCGCGAAATCCCCCACAGCGTATAGCTCGGCTGCACCGTCACCGCCTGCACCAGCTTGCCCGCCTGGGTGGCCTCGGCCAGCAGCGTCTCGTCCTCGCGCTTGAAGGGCGTCTCGACCCGGCTGGTGACATTGCCCTCCGCATCCACCTCGTCGATCCGCAGGGTATAGACGCCGGTATCCACCTCCGGCAGGTCCGTGCCCCAGCTTCCATCCGCCTCGATCCGCGAGGTCGTGACCGGCTTGTTGTCCAGGTAGACGCGCACGAACCCGTCGCTGGTGCCCCGGCCCGACAATTCCACTTTGCCGCTGTCCGAATAGCTGATCGCGTCCAGCGCCACGATAGACATCACCTCCGGGCTGGCGTCTCCCGGCGCGGGCTGGATCACCCGCACGCCGTCCGCGTCGGACATCAGCACCGCCGCCCCCGGAGCGGGATCGCGGCTTTCGTCCGCGTCAGTGCCGGCGGGGACAGGGCTGTTGACGGTCTGCGCGCCGTTGGCGGTGTCGTCGCCCTGCCCGGTTCCGTCCTGCCCGGTCCCGGCCTCGCCCGCCGTCGCGGTCGTCGCCGTGTCATCGCCTTCGCTCCCGGTGGCCCCCGCTCGCTCAGCTCCAGTCTCGCCCGTCGTCGCCGTCTCATTGCCTTCGGTCGCGGTGGCAGACCTGGTTCCTGCCCCAGCTGCACTGTCCGCCGCCGTCTCGGGCACCGTCCCGGACTGCACCGCATCGGTGCCGTCCCCGGCCTCGCTCTCCGGTGCCGCCTCCGGCGTCCCACCGTCACCTTCGGGTGCTGCCGGATCCGACAACATCGCCGTCTCGAGTCCGGGCGCCGTCTCCTCCGACGCGGCCTCCGCCACTGTCGCTGCCGGCTGAACGGTCTCGTCCGACTCCGTTGCCTGCGTCGTCGCGGTATCGGTCGGACCGGCGGGCTGCCCCTCTTCGTCGAGGCTCGCGTCTTCCGCACCACCCGACGCCGGCGCCTCC